>DAINPV010000020.1:0-22750 GCA_036743315.1 bacterium | reverse complement strand
TGGCGAACAACGCGTACGAACGCATCGTCGCACGGCACATCATCGAGCATGTCGAGGACGTGCCCGCTTTCATGGCCGAAATTCACCGCGTCGCCGCGCCGGGCGCGCGCGTCGAGATCGTTACCCCGCACTTTTCCAACCGCAGCGCCTACGCCGACCCGACGCACAAACGCGCGCTGTCGGTGCGCGCCTTCGATTTTTTCACGGGCGGCGAACCGCGCCGGCTGACCGCGCCCGCGATCGCCGCGCACTGGCTGCTGGAACATCGCTTCGTCTTCGAGCGGTTCGCGCACGTGCCGCCGTTTTCGCTCATCGAGCGACGGTTGACCTTCAGTCGTTTTTTCCGCTTTTTCCGTGTGCAATGGTTCGCCAACCGCTTCCTCGATTTCTACGAGTTCTATTGCGCCTGGCTTTACCCTGCGCGCGATATCGAAATCGCCCTGCGCGTGGAAAAGGATTAGACGATGGACCTTGCGCGTTACGGCGGTAAAGTCGTCATGTTTTCCGACACGACCGGCGGCGGCTGGCGCGGCTTGCGCCGGCGGATGCACCTCGCCTCCGACAAATCGGTCGAACAACTGGCATACACGCTGCATCGCAAACTTCATCGCCGCTTCCGCCCTGACACATTACTGCCCTTCGCGCAGGCGATCCATATTGAAGTAACCAACGCCTGCAACCTCAAGTGCGTTATGTGTCCGCGCACCGGCATGGACCGCGAGGTCGGTTTCATGCCGCGCGAACTTTTCCTCAAGATCGTTCACCAGCTCAAAGACCAGCGGCGGCGGCTCGAATCGGTCGCGCTCATGGGCCTAGGCGAACCGCTGTTGCACAAGGAATTTTTCGACTTCGCCGTCATCGCGCATCAGGCCGGATTGTCGCGGCTGTACACTTCGACCAACGCGACGCTGTTGGATGAACACAATGTCGGCCGTTTGTTGGGCGACGGCGCGTTCGACCAGGTGATCGTTTCGCTCGACGGTATCAGCGCCGCCACTTACGAAGCGGTGCGCCCCGGTTGCGCTTACGCAACGGTCGCCGAAAACGTAGCCCGCCTCTTCGCCCATAAACGCGCCGGCGGGCAGCGGCGGCCGGAAATCGAGTTGCAGATCCTACTCATGCGCCAGACCGAAGACGAGGTTGAAGCCTTCTGCGATTATTGGGCGCCGCAGCTGGGTCGCGGCGATCGCATTCTGATCAAAGAAGCCGACACCTTCGGCGGTCAGGTCGAGGATCTGCGCGCCGCTTCGGTGCACGCCGGCGAGCCGGCCGAACGCTTCGCCTGCCGGCAACTATGGAAGGACATGTCCATCGGCTGGGACGGCAAGGTCACCGTCTGCTGCAAAGACGTGCTCTACAAGCTGGCGTTGGGCGACGCGCATCACGACTTCTTACTCGACCTATGGAACTCCAAACGTTGGAACGGCATCCGCCGCCTGCATCGCGAAGGCAAATGGGATTGGTGCGACCCGTGCCACGTCTGCCGGGAGTGGTGGATTTGAGCGTACGCATTCTGCATGTCACCGATGCCTTTCCGCCCGAACGCGGCGGCGTCGAACGCGTGGTGGAAAACCTCGCCGCGCAACAGGCGTCAAACGGCTGGCGCGTGACCGTGCTGACCAAAGCCGTCGCCGGCGCGCCCGCCGAGGAACTGCGCGACGACGGCGTGCGGGTGATCCGCTACGCCTACCCGCTGTCGCCGACCCCGCGGCGGTATGCCGGTTCCTGGCGCGCCACCCGCGCTACGGCGCGCAACCTGCTGCCGGATCTCGACCTCGCGCATTTTCATCTCACCCTCTCCGCGCAGGGAGCGCTGTCGGCGTTGGCCGGGCGCGTGCCCACCGTGTACACCTTTTACGGTCCGTGGCACGCCGAGTCCGCGGTCGAAGCGGCGGAACTGCGGGCGAGCCGCTCGCTCGTTTACGGCTGGTACCTGGACGCGTTGCTCGCCGCGCAAAAACGCATGCAGCGCCGTTTGTTGCTGGGCGTCGACCGCGTGGCGATGCTCTCCGAGTTTTCGCGCTCCTGGCTGCGCGTGCTCGCGCCTTCGCGCGCCGACGAAGCGGCGATCGTTCCCGGCGGCATCGACGCCGACCATTTCCTTCCAGCCGATGCCTCCGTCGATTTGCGCACGGTGCACGGCCTGCCCGCCGACGCCTTCGTGATCATCACCGTGCGCCGCCTGACCGCGCGCATGGGATTGGATCTTCTGCTGGAAGCCGTCGCATCGTTGCGGCGCGAAGGGAAAAACGTCGCCTGCCTGATCGGCGGCAGCGGCCCGTTGCGCGGTGACCTGGAGCGTCAAGCGCGGCAATTGTCCATCGACGATCGCGTGCGTTTTCTCGGTTTCATCCCCGACGACGACCTGCCCGCCGTTTATCGCGCCGCCGATCTGTTCGTCGTGCCCACACGCGCCGAGGAAAACTTCGGCCTGATCGTGCTGGAAGCGGCCGCTTGCGGCACGCCGGTTGCCGCCACGCCCGCCGGCTCGCTGCCCGAGGTAATGCGCGCCGTGCAATCGCCGTACCTCGCCGAAGCGGTGAGCGTACCCGCGTTGGTCGAGACGATCCGCCGCGCGCTGGCCGACGGTCCGCGCGCCAGACAAGCGGCGCTAACCGTCGCGCCGTCGGTGCGCGAAAGCTTCGGCTGGCCGCGCATCGCCGCGCAGGCTGCCGCGCTCTACCGCACGTTGGGGGTGGGCTGATGCGCCTCGCCGTGCTGGGTCACACCTACCTCGTCGCGGGCAATCGCGGTAAGCTTCATGCCCTGCATGAACGCGGTCACGAGATCTTTCTCGCCGCGCCGCAAACGTGGCCCGAGCCCGATTTCGGGTTGCGCCGCTTTGCGCCCGATCCGCGTTTCGCCGTCGCGTTGTTCGACTGTCCGCGTGCCGGACACGTGCGTCGTTTTCGGTTTCCGCAGCCCGAATTAATGCGCGCGCTCCGCACGTGGCGACCCGACGTTATGCTCGCCGAAACCGAACCAGGCGGCCTGGCCGCGTTGCAGGCGGCTTACGCAGCGGCGGTGCTGGGCTTGCCGTTGCTGCCCTTCGCTTGGGAAAACCTGCCGCTGGAAGCCCGTTCGCGCGCGTTGGCCTGGCCGGTGTACCGCGCGGCGCGGCGGTTGTTGGTCGGTTCACGCCTGGCCGCGCGGACGGCGCGCGATGCGGGCTATCGCGGCCCGTTGACCGTGACGCCGCAGGTGGGCGTGCCGGAAGTTGATCCGCCGCCGGTTCGTCGCCCGCGCCGACAGCCGCACGCCTTGTTCGTCGGTCGGCTCGACCGCAAAAAGGGCGTCGATCTTTTTCTCGACGCGCTGGCGCATCCCGCGGCGCGGGATTGGCGGGCGACGGTCGTCGGCGACGGTTCCGAACGCAACGCTTTGCACGCCCAAGCGGTGCGGTTGAAAATTCAAAAGCGTGTGACCTTTGCCGATGCGGTGCCCCACGACCGGGTACCCTCGCTGCTGGCCGACGCCGACGCCCTCGTGGCGCTTAGCCGCACCGTGCCCGGCTGGGCTGAGCAGTTCGGCCATATACTAGCGCAGGCGATGAACGCCGGCGTGCCGATCGTCGCTTCGCGCTGCGGCGCAATTCCGGAGGTCGTCGACGCCGCGGGATTGCTCGTCGCGGAGAACGACGCGCCCGCCGCGGCCGCGGCAATGACGCGGCTGCTCGACCCGGCGTTGCGTGCAACACTCGGCGCGATCGGGCGCGAACGCGCGCAACGGTTGTTCACCGATCGCGCGGTCGCCGCGCGTTTGGAGCAAGCTTTGATCATGGCCTTGGAACGGAATGGAGACGATGTCCTATTATAGCGAACTGGCACAACGGCTGACCTCGCAACGCGATCCGCGCTGGATCGTGGGTCCGCTGATCGCCATCGTCACGGCCTGGATCGTCGGCAAATCCATCGCCGGCATGAAATTCGGACTGTTGATGATGCTGTTGGGCGCAGTCGTCTTCCTGCTCGTTTTCTTCCGCCGCCATTCGATCATCTTTCTTTTTCCCCTGGTCATGGCTCTACCCAACATCGGCCTGGACATTCCCGGACCCTGGGCGATTACCATCGAGGACGCCTTCGTGCTGTTGATTTTCGGCGGCTACTTGACGCGCTCCATTCTCCGTCGGCGGTTCGTCATCCCGCGCGACGATCACGTCGCCCGCGGCCTGTTGTTGTTCAACGGCATGGCGATCATCTGCATCGTGAAAGTGGCCATGGTCAGCCCGGGCAATATCGTATTCAATACAAAAGAACTGCTGCGTTTGACCGAGATGGTCATGTGCTACATTGCGCTGATCGACGCGCTCGACAGCAAGCGGCAGGTGCTGCGTTTGGTCAAGTGGCTGCTGGTGTGGGCCGTTTGGATGATTGCGGTCAGTTTTTACATTTACGTGACCCACTCTGAATTTTGGTACAACCTGTTGACGATGGTGCCCGCCTACATCTACCTCAAACACAAGCTGTTGCGCATGATCAGCATCGCCGGTTCGACCAGCTACACCGGCATTTACTACGCGATCATCCTTGCCCTCGCCGTGCATTTCCGGCCGCTATACCGGCAAAAGATGCAGCGACTGGCCGGAATGATCCTGGTCGCCGCGATCGTCTTATGCATCGCCCTGACTTTCAACCGCGGCACCTGGGTCGGCATTTTATTCGGCTTGACCGTGATGCTCCTCCACGGGCAGATCGATTGGCGGCGCGTGTCGCTCGCTTTGCTGCTGATCGCAGGCATGATCGCCTTGCTCACGACCTCCATTTTCGGCGACCTGGACGTCGAGCAGAAAGTCGTCGACTTTTTTTACTACTCGTCCAGCAGCGCCGAGTCGCGCCTCATCCGCTGGGTCAGTTCGATCAACCTGATCATCGAACATCCGCTCATGGGCGTGGGTTACAACAACTACGCCTTCGTCTACGGCAAATATTCCATTCTCGAAGGCATTCAGCCGATGTACGGCAGCCCGCACAACATGTACGTCGACGTACTCACCGGCACCGGCATCATCGGCTTTATCTTGTTCATGACGGTGATCGTCCGCCTCTGGCGCCGCTTGCGCGACAATATGAAGCTTCTCGTCGACGTCGAGTTGAAACAACTAAGCCGCGGCCTGTTTCTGGCGTTTCTCTTTTTCCTCGGCTCGGGCGGATTCGACTCGTTCCTGTTCAAGCCGCACCACAGTTCCTATTTGATCGTCGCCGTCTGGGCGATGGGCACGGCGATTCACCGCATGCGCATCGGCGTCATTAACGAACCCTCCGTCACCTCGCCGACTTCGACGCCCCAACCGTCGTCGGCCGAGGAACGCCGATGAACGCGCTGTATACGACCATCCGCCTGTCGGGTCTGCTGACCAAGCCGTGGCGCAAAATACGGCTCCATCGCGCCATGCCCGACATGAGGCGCATCTGGGTGCACAAGCCCGATCACCTCGGCGATTATCTTTTGGCGCGCGCGGCGCTGGCCATGCTGCAAACGGCCTGGCCGCAGGCGACGCTCACCGTGGCCTGTCATCCGGCCGCGCAACCGCTGGTCGAACTGGACGGGCATCGCGCCTTCGCCTGGGCGAGCCCGTTTTTACACGGAACCGACCGGGTGCCTGCCTATCGGCAAGCCGTGCGCGACACCGCACCCGACCTGCTGGTCAACCTGCGCCACGATTGGCGCGATATGCTCCTGTGCACAACGCTGGACGTGCCGCGAGTGGTCAGCTATGACCATCGCGGCGCGGCATCGCTGGCGACGCACCCCGGCGCGCCGCCGGTCGAGCAGCGGTACGAGGCCGACAACCATGCCGCCCTGCTGCACGAAGCGCTCGCTTTGCCGATTGTCGCGGCGTCGCCCTTGTCGCTGACCACGCCGTTGATCGCCACGGCGCAGCAAGTGTGGGAGAAGGTCGCCGGAGCGGGACCGCGCATCGCTTTGCACGCCGCAGCGCGCACGCCGGCAAAAACCTGGCCGGCGGCGCATTGGCGCGAGTTGATCGCCTTGCTGCACGACCGTCTCGATGCCCGCCTGCTTCTGCTCGGCGGACCATCCGATCGCCCATTCGATCGTTTGCTCGCCGCTGACCGACCATACCTCTTCGATGCAACCGGACGGTTTACCATCGTTGAAAGCGCCGCGCTGATCGCCCAGGCCGACCTGTCGGTCGGCGTCGATTCCGGTCCGGCGCATCTGGCGCGCGCGGTCGGCACGCCGGTGGTGACGATCATGTCGGGCGCCAACGTCGCCGCGCGTTGGGCGGCCGATGCGACGCACGCGTTGGTCCATCCGGTTCCCTGCGCCCCCTGCCGCCAAGAGCGCTGTCCCGTGCCGGGGCATCCTTGCCTGAGCGGCCTGCGCCCCGGTAATGTATGGGAAATGATCGAACGAGTATTGCCACGATGAAACGGTTTCTCATCGACGCGACGCCCTACTATCCCAACGCGCTGACCGGCGCGGGGCGGATCGTCAAACATTTGCTGGAAAACCTGAGCGAGCTGGATCGGGAAAACAGCTACCTCGTTTTCGGCTTCACGCCCGAGCTGCGCCTGGCTCGACCGCTGCCGGAAAACTTCACTTATCGGCGACTGAACCTGCACGGCTTTCTTGGACCGGCGGCGCGCGAAGCGGCGCGGCGCTGGTTCGTCCACCATCACTTGGCGCTGTATCGGGTTGACGTGCTGCACTGCACCCTGGAGATGACGCCGTCCTACGACGAACACGCACGCACCCTCTTTTCGTTGTACGATCTCGCCCGACGCAGCCCGCACTTCACCGATCCGCTCGGGCCGAACCTACGCCAGTACGTTCGTACGCGCCTACGCTATTCGCTGGCGAAAAAGGCCGACATCCTACACACGATCAGCCACTTCAGCACCGACGAAATCAACAGCCAGTTACGCATTGCGCCCGATCGCCTGCGGGTGATTTACCCCGGCTACGACCCGCTGTTCACGCCCGGCGAACCGGATCGCGCTGTACTCGCCCGTTACGGTTTGACACGACGCTACCTGTTGTTCGTCGGTCAGTTCGGCCGGCAAAAAAACGAAGAAGGGTTGATGCGCTCCTATTTGCACGCGCGGCGCGAAGGCGCCTTGGGCGACGACTGCCAATTGGCGCTGGTCGGCCGGCCTGAGTTGCTGACCGCTTCGGCGCGGCAATTGCTGTCCGCCGACATCAAAGTGCTCAGCAATGTCGGCGACGACGATCTGCTGCACCTGTATCGCGGCGCGGTCGCGCTCGTACTGCCCAGCTTTTACGAAGGCTTCGGTCTGCCTGCCGTCGAGGCGATGGCTTGCGGTACGCCGGCGATTGTCGCGCGCACGACCAGCTTGCCCGAGGTGGTCGACGATTCGGGCGTCATCGTCGCGCCCGGCAACGAAACGGAACTGGCCGAGGCGCTCGGGCGAATAAGCAACGACGACGTCTGGCGCGACCGCATCGCCGCCAAGGCGCTCCAGCGCGCGAAAAAATTCACCGCCCGCGAAATGACGCGCCAGATGCTCCAACTCTACCTCGAGATGGCCGATGGCTGACACGCTGATCGTCAGTCTGCAGGGGATCGGCAACGCGCTGCTGGCACTGCCGTTGGCCGCGGCCGCCCGGCGGGCCGGCGAGCGCACGACAATGTTGGTGCTGTCGCCGCGCCTGCTGCCGGTGCTGGCGCAAGCGTCCGCGCTCGACGAGGCCCTGGCGGCCGACGAGCCGCGTTTTCGCGGCTGGCGCGGACGATGGCGGCTGCTTCGTGAAATTCGTCGCCGGCGGTTCGATCGTGTGCTGTTCGCCTATCCATCGGGAAAAAACGCGTACCGTTTCGCGCGGCTGGCCGACATCGGTGAACGTCTCGGGCATCGTTATACGCCGATCGAAAAAGCGGCGGGACATCTGACCGCGGCCTTCGTCCCGCTGCGCAAAGGACACGACCTCGAACAGAACATGACGCTGGCCGAGCATCTGGGCTGGACGCACAATCTCGCCGAGCTGTGGCCGGCGCTGACCGTCCCAGCCGCGCTGGCCGAGCGCGCGCGACAGTATCTGACTGAAAAGGGCCTCGATCCGCGGGCGCGCTATGTGGGCCTGCACACCGGCTGCGACGGGCGGTGGGTCGAGAAGCGCTGGCCCGAGGAGCATTTCGCCGCCGTCGCCGAGCAGGTGCACGCCGCGTACGGCCTGCCTGCGATCGTCTTTGACGGTCCGGGCGAGCCGGGCACGGGCTTGCTGGTCCGGCGTTTGGCGAAAACGCCGGTGCACGGGCTTGCCGGTTGGGGCGACCTCGCCGACGCCTTTTCGTTAATGAGCGTCTGCGATCTGTTCGTGGCCAACGACTCTGGATTGATGAACCTCGCCGCCGCCTGCGGCGTGCCCACCGTCGCCGTTTTCGGACCCAGCGAACCATGGCGGACGCGCCCCTACGGCCCGCACGGGCGCGCGGTGATTTCCGATCGCACCTGCGCGCCGTGCTACACGCTCGAGCCCTACGCCGGCTGCCCCTATGAATATCACCACTGCCTGCGCGGCCTGTCGCCGGCGCGCGTCATGGCGGCGATCGACGAGTTGCTGAAACGATGAGAATCCTATATCTCGACCAATATTTTTCCGACCGCGACGGCATCAGCGGTACGCGCGGTTACGAGTTCGCGCGGCGTTGGACGGCGCAGGGACATCGCGTCACCGTGCTCGCACTGGCCAGCCGCTATTCAAGCCTGAGCCGACCGCCGCAGCGGCATTTGATCCGCCGGATGCAAATCGAGGGCATCGACGTCGTTTCGGTGCGAGTGAGTTACGCACAGCACATGGGCTTTTTCGGCCGGGTGAAAGCCTTTCTCGCCTACATGGTCTGGGCCACGTTGCTGGGCGTGTTTTTACCGCGCCACGATGTCGTGTTCGCCACCTCTACCCCGCTGACCGTCGGGGTGCCGGGGTTGATGATCCGCCTGCTGCGCGGCACGCCGTTCGTCTTCGAAGTGCGTGACCTCTGGCCGCGCGCGCCAATCGAACTGGGCGCGTTGAACAATCCATGGCTGCAACGCATCGCCCGATACGCCGAACGCCTTTTCTATCGCCGGGCCGCGCGCCTCGTCGCCTTGAGCCCGGGGATGGTCGAAGGCGTGCGCTCCATCGCACCCGTCGACAAGCCCGTAGCGCTCGTCCCCAACGCCTGCGACTTCGATCTGTTTGATCAGGCCGATCCCGCCGGCTGGCGCGAGCGTCTGGGCTTGCCTGCCGACGCCTTCGTCGTCGTGCACGCGGGCAACCTCGGTCCATCGAACGACGGCGATTGGTTGGTCGATCTCGCCGCGCAATTTCGCCGTTTGGATCGCGACGACCTGTGGCTGTTGCTGTTGGGCGAAGGCAATGACCGCGCGCGCCTGGAGTTGCGCGCGGCCACGCAACGCATGCCGAACATTGTCTTTGCCGGACCGGTAACGCGGCGCGAAACGGCAGCCATTCTATGCGCATGCGATTTGGGCTTGGTCTCCTTCGCCGATCTCCCGGTGTTGCGGACCAACAGTCCGAATAAATTTTTCGACTGCCTGGCGGCCGGGATGCCCGTGGCGGTCAACACCGACGGCTGGACGGCCGAGTTGCTGCGCGAGGCCGACGCCGGACTGGTGTTGCCGCGCCATACGCGGCAAGCCGCAACGCAAATCGCCGCGCTGGCCGACGACCCGCCGCGACGCGCGCAGTGCGGCCGCAACGCCCGCGAACTGGCGACGCGCTTCGAACGCGGCAAGTTGGCCACGCAGGTGCTTGCCGAATTGCAGGCCGCAAGCGAGGAAAAGGCATGCGGCTGCGAACAGCGGTTGAAGCGGGCTTTCGATCTGTTGCTCACCGTGCCGGTGCTGTTGATCGGTGCGCCGTTCTTGCTGGCTATCGCTCTGGCCATTCGCCTCGATTCGCCTGGTCCGATCTTCTTCCGGCAGGAGCGCCTCGGCCGCGACGGCCGCGCCTTTCGGCTCTGGAAATTCCGCACGATGGTCGAGGGCGCCGCGACCATGGGCGACGGCTTGAACGTCGGCGATCGCGATTGGCGCATCACGCGCGTGGGGCATTTCCTGCGCACCTGGTCACTGGACGAACTGCCACAACTGTTCAACGTCCTGGCCGGCGAGATGTCGCTGGTCGGCCCGCGTCCGGCTCTGCCCGAGCACGCGGCGCAATACGATGCGACGCAACGCCGGCGTTTGCGCCTGGCCCCGGGACTGACCGGCCTGGCGCAGGTCAGTGGCCGCAACGCGCTGTCCTGGGACGAGAAGCTGGCCAAGGACGTGGAGTATGTGCAAAAATGGTCTTTTTGGCGCGATCTGAAAATCATGGTAAAAACCTTCCCGGTCGTGCTCGGACGTGAAGGGTTGTACGAGCCCGACGCCGGCAAGTCCGACCGGTTCAACGTGTTTGACGATGAACAAAACAACCGTCCTGACGCTTGATCATGCCGACGCCTGGCATGCGGTGCTGCAACGCCACGGCGCGAGCGACGTCTATTACGAACCGGGTTACCTGCTCCCGCTGGCCCGGCGCGGCGAAGGCGAACCGCTGCTGTTCGTCTACGAAAATGACGAAACGCTTGGAATGCACGTCGTACTGC
Source organism: bacterium (assembly GCA_036743315.1). Lineage (GTDB taxonomy): Bacteria > Lernaellota > Lernaellaia > Lernaellales > Lernaellaceae > CALBTQ01. The sequence goes on along the minus strand of DAINPV010000020.1, from coordinate 12,177 downwards.
GCCGCCCGCTGGCCGCGTTGCCCTTCACGCATCCCTACGCCGATCGCTTCGACGCGATTTCCCCTTACGGTTATGCCGGGCCGTTGATCGACCGCGAATCGCACGCCGGCGCCATGTGGGCCGCCTGGCGCGAACGGGCACAGTCGCTGGGCATCGTCGCCGAGTTCATTCGCTTTCATCCGCTGCTTAACAATTATCTACTCTTCGGCGCACATCTCGAGACGCAAACGCTGAGCCGAACGGTGTGGATCGATCTGACCGGCGATCTCGACGAACAGCTGAATAAAAACAATCGGCGCGACGGACGACAATCGCACCGGCAGGGCCTGAAGGCTGAACGGGTGGGCCAGGAATTTCTCGATGCGTTCGGGAAAATGTATCGCGACACGATGCGCAGATGCGGCGCCGACGATTATTATTTTTTCGCCGACGACTATTTTCAATCGCTCGCCGCGGGATTGGGTGACGGTTTCCAGCTGTGGCGCGCACACCTGGACGGGCAGGATTGCGCCTACACTCTCTTTTTACGGTCCGGTCCATATCTGCACTATCACCTGAGTTGCTCCGAGCCCGCAATGCATCATTTGCACGCGACGAACTACTTGCTGATTCAGGGAGCGCGGCAGGCCAAACGCGACGGCGGCCGGCAATTTCACCTGGGCGGCGGCTACCGCGGCGACGATTCGTTGTTCGCTTTCAAGGCCAATTTTTCGCCCAAGCGCGCCGATTTCGTCATCGGCCGCTTCACGCACGACACCGGCGTCGTCGCCGAACTGACCCGACTCGCGCATGAAGCCGGACAGGCGCCGACGACCAATTTCTTCCCCCCTTATCGGAGCGGACGATGAGCGGCGATATGCGCGAGTTCTATGACGATCCCGGCGAACGGCGCAAATGGGGCGCTGAAACGGTTCGGCTTGGCCTCTATCCGACCGAAGCCTATTTGGTTGATAAATATTTTTCTCCCGGCGCCGCGGTGCTCGACGTCGGCTGCGGCGGCGGGCGCGAAGCCTTCGGTCTGGCCGAACGCGGCTTCGCCGTCACAGCGGTCGACTACCTGCCGGCCTTCGTCGACGTTTGCCGCCGGGGCGCGCGCGAACGCGGACTGACGATCGAGGTCCACGAGGCCGACGCCCTCTCCCTGCCCTTTGCCGACGGGCAATTCGATCACGTCTTAATGGTCGGCCAACTGCTCGGGCACATTCGCGGACGCGAAAACCGCCGCCGGGCGCTGCGCGAAATTTTCCGCGTAATGAACCCGGGCGAGGCGATCGTCAGCACCAACGCCGTCGAGCGAAGCTGGATGTACCGCCTCTATTTTCACTTCGTGAACGCGGGCCGAAAAGTGTACAATCCGCATCGATTGGAGCCGTACGACGCCTTCGTGCGGCGCATTGGCGGCGTCAAGACGACCGGCGACAAGCCGATCTTCCATTGGTACCGCACGCCGGAATTCCTTGCCGACGCGCAAGCGGCCGGCTGGCGGACGGGCGAGTATTTGCGCCGCTACCGTTTCGAACGCGACATCCCCGATCCCTCGGTCAGCGGGGAAACCTTTTACGCCTTGCGAAAGGAAACGCCATGAACGATCGTCCCATCGATCTGACCAAACCGACGCTCGTGCCCTGGGAGCAGGTCGAGCCGTTGTTCGCCGAAGTGTGGAAATCCGGCCGCCTGACCGTCGGCGCGTACACCGCCGCCTTCGAAGCCGAGGCCGCGCGGCTGATGAACGTGAAACACGTGGTGGCCGTCAGTTCCTGCACCAGCGGCATGATGCTGGTCGTGCGTGCGATGGAGTTGACCGGCGAAATCATTCTGCCCAGCTTCACCTGGGCCAGCACCGGCCACGCGATCGTCTGGAACGGTTTGCAGCCGGTGTTCGCCGACGTCACGCCCGACACCTACACGCTCGACCCGGCCGACGTCGAACGGCGCATCACCGCGCGCACCAGCGCGATCATCGGCACCAACGCCTTCGGACTTTACCCCGACATGGCCGGCCTGCGCGAAGTCGCCGCGCGTCACAACCTGCCGTTGTTGTGCGACAGCGCGCAGGCGATGGGCGCGCAATGCGCCGGCGTGATCGGCGGCGCGTTGTGTCGAGCCGAAATTTTCTCGTTGTCGCCGACCAAGGTGGTCACCGCGGTGGAAGGCGGTCTGCTGACCACCGACGACGCCGAACTGGCGCGGCAGGTGCGCAACATGCGCGACTATGGCAAGAGCGCCGACGGCGCCGACGTCGAATCGTTCGGTCTGAGCGCGCGCATCAGCGAGTTCCACAGCATCGTGGGTTTGCAGAATCTCAAACGCGTCGACGAGCTGATCGGCATGCGCGAGCGGATCGTCGATCAGTATCGCTCGTTGCTGGCCGACGTGCCGGGCGTTTCGTTCCAGATCATCCCGGCCGGCTGGCGCTCGACACACAACTACTTCGTCGTGTTTCTCGCGCCGGAGCGCTACGATCGCGACCGCGTTTACCGGTTGATGAGCGAGCGTAAAGTGCAGACGAAGCGGTACTTCTACCCGCCGCTGCACAAACAGGCCTCGTACGCCGGCTTCGCCGCGCCCGAGCCGCCGCTGCCGGTCACCGAACGGGCGTCGGCGTCGGCGCTGGCCATGCCGCTGTATTCGCACATGACGGCCGACGAAGTGGCAATGGTTTGCGATCGGCTGAAACGTACGCTTAAAGATGCTACAATTTGAGCGTCTCGGTCGACAATCTCGCTGATGAAGTCTGGCGATGTTCGAGGAGTAATGATGATCAAATTATCGGATCTGGTCGGCGCCGACGGGATCTACCTGGACATCGAAGCCGCCACCAACCTGGAAGCGCTGGAACAAATCACGCAACGCATGGTGGGCGCGGACATGATCACGCCCGCGGATCGCGTGCGCCTGTTTCAGGTGTTCACCGAGCGGGAAAACCTGTGCAGCACGGCGGTCGGTCTGGGCGCGGCGATTCCGCACGCCTACTACGACAAGTTGAACCAGACGCGCGTGCTGATCGCGCGCCTGACTCGCCCGGTCGATTATTGCAGTCCGGATGAACAACCCGTCGATTTGATTTTCCTGGTGGTCGGCCCCAAACGCGTGGACGCCCGTCATTTGCAGATCCTCAGCAAGATCGTGCGCATGATCAAAGACCAGCAATTCAATCGGGAATTGCGCGCGGCGCAAACGCCCGCCGATGTGCTCGCGGCCGTGGCCGCGGTGGAGGAACGCCATCACTGAATCAACTGCCGGTAAACATTTGCTGATGGCCGTAATCAACGACCAGGACACGGTGCGCGATGTCGTCGCCGCGCTCGTCGAGCTGGGCATCACCACCGCCACGTTGATCGAAAGCCAGGGCATGGGGAAGATCGTCCGCGAACAGATGCCGATTTTCGCCGGATTCCGTCACCTATGGGGCGGTGCGAACCCCTACAACACCACGCTGTTCACCGTGGTCGACGACTCGCAGCTCACCGAAGCCGTCGAGTTGATCGAGGAGGTCATGTACGAGGCCGACGCCGGTCCGCGCGGCGTTGTGTTCGCGCTGCCGGTGTCGCATTTCCGGCATCCGAGGGATCGTCGCGAAAAAAAATAACAAGAGCCCGTTCACGAGGAGAGCCGCTTGCAGATCGTCATCGGTTTTTTGGTTCTGCTGCTCGTCGCTCTGATCGGCTCCCACTCGCTTCGCTCCCTCTGGACCCCGCCGCCCATCGTGCGCCGCCTATTCGACAACGGGTTGATTTTCATCGCTGTGGGCATGGCCGTCGGCCCGGCGGGCGCCGATCTACTCACGCCCAATGTGCTCGAAAAATCCGGACCCGCCGTCGTGCTGTTTCTGGGGTGGATCGGCTTTCTTTTCGGCGTGCATCTCGAATGGCGACGGCTGCGCCGCATTGCGCTACGCATGTGGACGATCGCTTTCGGTGAATCGTTGCTGACCTTCGCGCTTGTGTTCGCCGGCGTTTATTTGTTTTTCAACAACCACCTGCAATTCGGGTACGACAAGACGATTTTCTTCGCCGCCGTGGTCACCCTTGCCGCCTGCGCCGCCGGCACCGCGCCGTCCAGCGTGTTTTTGCTTGACGACCGCCCGCGCTTCACCGGCCGCACCGCCCAGGCGATGCGCCTGGTGGGTACGGTCGACGATCTGCCCGGCCTGCTGATCTTCGGCTTCTTCTTCGCTTTTTTCCCCACCTACCATATCGGACCGATCGCCTGGCCGACGGGCCTGAGCCTCGCGGCGCTGACGCTGCTGCTGGGCGTGCTGTTCGGCATCCTGCTCAAATCGACAATGCTCCTGGCGCGCAACGAGCAAACGGTGCTGCTGGTCATCATCGGCGTGATCAGCCTTGCCGCGGGCGTCGCCGAATACGTTCACCTGTCGGCGGTGTTCGTGGGGACAATCGCGGGCATCACCTTCGCCAACCTTTCCGGTCAAAAGGAAACGGCCTACCGCGTGTTGGCTTCCTCTGAGCAGACCATCTACGTGCTGTTTCTCATGCTTGTCGGCTGCATGTGGTCGTTAGACACCGCGCATCTGCTGCCGTTGGCGCTGTTGTATCTGGGGCTGCGTTTGGCCGGTAAAGTGTTGGGCGGCTTGCTCGGCCATCGGCTCGTCGGCGCGCCGCCGGGCCGACTGCGCCTGGGCGGTCTGGGCTTGTTGGGACAAGGCGGCATGGCCATCGCCATGGCGATCAATTACGAGCGATTGTACCATTCGCCGATCAGCTCCCTGGTCGTCACCACGTTGATTTTGGGCGTGGTGGTCAATGAACTGGTCGGTCCTTCGTTGGCATCGATTCCCTTCGGGCGCACCCCGTTGCGTCAGGAGAGGCAACAATGAGGGGCGTGTTCGTCTTCGTCGCGTTAGTCGGTTTGCTTTACATCGTCAACACAATCGACGCTACGAACTTCCATGCCTATGGCGATGAGCCGATCATGGCCCTGGGCTTTGTCTTGCTGTGTTCCTGGCTGGCCGGCAGACTATCCGCGCGTCTGCGTTTACCGATGATCAACGGTTATTTGCTGGCCGGTTTGTTCTTCGGCCCTTATGTACTAGGCGCTCTCAGCTCTCGTTTAAATCTTTTATCGCCGGCGATGGTTGTACAGCTTGGTCTAATCGACAATATGGCATTGGGCATTATCGCCTTTGCCGCCGGCGGCGAACTGCGCCTGCACGAACTGCGCCTTCGGCTGAAAACAATACTCTCGATAACCGCTCTGCAATCGCTGGTAGTGTTCGTCGGCGTGCTTTCGCTGTTTGTCGTTTTGGCCCCATACATGCCGCTCACCGCCGACCGATCTTTTCCGTTCGCCTTGGCGGTGGCTCTGCTGCTGGGTCTTTCGGCGGTGGCTCAAAGCCCGGCTTCGACCATCGCCGTCATTACGGAAATGAACGCACGCGGACCGCATACGACCCTGATCCTCAGCGTAACGATGCTCAAGGATATCGTTGTGCTGATTTTCTTTTCGGTCGGAATCATTGTCGCGCGCATGTTGTTGTCCCCGGATGAAGGATTCAACGCAAAAGTATTGTTGCTGATCGGTTGGGAAGTAATCGGCTCGTTGGGAGTAGGTTTGTTGATCGGATCGCTGTTGACCCTCTATATTCGGTATATCGGCCAGGAATTGCCGGTTCTGGTGTTGACCGTTTCCTATCTGGCCATCTATCTGAGCAACGCCGCACATCTTTCGGGTATTTTGGTTTGTATGTCGGCTGGATTTTTCATCGAAAATTTCAGTCGACACGGCGAACAGATGATTCAGGCAATCGAAAAGCATAGCCTGCCGATCTTCGTCGTTTTTTTCACCGTCGCCGGAGCGAAGATCGATATTCCCGCTCTAAAATTGATGGGCGTGGCGGCGCTGTTGTTGGTCGCTTCACGTCTGCTGTTCACGTATATGGGCACATACGCCGGCAGTAAATTGGCCGGCGGCGATTTCCTTGAACGTCATGTGAGCTGGATGGGTTATAACGGTCAAGCGGGATTGAACATCGCCTTGGCCTTGATTATCGAACGAACCGTTCCCATCATAGGCGGCCCATTGAGCACGCTGATTATCGCCGCCATCGCGATCAATGAAATCATCGGTCCGATTTTATTGCGTCAGGTGTTGCTGCGCACCGGCGAAGCGGAAGCGGAAAAATGACCGCCGTCGACTTTTGCCAAATCCGCCGCGGTTTGCTAGGGTGGCGCCTTAATCGAAGGAGTAATTTTTGCTGTCGGGATTTCTGAGTTCGGTGCCTTATTGGCTCTGGTCGCTGCTGACCGTCGCGGCGATCATCCACTATTTCCGCACCCGGCCTGACGGCTATTGGATCTGGATCGTCATTTTTCTCGGTCCCTTGGGCGCGATCGCCTACTTCGTCGTCAACGTGATTCTGCCGCTGACCGGCGGGGGCGGCGCGGCGCTGGAAGGCAAGGTTTCGCTGACCCTCGACGAGCGGCGGCGCGTACGCGAACTCGAGCACAAGATCGAAGACAACCCGCTGCCCTACGATTACGCGCAACTGGGCGAACTGCTCTACAAGCGCGGCGACTACGCGAAGGCCGAGCCGATTCTCCGCCAGGCGGTCGCGAAAATCGACGACGAAATCGAGCCGCAATACTGGTTGGCGCTGACCCTCGACCGTCTGGGCAAAGCCGAGGAAGCGGCACGGTTGCTCGCCCCCATCGTCCGCCGCGACGCCCGTTACAAATTCGGCGAAGCCTACCTCGCCTACGCCCGCGCCCTCGAGCGCGCCGGGCAAAACGACCTGGCGATGGAAGCCTACAAACAGGTGCTCAGCCAATCGACCTTCACCGAGGCGCGCGTGCGCTTCGGCCTGCTGCTGGCCGCCGCCGGCGACACGGCCGCCGCGCGCGAACAACTCCAGACCGCCGTGCGCGAGGGCCGCGACCTGCCGCGCCACAACCTGCGCGCCGCCCGCCCCTTCCTGCGCGCCGCGCGCCAATGGCTGCGCGCGAATTGATCCGCCCCGCTTTGACCTGCGCCCTCACCTGTGCTTTGTTGGTGTGATGAAGATCGCGTACTTGATCCATCAGGACGTGCGCGGCATCCACGGCGGCGCGGAAGTGTACGCCCGGCATCTAGCCGAGGCGGCCGTGCACCAGGGCCATGACGTGCTGCTGATCGCGCGGGGCGACGGGCACGGCGAGCGGGTGCATCGCGCCGACGAAAACGGCGTCGCCTACGCCGTGCTTGACGCCGCTTCACTGCCCAAGCCCGGCGCGCTGATCCGCCTGCGCGAAACCTACGATAACCCCCGCGCCTATGAACTGCTGAAGAATATTATTTCGACGTTCGCGCCCGATCATCTGCACGTGCATCACTTGCTGCTGACCAGCGCGCGGATCGTCGAGTGGGCGGTGGCGCACAAAATTCCGGTGACCGGCACGCTGCACGATTATTGGGGCTTTTGCCACCGCGTCACCTGGACCGACCCGCAGCAGAACGAATGCCCCGGGCCCGCCGGCGGCCTCAACTGCCGGCATTGTGGCAAGGAAATGTACAACCGCTGGCCGGGCCGGATGCTGCAACCGGCGCACGCGGCGGCGTTCGTGCACCGCAATCGCCTGCTGCGCCGCGCCTATTGCTTGATGCAAGCCGTTTATGCGCCCAGCCGCGCGCTGTTGGAAGCGCACCGGCAACAGGGCTTTGCCGAAGTGAACTTGCAGCATCGTCCCTACGGCCTGCCGTCGGTCGAGCCGTGTCCGCGCCAACGCGGCGCCGGACCGCTGGTCGTCGGGTACGTCGGCCGCCTCGTCGAGGAAAAGGGCGTCGAGACGCTGATCGAAGCGGCCAAGAACGGCCGGGGCTTCATGGTGCGCGTTTACGGCAAGGGCGTGAAGGGTTACAAAGATTACCTGCGCCGCCTCGCCGCCGAGGCGCCCGTGGAGTTCGCTGGGTCGTTTGCGCATGAAAAGATCGATGAAGTCCTGCGCGGCATCGACGTGCTGGCCGTACCCAGCCGCTGGCGCGAAAACCTGCCGCTGGTCGTGCTCGAAGCGGCCGCGCGCGGCGTGCCCGTGCTCGTCTCGGACCTCGGCGGCCTGCGCGAAACGGTCGAGCTGTGCGGCGCGTCCGCCCTGCCGCCCGGCGACGTCGACGCCTGGGAGACGGCGCTGTCGCAACTGGCCGCCGGCGAACAAGCCTTGCACCAAATGGCCCGCCAGGTTCATTATGACTTTAACATTATGGACGATGTGCGCATCCACCTGGCGGGAGGCAAAGGTGAGTAAACACTATACCGTCGCCATCCCTGTGCGTGACGGGGCGGCCACCGTGGGCGACGTCTTGAACGCGGCCGCGGCGCAGCAACCGGCGCCCGCGAAGCTGTTGGTTTGCGACGACGGCAGCCGCGACGATTCGGCGTGCATTTCATGCAACTCCGGCGCCAAGGTTATTTTCAACGAACGCTCATGCGGCGTGGCCGGCGCACGCAATGCCCTGTTCAAGGCCAGCGATACCGAGATCATCGTTTTTTTCGACGCCGACGCCATTCCGCGCCCGGGCTGCGTCGCCGCGCTGCTGGCGCCCTTCGCCGATGCCGACGTCGGCGCGGTCGGCGGCCGGGGCGTGGAAGTGGGCGACGCGACCTTCGCCGATCGCTGGCGGGCGCGGCACACGCCGCAATCGCACGGTGAAAAGCGTATCGACGACAACTGGATGGTCATGGGCTTGTGCTGCGCCTTCCGCCGCGAAGCCCTCGCGTCGGTTGGCGGTTTCTCCGGCCGCTTCGCCAGTTGCGGCGAGGACGTCGACATCTCCGTCCGCCTGCGTCAAGCCGGTTGGCGGCTGGTTTATGAACCCCGAGCGATCGTCGATCATGCACGCAGCGACCACGTGCTGGGCGTCCTCAACCAGGCGTTCCGCCACAGCCGCGAAGCCGCGCGGGCGATGACCGCCCACGGCATTTCCACTCGGCAACTGGAGGAAACGGCCGTTCGCGCCTTGGTGCCCGCCATGACCTGCGACCTGAAAAAATTGAACGCCCCCGGCGCGGTCATGTCGGTCGCCAATTTGGCCGTGCGACTCGGCGGATTGTGGGTCGGCAAATTTCTGTAATCGCGGTTTCTTTTCCCCGCCCGATACGGTATTAGTAACGGCTCACCTTGAAACATCACCCGGCAATCGTTTTATCCCATACGTTCGCCGCGCGGCGGCGACTGTTGCGTGGAGGAGATATGTTTACCGATAAAACCATCGGCATCGTCGGCGTGGGCAATATGGGCGAAGTGCTGTTGCGCGGCCTGTTGACCGCCGAAACGGCAGACCGCGCCCACCTGCTGGCCACCGAAGTGCTCGAAGACCGCCGCAGCTTCATCGTGGACACCTACGGCATTGAAGTGACCAACGACAACCGGTCGCTGGCGCATCGCTGCGACATTCTCGTGCTGGCCGTCAAACCGCAATACATCGATCAGGTGCTGGCCGACATGGCCGAGGCCGTCGACGAATCGCTGCTCATCGTTTCCATCGCCGCGGGCATCACCACCGAGCGGATCGGCGCAGCCTTCGGCGATAAAAACGTGCGCATCATCCGCGTCATGCCCAACGCCCCCGCGCTGGTGCTCGAAGGCGCGTCGGCGCTGTTCGCCGGTAAAAACGCCACCGAAGACGACATGCAGATCGCGCGCGGCATCTTCGAGCCCGTCGGCAAAACGGTCGTCGTGCAAAGCGAAGAACTCATGGATGTGGTCACCGGTTTGTCGGGTTCCGGCCCGGCCTTCGTGTTCATGATGATCGAGGCGCTCTCGGATGCCGGCGTGCAATTGGGCCTGGCGCGTAAGGTGAGCAACCTACTGGCTTCGCAAACGGTGTTCGGCGCGGCAAAGATGTTCATCAAAACCGGTCGTCACGCGGGGGAATTGCGCGATCTGGTGGCCACGCCGGGCGGCACCACCTTCGCCGGACTGCGCGAGCTGGAGCGCGGCACCTTCCGCTCGACGGTCATGGACGCCGTGGAAGCGGCCTCGCTTAAAAGCAAAGCGTTGGGGCAGAAAAAATAATCACTCGAGCAGACTGTCGAGCCAAGCCAAAAAACGCTCCTTGACCGACGGCGGCGTTTCGCGCCAATGCGCCGCCGCCTCGCGCTCGGCCTTGGTCAACGCGGTGTTCTCCGCCTTCGCCGGCGCATCGAACACGGCCGCCGGATTATCCACGTAGGTCGAAAACAGGCCGTCCATCGCCGCTTCAAGCAGCTCGGTGTGCACCTGCGCCAGTTCCAACTCGCCTGGATCCAGGAAAATGCCGTGCCCCTGCGTGCAGCGGTTGAGCACGATGCCCGAACTGTAATTGTACAAAAACGCCGGCAACTTTGTGCCGCAATCGGGGCACAACAGTGCGCGCGCGCTTTCGGTGTCGGGCACCTTGCGCTCGCGGACCATTTTGCGCGCCCGGGCGATGACCTCGGGCGTAAAGCGCTCAATCCGACGCCGGACGATCATGCCGAGGTTCGGCTGGGTGATCCACTGACCGCCGCACTTCGCGCAACGTTCGATCTCCACGCCTTCGTATTCGTCGCGGATCATCGCGGTCTGACACTGCGGGCATTTCGTTTCGTTCATGACATCCTCCCATCAACGAAGCGGCGAACCGTCTGAGCGCAAAGCTAGCCCTTTTTGGTTATCGAAATAATCCAACGGTTGGTGAACGCTCGGAACCTCAGGCCGTCTGCGCCTCGTCGCCGCCGCCGCCGGCCAGGTCTTCCAATTCCTTCTTGCGCTTGGCGATCACTTCGTGCGCCAGGTGCAAATAGGCTTTGGCGACCTCCGCTTCCGGGTCTTGCGTGATGATCGGTCGACCCACGGCGAACGCGCTGGAGAACTCCTCCATCCGCGGGATGACGTTGCGGAACACCACCTCTTCGGGGAACGAAGCCCACACTTGTTGGCAGACTTCGCGCGCGATGCGGTAGTTCTCGTCGTACATGGTCATCAACAGGCCTTCGATCACCAGATCCGGATTGATCTGCCGGCGGACCTTGCGGATGATTTTAAGGATCTGCGTCAGCGTCTTGAGCGACAGCGGTTCGCACTGCATCGGCACGAGCACCGCGTTGGCGGCCGACAGCGCGTAGATGGTCAGCTCACCCATGCCCGGAGGGCAATCGATCAAAATGAAATCGCAACTTTTCTGCAGCGCATCGACGTATTTCTTCAACAGCGGCGCACTGCCCTTCTGCCGGACGAACCGCTCGAATTCGTCGGTCAGCGTGCCCTTGCCGTAGGGGATCGTCTTCAAATAGGGGAGCATCGTCGAGTGGATGATCTCGGAGAGTTTTTTACGCCCGAGAAACACATCGTACAGGCCGTGTTCCATCTGTTGGCGGCTCAAGCCCAGGCCGAAGCCGACGGCGTTCTGTTCGTCCAGGTCCAGCACGAGTGTGCGCTGCTTGAGCATGGCCAAACTGGCGGCCAGGTTGACCGTTGTCGTCGTTTTACCTACGCCGCCCTTCTGACTGGCGATGGCGATCACTTTGCCCATGAACCTCTCCTGACTGACGCTATATCTTGCCCAAGTGGCTGGTTTCTTGCCCTCGATGCAACCGCTTATCCACCGCATTCTTGCAGCGACGGCTCGGTTCAGTTCGTTAAAATACCATACCGTCGTCGAATCACAAGAGCGGACAACGATTGCGTTCCATGTTCTCGCTCGCGCAACAGCTTAACTGTTCGGTGGCTTACGTCAAGCGACCCTGCCGGCGCCCGTCGAGCCAGGTTTGCAGCAGCAACGCGGCCGCCATTTTGTCGCGTACCTGCTTGCGCCTGGCCCGCGAAACGTCGGCCTGCACGAGCACGGCGTCGGCCATCAGGCTCGACGTGCGCTCGTCGACGAACTCAACCGGCAGTTTCAGCGGCGCCAGCAACGCGGCGAACGTCCGCGCCATTTCCGCCGCCGGCCCCTCGGTGCCGTTCATGTTCAACGGCAGTCCGACGACCAACACCTCAACCTGCTTTTCCTCGACGATCCGCCGCACCGCCTCCAGGTCGCGCGCGGGATTGGTGCGTTTAACCACTTCCAGCGGCTGGGCGGTGTAGCCCAACGGGTCCGACAACGCCAGCCCGATGCGCACCGTACCCACTTCGATGCCCAAGGCGCGCATCGGTTAGAAGATCCTCACTTCGCTGTGGTCGCCCAGCCAGCACAAGCCGCGCGCGTGCCGCTTCATGCTCGGCG
>DAINPV010000019.1:0-23476 GCA_036743315.1 bacterium | reverse complement strand
CCGCCAACGGCACGTCGCCGCGCGGTTCGGGCGTGGGTGTCGCGGGCTCCATCGGCGGGGGGGTGGCGCCCAGCTCGAAGTCGCCGAAAAATTCGCCGCGGCGGCTGTCGGCCAACGGATCGAGGCCCGCCGGCGCGGCGTCCAGCGGCAGCTCCGTACCGTTGAAACCGCTCAGGTCGGGCACGTTGCTCAGCGCGGGCGCCTGCTCGACGAACTCGCTGTACACCACTTCTTCTTTGACGTTCCCGTCGCGGTCCAGCACCTTGCGCACGAAGACGGGGTCGGTCAATTTGCCGCCCGAAGCGAACACGTTGTAAGCGTTGACCAGGTGCAGCGGCGAGACCTCGTAGGTGCCGATGGCCATGGACAAGTCGCCGGATTGGAGTTCGTCCAGGCCCACGCGGCGCGCGAAACTCAGGAGGTAATCGACGCCGATCGTTTCGGCGACGCGGATGGTGATCGTGTTGATCGAGCGAGTCAGCGCCTCGCGCAGGTTCATGTAGCCGCGGAACTTACGGTCGTAGTTGGCCGGCCGCCAGTTGTCGGCGAAGACCAGCGCGGTGTCGGGAAAGACCGTCGCAGGGGTCAGTTTGGCGTTGAGCGCGGCGGCGTAGACGATCGGTTTGAAGGCTGAACCGGGTTGCCGGCGCGCCTGCACCGCGCGATTGAACTCGCTTTCGGCGTAGGAGCGCCCGCCGATCATCGCCAGCACCTCGCGGGTGTGCACGTCCATTGCCAGCAAGGCGCCTTGGGCTTCCGGCCAGGCCGCGAGCACATACGCCTCGTCTTTGGGCTTGTAAACCAGGACGCGGTCGCCCGGAGCGAGAACCTGCCCGGGACGTTCGACGCGCGGCACCGGCCGTATCTTCGCGTCGTCGCGCTTGATCTGCCGCACCCACGTCATGTTGCTCAACGGAATGCGGATCGTCTCTTCGCCCAGCGCGACCTTCGCCCAACCGACCTGATCGTAGATGGCGAGGACCAGTCCCTCGCGCACCTGTTCCTCGGTCAGCCCTTTGTTTTGTTTCGCCAGCGAGTCACGCCAGTCGTTCCATTGTTCGGCGGGAACCGGCTTGGGCAGCCGCAACAGGCCTTGGCGTTTGGCGTGCGCGCGCAGGCCGACGTCCAACGCTTCGCGGGCGGCGCGCTGCATGGTCAGGTCGCAGGTGGTGTGCACCTGCCAGCCTTCCTTGAGCACGCGATCGGTTTCGTACCTGGTCAGCAGGTAGCGGCGCACGTACTCGACGAAATCGGGCGCCAATTCGCGGTTGATGTCACGGCTGGACGCGATGTTCAGCGGCGCGGCGTCGGCGCTGGCGAAGGTTTGCTCGTCGAGGTGTCCGTCTTCGAGCATGCGTCCCAGCACGTAGTGTCGCCGGCTGAGCGCGCGTTCCGGATGCGCGCGCGGGTTGTAACGCCCCGGCGCCTGCACCAGCCCGGCGAGGGTCGCGGCCTCGGCCACGTTCAGATCGGCCGCCGGCTTGGCGAAAAATTCGCGCGCGGCCGCCTCGACGCCGTAGGCGCCGCCGCCGAAATAAATTTGGTTGAGGTACAGGTAGAGGATCTCCTCTTTGCCGAAACTATCCTCGATGCGTTTGGCGAGGATCATCTCGCGCAGCTTGCGGCGGTAGGTTTTTTCCGGCGTCAGCAGCAGGCTTTTGACCACCTGCTGGGTGATCGTCGAAGCGCCCTGTTTGATTTCCCCGGCGAACAGGTTGGCCAACGCCGCGCGGGCGATGCCGAGATAATCGAGGCCCTGGTGGGCGAAAAATTCCTTGTCCTCGGCCGAGACGAAAGCCTGCACGACATGCTTGGGCATATTGTCGTAGGCGACAAGGTAGCGGCTTTGATTTTCGAACTTGAACTCGCCGATCTTGGCGCCGCGGCGGTCGAAGACCTCGGTGACCAGATTGGGCCGGTAATCCTCGATGGTGTCGAGTTTGGGCAGGCCGATCGAGAGCAGGTTGTAGATCATGACCAGGCCGATAACGGCAAGGATCACCAGGCCGACGACGGAGACGACGACCGCATTGAGCACATTGCGCCATTTGCCCACCTCGTCGGGGCGCAACAGCAGATCGTCAGGATCGTACTTCAACCGATTTCCTCGCAGCAAGATCGTAGGTTCAGATTAACAACGGAGTCGTTTTGTCGCAAGGCGAGAACCATCACGCGCGACGGCTGAGCAGGAAGCGGCGCAGAAAGCTCCACCCGGCGCGCCACAGCAGCGGCCGGCCCGACGGCTCGCGCAGGCGACGCAGGTAGTGCGCGACGATGCGCGGGCGCAGGTAGAATCGGCGGTAGAGCTTGCGGCGGAAGTGGCGCAGGTAGGGCGCGGTCAGGTCGCGCGGGACGAAGACGACCTCGTGTTCGCTCATTTGGCTGTGATCGCCGATGAGGTCGCCGTGATTCTCAACCTCGGCGGCCAGCTCGGTGTTGGGAAAGGGCGTGTAGAAGCCGATCATCACGTCGTCCAGCGGCGCCTTGAGAATAAAGTCGCGTGTGGCGGCGAGCGTCTGGCGCGTTTCGCCGGGGACGCCCAGCATGATGAAAGCCTTGGTCGAGATGCCCACCTTGCGCACGGCGGCGACCGCCTCGAGCGCCTGTTCGACAGTCGTGCCCTTGCCGAGGGTGCGCAGCAGATCGTCGTTGCCCGACTCGAGGCCGAAAGCCGCCTGCCAGCAACCGGCCGCGGCCAGCTCGCGCAGGGTGAACTCCTGCAGTTTCTGATCGACGCGCCCCTGGCAGGAAAACGACAGCGGCAGACCCGAGCGTTTGATCGTGCGGCACAACTCGACCAACCGGCCCTCGTCGTAGAACAGGCTTTCGTCGTGGAAGGCGAAATCGACGATCGAGTGCTGGCGGTAGAGGTGCTCCATCATCGTGAACACATGCCCGGCGCTGTGGGCGCGCAGGCGCCGGCCGAAGACGCTGTTGTCGCAGAAGGTGCAGCGGTAGGGGCAGCCGCGCGCGGTGAACAGAATCGTCGAGGGCAGGCGATACACCGACTGTGGGCTGGGATGATAATGCGTGGCGAGTTCCGGCAGCAGATCCCACGCGGGCAGGGGCAGCTTGTCCAGATCCTTGATCAACGGGCGCGCTTTGCTGAAACGCACGACGCCGCCGTCGCGATAGGCGACGCCGGGCACCGCGCCCGGTTCGCCGTGGTGTTCGACCTCGGAGAAAATTTCCACCGCGGTAACTTCGCCCTCCCCGAGCGCGAGGTAGTCGATCGAGCGGTAGGTGTCGAGCACCGCTTCGGGCGCGGCGGTGGCGTGCGCGCCGCCGACCACGACCACGCAATCGGGCGCGAGCAGCTTCACTTTGGCGGCGATCTGCGCGGCGAGGTGAATCGAAATCGTCGTGGCGGTCAGGCCGCAGACGAGCGGTTGTTCGTCGGCGACGGCGCGGGCGGTGGCGTCGATGTCGTAGCCGTGCACGTTGGCGTCGATGATCGTCACGTCGATGTCGCTGTGGCGCAACGAGGCGGCGAGATAGGCCAGGCCGATGTTGGGTAGGCGGTTGCCGACGTCGGCCAGGCGGCCGTAGCGTGCCTGCGCGGAGAGGGGCGGATTGACCAGCACGAAATCGGCCATCGTCAGCCTCCGTCCGCCGTCGCGCAGCGACATTCGCGCGCGGCAAAGTGATAATCGCGTTCCCGTTCGTACACGATCCGCATCCGCCGGGCGGCTTCGTCGAATCCGCGCGGTTCGTCGTTTGCGGAAACATCGCGCAGGCACAGCGCCAGCGCGGTCCAGGCCGCGGCGACCTCGCGCATGCGGGGCGCCAGTTCGAGCCGCTCGATGTCGGCGCAATAAGGCCGCGCCTGGTCGAGGAACGCGGCGTACATCGTGCGGAAGGCGCCGCCGCCCGTGCCGCGCTTTTCGATGACCTGATAGGCGAAGCGCGCGCTCCACGACCAATCGGGCGCCTGCGCCCAGCTTTCCATTTCCGCTGCGGCCCGGGCCATCCCGGCCAATCCGACCGTCGGGCCGCGATCGGCCGACAGGCGCGCGGAACAAGCGGCGATCGCCGCGGGCGCCGCCTGCTCCAGCGGGGTGAGCGCCGGGGGAATCCGCACGTCGTAGAAGTTATTCTGTAAGATCCAGGGCGGCGCGGTGTGCGTGCGCGCCCGGGCCAGCGAAGCCAGCGGCAGGGTTTGCAGGTCGGGAAATTCGTTGTCGCTGATCGTCGCGGTTTGCGCCCGCTCGTCGTAGCCGACGACCAGCACCTTGTGGCCGCCGAAGTGCGTTTTCGTGCGGTAATAATCGAGCCAGCGAATGTCGACCTGGATCATCGCCGGACGGCCGGCGTCGATCTCGTCGCGCACCCAGCGCCAGGCCAGCGCGTCGTCGGCGGTGGTGCGCACGGCGACGGGCACGCCCAGGCGGCGGAAGCAGTCGACTTCCAGGTCGCCCATGCGGCCCATGACGATGCGCGTGGGGCTGAGCGACTCGTCGACCACGTAGAAAAAGTCGAGTCCCGCGCCCAGGCCCAGGCACATCGCCTCGCTGATCGCGTGGCCGTGGTGGGCCAGCAGCAGGCTGATGGCCGTGGTCGCGCAGTGGTTGCCGGGCGCGTGCCGGAAATCGGCGAGTCGGTTATTCATTCATCTCCGGTTCGTTGATTGTCGGCCAAGAGCATGCATGCCCGGTGCGCGCGGGTCAAGTCGGAAAGTTTGGATATATAAAGGAAAGGCCGCCCGCGGGGGCGGCCCGGTCGGGCGCAAGATCGGTTGGAAACAACCGCCGCCGCGGCAGCATCTGCGGTTGGATTATGCTTCCCTGAGGATCGATGTCCGGCTCACGGAGCAACGTGGATTAACGTTTACCGGGAAAACTTTAATTTATAATTACATAAAAGAACATTTCTCACCGGAGGAAACAGGCGCTGTTTTCGGTAAATAGAATACGCATCCTAGTTAGTTGGTAAAGATTAAGCGAAGCCGTAGAAGATGTGGAAGCCGCGTTTTATTGTCGGAAAAAGTTTAAAAATTGCGCGGAAACACCTCTCCTGTGCGTCAGAAGAGGTGGCTATGGGCGAGGGAATTCGGCGCGATGGGGATGGGTCGCGCTTGCCGCCGGCTCAGTCCTTCAACGGCAGGACGAATCCCAGGGTCTGTGTGTCCGCATCCACGGAGCAGATTTTGGTCGATTCCAGATTGGCGCGGGCCACGTCGGAGGCGACCGTTTCGCGCGTGAGGGTCAACCGTTGCTGGCGCATCTGCTCTTTTTTCGGGAAAAAGAACCACAGTTGTCCGGTTTCGTCGATCGAATCCCTGTAGTTGTTGGCCAATTGCGTGGCGTCGTCGCCTTCCCGCAACCAGATCAGCACCATGGGCACTTTGCCCTTCGGCTTTTCAAAGAGAAAACCCACTTCCGTGCCCATCTCTTTTTCAATGCGTGCCAGGACCTTATCGTCGGGATTGACGACCAGGATGCGGTCGTTTGGCCAGATGCCGAGTTTTTGCGATATCGTCTTCACTCGCAAACCTTTCTTTACTACACGTCTCGTGTCTTCATTTACGAATAGCTTTCGTCCGTTGCATCGTCCGATGATCAATTGTATTCATTTGTTAAAATAGCAGTGGGAAGCGCTAGGCCAACAGCTCCTCCACGAACTGCATGCGCAAACCGATTTCCTTGGAATACTCCATCGCGCCTTCGGTGACCACGTAGCCCTTTTTGACCGCGTCGACCAACGCGGCTTTGCTGGTCAGCACCTGGTAGGCGCCTTCGATGTCGCTGAATTTCATCAGCACGAAGGGCCGGCGGCGGGTGTAGACGCCGCGGCCGGATTTGGTCTTGCCCGCTTTCATGCGCAGATAGGCCGCCGGGCCGCCTTCGCCCTGCACGATCCACTGGTAGATGCGATCGGGGCTGGTTTTGGTCATTTTGACCATGCTCTCTTCGCCGGCTTTGTTGAGTTGGGACAGCGCGGCGGTGATCATGTAGATCAGCAGTTTCACTTTCAGCGCCCGCTTTTCCGGTTTTTGCGGATCGGCGTTGGGCATCAGCAGTTTCAGCGACAGCAGCAGCGGCACCGTGCGCGCGATCAAGTCGAGCCGGTACAGGCCTTTGACCGCGGCGGGCAGGGCCGGCTTGCCGCCGAAGAAATCGTTGAGCCCCTGCAGGTTTTTGAAAATGAACGAAACGGTCGGATGCTCATGTTTGCCGCGCTTGACTTCGAGGGTGTCGTTGGCGAACACGAGGTGCGCGGCGAGATCCGAGTCCTTGCTTTCAAACTGCACCACTCCGGTCATGTTCCTGGTGATCGTGCGCATGATCTTGTCGTCCTCGCGAACGATTTTGACCAGGGGCAGCGCGGCGAACAGGAACAGCCGGGCGCGTAATTCATCTCGAGTCGGCATGGCTAGATTTCATCCTCCCAGTCTTCGTCGGCTTCGAAGTCCATCTTCATCACCTGCCCGATCGCCTCGACGATGCCGTCGGCGTCCATTTTGTAGTAGTGGAGCAGGTCGTCCGGATAACCGACGATGGAGAATTCGTCCTGCAGGCCCAGTTTCTTGAGCACGCAGCCTTTGCCCGAAGCGGCGATGACGTCGGCCACGGCGCTGCCCATGCCGCTGTAGACGTTGTGGTCTTCGACGGTGATGATGCGCCGGGTTTCTTTCACCGCTTCCATGATCGCGTCGACGTCGATCGGCTTGATCGTGTGCAGGTCGAGCACCTTGACCGACAGCCCTTCGTTGGCGGCCATTTCCGCGGCTTCCACCGCGCCGGGCACGGTGCGGCCGGTGGCGATGACGGTGATGTCGGTGCCTTCGCGCAGTTTGATCGCCTTGCCGATTTCGAAGTCGAAGCCGTCCATGCTCTTGTGCAGGGGCGGTTCGAAGCTGCGGCCGATGCGGACGTACACCGGGCCGTCCCATTCCATCGCGGCGACGACGGCGCGGGCGGTTTCGTAAGCGTCGGCCGGGGCGATGACGGTCATGCCGGCCATGGCGCGCATGACGGCGAGGTCTTCGGTGCAATGGTGGGTGGTGCCCGCCTGCCCGAAGGACGTGCCGCTGTGCGTGGCGATGATCTTCACGTTGCGTTTCTGGTAGCACACGTCGGTGCGCACATGTTCGGCGCAACGCAGGGCCGCGAAGGCGGCGAAGGTGGACACGACGGGCAGCAGGCCGGAAGCGGCCATGCCCGAGGCCATGCCGAACAGGTTCATTTCGGCGATGCCGACGTTGAAGAACCGGTCGGGGAAATCTTTCTGGAAGCGGCCGATTTTGGTCGAGCCGGCCAGGTCGGCGGTCAGCGCCACGAGGTTTTTATACTGATAACCCAGCTTGGTAAGCACTTCGCCGTAAATTTCGGCTTGGGTCATGTGGTCCGCGTCGTCGATGGTCCAGGTCAATCCTTTAGCCATTTTTGTACATCCTCCGCAGCGAGGCGAGCGCCTGTTTTTTCATTTCCTCATCCAACCCGGCGTAGTGCCACTTGGCCAGCCCTTCCATGAAATCGATGCCCTTGCCCTTGACGGTGTCGGCGATAATGACGAAAGGCTTTTCCGTTTCCGCGTGCGATTGTTCGACGGCGTCGGCGATCTGCTCGAAATCGTGACCGTCGATGACCACGGCTTTCCAGCCGAAGGCTTCGAATTTGTCCTTGAGCGGCTCGACGCCCATGATCTTCTCGGTCGGGCCGTCGATGCACAGCTTGTTGCGGTCGACGAAGGTGGTCATGTTGGTTACTTTGAAGTGCGCTGCGGACATGATCGCTTCCCAGTTCGGGCCGCCGTGCAGCTCGCCGTCGCCCACCACGACGTAGGTGTGGTATTTCTTGTTTTGCAGCCGGGCGGCGATGGCCATGCCGATGCCGATCGACAGGCCGTGTCCCAGCGAACCGGTCGAGGCGTCGACGCCTTTGACCTTCAGCCAATCCAAATGCATGCCGAAGGGGGAGCCGGTTTTGTTGAAATCGGCCAACTCCTTCTGGTCGAAGAAGCCAAGGTCGCCCAGGATAACCGCGTGGCCGACGCCGCCGTGGCCCTTGCTCAGGATGAAGCGGTCGCGGGTCGGCAAGAGCGGTTTTTTAGGGTCGAATTTCATGAACTTGTAATACAATGCCACCATGATGTCCGTCTGGCTCATCGCTCCGCCGATGTGCGCGCCGCCGCAGGTATAGGTCACCTCGACGATTTGCTCGCGGATGCGCAGCGCCGTTTGTTTGAGTTTCTTCAACTCGGCTGGTTTCAAGGCCATGTTTACTTCCCCATGCGGTTACTGTGATGGCGGCAATCCGCTGGTTGGATTGCCCGGCTCACCTTCGTTTATTTCCATTGACTTGGATGATGACAAAGCTCCCCAGGGCCGACCGGCCCTTTCTTTGTCGGAATAACTAATTCATTCCCTCGCACAGAATCGGCGAAGTATACCCCTAACCGGCGAAGAAATCCACCGCCAAAACAAGATTATTTCCGAATTTTTTATGTTACTTGGCGCTTAAAAGATCGACCTTCCCTTCGCTGTTTCTTATATATAGGAATAATACTGAAACCGTCATTTGAGCATGACAACTTTCGATCTGATTTCAGTTGACTATCGAGTTAATGTTTTTTCATTCATGGGGCGCCCAAATTTCAAACCCCCATAAATAGGGGGGATTGCGGTTTCGGCGCTTTTCCCGCCGCCGCCGAATGTCATCGTCGGTTGCGGAAGTATCCTGACAATCGGTCCATCCCTTCGAGTAGGCGTTCAAAGGCGTTGGCGTACGAGAGGCGCAGGTAGCCTTCGCCGCCCGGTCCGAAATCGGTGCCGGGGGTGACCGCCACGTGCGCCCGGTCCAGGATGTCGAAAGCCAGATCGTAACAGGTGAGGCCGCGAGCGGCGCAGTGGGCTTTCACATTGCAGAAAACGTAAAACGCGCCGGTCGGCTCGACGGTGACGCCCAGGCCGATTTCGCGACAGCGTCGCAACACCATGCGCCGGCGGCGGTCGTATTCGGCGCGCATGCGCACGGTGTCCTCGTCGCAGCCGAACAACGCGGCGGCGGCGGCCAGTTGCGGGAAGTCGCCGGCCGAGATGAAGAAGTTCTGCTGCATCTTTTGCACCGGCCGCACCAGTTCCGGCGGGACGATGACGTAGCCCACGCGCCAGCCGGTCATGGCGAAGAGCTTGGAGAAGCCGTTGACGACGATCGACTCGGCGCACACCTGGCGCGCCGACACCGGGTCTCCTTCGTAGACCAGGCCGTGGTAGATTTCATCGCTGACCACCGTCGGGCCCAGGGCGCAGATGGCTTCGAGTCGCGCGCGGTCGATCAGGTTGCCGGTCGGGTTCGAGGGACTGTTGACCAGGATGGCCTTGGTGCGCGGCGTGATCTTCGCGGCGATCGCCTCCGGCCGATACTGAAAGCCGTCTTCCTCATAAACGTCGACGTTGACCACCGTGCCGCCGCCGAACGTCACGATCTGCGGATAACACGCGTAACCGGGGTTGGAGAGAATCACCTCGTCACCCGGATCGCACAGCGCGAGGAAGGTCAACAGCAGCGCCGGGCTCGAACCGTTGGTGACAATAATCGTCTCCGGATCGATGTCGGCGCCGTACTGCTGCTTGTGCCAGCGCGCGATGGCCTCGCGCAGTTCGCGCCGGCCCATGCTGTGCGTGTAGTGCGTGCGGCCCGCGCGCAAGCCGTCGACGGCGGCGTCGATCGCGCAGGCGGGGGTGTCGAAGTCGGGCTCGCCGACCTCCATGTGCACCACGTCGACGCCCGCGGCCTCCATCGCCTGGGCCTTTTCGAGCACCTCCATGACGATGAACGGCGGGATCTCGCGACTCTTGCGGCTGGGTGTGATCATGATTCCTCCGGCTCCATTCTTTTAACATAGTCGTGGTGGCGTTCAAAGCGTTTCCCGGCAGGTGCACGCCAATCCATGATTTGCCCATCGTTGTTGACAAGCGAGTTGATCGTGTCGATGGTAAAAATAATGAAAATAGTCCGCATAAAATAGAAAGAAAAAAGAATGACAGGGTTTCTTTCCTCGAAGTTGTCAATATTTTTGGTAAGTTTGATCGGCGGGAGCGCCGTCATCGGAAGTTATATTTACGGCATTGCCACCCACCCGGGGCAAGGGAACGATCTGTGGGGAGGGATTCCCGAAGGCGTGCGCACAATTTACACCGTTTCGATGTTGTTGTCGGCGGTGGGCTACCTGCTTTTCTTCTTTCATATTCTCTTCCGGGTGGATCCCGTGCAAGTGGTGCTTCCCGGCGGGCGTGGCTATGCCTTTTTCCATGTTCCCTTTCTGCTGATTCTGCTCCCTTCCGCTTTTTGGATGACGCTCACCTTTCAGTGGCTGGCCAATCCCGCCACCGGCACGTGGATCGCCACGCGCCTGGTTCTGTTTACCGTGGCCTTCGGCTCGGTGCTGATGACCTACTTTCTGGCTCAACTTAAAACGACGGCTCCGGAGCAATTCTGGTGGCCGGCGGTCCTTGGCGCCGCCTGGTTCACCTTCCACACGCTGATTCTGGATGCGATTGTGTGGCCGATTCTGTTTCCCAGATAAGACGAAAAAACATCACGGTTCGGCTCATCGGTATTTCCGGCAATAGGAATGAACCATGCGCTTTTGCCCAGGCTGAATTCCCAACGGTGATCGAGAAAAAGGATTGTCGAAGAAACCCAAAGGTTTTCGCTTGGCGTCGTCTTCGCGGCCTGGATGACATCCCCATTATCCTCTGCTAAAATGTCGCTGCGAAACGAGTGAACGACATTATGCGGAGAAAAAACATGCGACGTGCGATATTGATGGCGGCCCTGGTGGTGCTGGCGGCGGCGACGTTGGCGCAGGCCGCGTCCATCGAGGACATTCAGCGGGCGAACCGGGAACGGGGCGCAACCTGGACGGCCGATTACAACGAAGCCTGGTACATGCACGAATATTACGGCTGGTACGCGCCGACGCTTCAGTTGCCGGCGTTGACGGGCCGCGAAAATTATTTCGTGCCGCGCAAGATCCCGCTGGAGCTGCCGACGGCGCTGGACTGGACCGATTACAACGGCGTGAATTTCGTCACCTCCCCGAAGAACCAGTATAGCTGCGGCTCGTGCTGGGCCTTCGCGACGACCGGGCCGATCGAGAGCCACATTGCGATCGCGGAGAACTGGCCTGATCCGCGCATCGACCTGTCCGAGCAGCAGATGCTCTCGTGCGACAACAGCCCGGGAAATATGGGCTGCGGCGGCGGCTTCACCACCACGTCCTTCGAGTATGCGAAAAGCGCGGGATTGTTCGACGAGGAATGCCTGCCCTATCACGCCAGCGACACGTGGCCGTGTGACGACCGGTGTTCGGACTGGGCCGACCGCTTGTTCAAGATCGACGACTGGCAGGTGGTGAGCGTGGTCTCCAATCCCGACCTGATCATGGAGGCGCTGCAGTACGGGCCGGTGGGCACGAGCCTGACGATCTACGAGGATTTTTACGCCTATTCGGGCGGCATTTACGACACGATGATCGCGATCCCGCAGGGCTTCCACGCAGTGACGATCGTCGGTTACGACGCAACGCAGGAATACTGGATCTGCAAAAACTCCTGGGGCGACGACTGGGGCGAAGACGGCTACTTCCGCATCAAGTGGGGCGCCGCGGCGGTCGGCATTTTCACGATCATGCCCTTGTACACTTCCCAGGGCTTGGGCCCCGAACCCGATGACGACGACGTGACCGACGACGATGACGACGATGCGGTCGACGATGACGATGATGACGACGATGACGACAGCGGCACGGACGACGATGACGATTCCGGCGACGCATACGGCGATGATGACGCCGCCGCAAATGACGATGACGATGATGATGACGACAATGACAGCGGCGGATGCAGCTGATTCACAACTGGTTGAACGAAACGAAAGCCGGGAAGTGTAAATCGCTTCCCGGTTTTTTTATGGCGAAAGCGCGTCCGTTCAGGCGCATCTAAAGAAAAGCGGCCTCGATCTTAGCCGGATCGGCCGGCGGCTCCGGCGACTGGTCGAGCACGCTCACGGCGCGGCAAAAGGGGAGTAGGCTTGGCGGATCGTATTGCCTTTCCGCGCCATACTGTGGACAGACAACCATCGCTCACGTTCTCCAATCGTGCCTGGTAGTGGAATATCCCACAACAAATGTATCCAATGAGATAATAGATGTAAAGCGCAGTGCGGCTCAGCGAGCCAACGGATTGTTCCCGGCGTAGTAATCCGGCGCGTCGAAGCCGATCATCTGCTCGGCGACCGACGTTTCCTCGTCCAGCAGCACGCCGCCGAGGGTTTTGAACGCTTCGTCGGCGTAGATCTGCGAGCCGGCTTCGGTCGGATGCACCTCGTCGTGCAGGTAATCGTCCATCCAGAAGCCATCCATCGCCAGCAGGGTGTCGCTGATCAGGATGCCGTCGAGGTCGGCGACCTGATAGCGCTCAATCGAGTAGTAAAAGTCGAAAACCCATACGACCAGCGGCAGGAAGTCGCCGACGATGTCCTGCATCCAGGTGCTGTTGAAGAAGTTCGGGTACATGATCAGCACGAGGTCGCAGTCGGGGTTGTCCTGGCGGATCGCTTCGAGCAACTGGATCGTGCGCGGCAGTGATTGCAGCGCGTACTCCGGATGCTCGAAGAAGTTCTGGATGATCTCCCACACGTTGTAGGGCGGCGACATGCCGGCCGCGTAGGGCGCGAAGTCGTTGCCGTTGATGGTGACGGTCACCAGGTCGGCGTCGGCCAGCACCGGCAGCAGGCGGTTTTCGTAATAGGCTTTTTCGTCGCCGGGCAGCCATTCCCAACTGGTCGAGCCGCCGACGTGGATGTTGTGCAGCGTGACGTCGGTCAGTTGCGCGAAATGCGCGGCCAGCCGATCGGGGTAGGGCAGTTCCGGCGGGTACATCATTTCGCCGATGCTGTCGCCGAGGCAGACGAGGTCGAGATGCCCTTCGGCGATCGCTTCGGCCGTGCGTTTGCCGCGATTGCCGCTGGTGGACTCGTACGCGGGCAGGTCGAACGCGGTGAAATATACCCCGGGCGCGAGGTCGGCGAACGAATAGGCGCCGTATTTATCGGTGAGGATTTCCTCGTCGCCCGCTTCGTTGTAGAGCGTGACGAGCACGTCGCGCAGCGGCGCGTCTTTCCCCGCGAACTCCTGTAGATACGCCGACTGCGAATTCTGATTCGCGTCGTGGTACAGGAATCCTTCGATCTGCGCGGCATGGCCGACGCCGCCGACCAACGACGCCACCGCCGCGATTATCGCGATCGCCAAACCTATGTGTTTCATGATGCAACCCAACCATGCAAAGGGCGGTACCTAGTTTTCTTTATCGCAGGGTCGGCGGATCGTCAATCCGTCACAGCAACATCGCCGCCTGGGCGGAGAGTTCCTCGGCGTTTTCGTCGAGCTTGACCAGCGCGTTGGCGAGGATCGCTTCGCCGGGCAGCCGGCCGGCTTCCTGGAGCGCCACGGTGGTCGGCGAGGCGTAAAACTCTTCGAGCACGCCGTCGGGCTCGCTGGGCAACACGCTGAAACCGCCGATGTGCGCCAGCTCGTTGGCGCAATAAACCGCCGTGGCGATCTTCTCGGTTTCCTCGACCGGGTGATGGTGGTTGCTCACGCCGGCGACCAGTTCGTCGGGTAGATTCCACAAGCCCAGCAGGTAGCCGCCGATCACGCCGTGGTCGGTGCCGAACAACGCGGTTTCGATGTCGATGAAGCGCAGTTGCTCGGCGTCGACGCGTTCGATGATCTGGCGGAAGACGATCGGGAAGTAGCGGTCTTGAATCAGCTTGCCCAGGTCGTGCAGCAACCCGGCGGAAAAGGCGTTGCCGCCCTCCAGCCCCATGTTGCGCGCCAGCTCGCGGGTGAGATACGCGACGACGAAGCAATGCTCCCAGAACTTCGCGCGGTTCCAGTACGCTCCGCCGGTCGGCAAATACAGCGAATCAAACACGCTGATCGACAGCGAGAGATCGCGCACCTCGTTGAAGCCCAGCAGCGCCACCGCGCGCTCGATGTCGTTGACCTTGCGCGGCAGGCTGTACAGCGCGCTGTTGGCCACCTTGAGGATCTTCGCGGCCAGCGCCTGGTCGACGTAGACGACCTTGGCCAGATCCTTGGCGTCGGTGTCCTCGCTTTGCACGACGCGCAGCACGCGCACCAGCGTGGTGGGGATGGTGGGCAGTTCCACGATGTCTTTGAGTTGATCCAAAATATTCATTGCGTTTCTCCCGCGTCCGGCTGCGTCGGCAGCAGGCCGTATTTGCGTATTTTATAATGAATCGCCCGCGGACTGATACCCAGCAGTTTCGCCGCCTCTTTTTGCACTCCGCCGGCGCGTTCGAGCGCCTGGGCGATAGCGTTTTTCTCCAACGCGGCCAGGTTCAGATCCTCGTGCGCGGTGACCGGACGGATCGACGATTTGGTCGGCCGCTCCAACACCAGGTCGGCCGGCTCGATGACCTCGCCGCCGCCGATGAGCACCGCGCGTTCGACGACGTTCTCCAATTCGCGCACGTTGCCCGGCCAATCGTATTCCCGCAGCCGGACGATCGTCGCCGGCGCGAAAGTCAGGCCCGGCCGCCGCAGTTCGTGGCGGAGCTTGCGCAAAAAGAATTCGGCCAGCGGCAGGATGTCCGCGCGGCGTTCGCGCAACGGCGGCAGGTGCAGCGGCACGACGTTGAGACGGTAATACAAATCTTCGCGGAAGGATTTTTCCTCGACCATCGCGGCCAGGTTGCGGTTGGTCGCCGCGACCAGGCGCACGTCGACGGAGATCGTCTGTGTGCCGCCGACGCGCTCGAATTGCCTTTCCTGCAGCACGCGCAGCACCTTGGCCTGCGTCGCGGCGCTCATGTCGCCGATTTCGTCGAGGAACAACGTGCCGCTGTTGGCCTGCTCGAAGCGCCCGATGCGCCGTTTGTACGCGCCGGTGAACGCGCCCTTTTCGTGGCCGAACAATTCGCTTTCCAGCAGCGCGTCGGGCAGCGCGGCGCAATTGACCGCGACGAAATTCTGCCGCCGGCGCGGGCTGTTGAAATGCAGCGCGGCGGCCAGCAGTTCCTTGCCCGTGCCGGTGTCGCCGGTGATCAGCACGTTGCTGGCCGAATCGGCCACCTTGCGCACCAGGGCGAGCACGGCTTTCATCGCCTCGCTCTCGGCGATGATGTGCGCGAAGTCGTAGATGTACGGCTCCCGATGGCGCAGGTAGTCGATGGAATTTTGTTGGTGCGTCTGACGGAGCAGAGCCTGCGCGGCGTTGCGGAGCGCTTGCGGATCGACCGGCTTGGGCAGCACGGTCCATTCCGGCTCCGTCGCACCCACCTGCCTGGTCGTGTCGCGACCGGCCGACAACAAAAGGAGCGGCGGATCGGCTTCGCCGAACTTGAAGGCCGTCGAGACGGTTGCGTCGAGCAGGGCGTCGTCCAGAACGAGCAGATGATACTGCGTCGCCGCGATGCGTTGCCGGGCCTCGACCAGCGAAGCGACCCGGTCGATGGCGACGTTCGGATTTTGCAAAGCTCCGACGATCTGCGCGTGCAACGATTCGTCGGCGGTGATGATCAGGTACTGCCACATCCGGTCGATCCCTTTTACCTTCACAGGAGGTGCTATTCATTAGCCGTTCGGTATCCGCTAGGACGTTAATTACAAAAATGTAATCGACCCGTCAAATTTTTCCCGTTTTCGTAAAAACCGAGAGCTATCTTGCGAAAGCAAATATAATGTAACTATTCGTAATATAAGTACAATAGAGAAAAAGGCGCTTTTGGCACGGAAGTTGATTATTCATTTGGCAGACGGCAAACAGCAGGAGGTGCAAATGGACCGTCGACCGACAAATGAAACGCAATGGATCAGCCGGCGCGAACGGGAACGCTCCTACCTGGCCTACCAGAGCCTGCTGATTCAGCGGATGAATTTGTCGATGATGGTGCTGCTGTGCCTGCTGTTTTTAACCCTAATGCTGTACCTAGTTGTTTCCAGCGCGACGCTCAACGAGCTGGCCGTGCGCGTGTTTTTACAGTTCGTCGAGCGTATCGGCGAGACGTTCGCGGCGATCGGCGGCGCGCCGGCGTTTGTCGACCCGGCGACGGCGACGACCTTCCCGGCCTGATCAGTCCTTCACCAATGGCAATCCCAGATCGGCGATCATCCGGCGATCCTCGTCAGCGGGCGGCCCGGCGGTGGTCAGCAGGTCGCCGACCATCAAGCCCGACGCGCCGGCCCTGAAGATCATGCTCTCCAACCGGCGCAGGTTGTCGCGGCGGCCCCCGGCGACCAGGATATGGCGGTCGGGCAGCACGAAGCGCGCGGCGACCAGGAAACGCAGGCAGTCCGACGGCGTCAGTTCGCGGCGATCGGCCAGCGGCGTGCCGGGGATCGGAATGAGAAAATTCACCGGCACCGAATCGACGCCCAACTCGCGCAGTTCCAGCAACAGCTCGACACGTTGCGCAGGCGTTTCGCCCAGGCCCAGCAGTGCGCCGCTGCACACCTCCAAGCCCGCTTCGCGCGCGTCGCGCAACACGACGACGTTGTCGTCGAACGAGCGCGTGGTGCAGATTTCGCCATAAAAGCTGCGGCCGGTTTCCAGGTTGTGGTGGTAGCGGCTCAGCCCGGCGTCGCGCAGCTCGCGCAGTTCGTCGGCGGATAAAATGCCCAGGCTGGCGCAGGGGCGCAGGCCGATTTCGCGGATCGTCGCGACGGCCCGCACGGCGCGTTGCCGGTCGGCTTCGTTCAGCCGCTTGCCGGCGGTAACGATGGAGAAATTGCGCGCGCCGGCCTGTTTGGCGCGCCAGGCGGCGTCGCGAATCGCGTCGTCGGCGATGAAGGAATAGACCGGAGCGTCGGTGTCGTGCCGGGCGCTTTGCGCGCAGAAGGCGCAGTCCTGGTCGCAGCGTCCCGAGCGGGCGTTGCAGATCGCGCACAGCGCCACGCCCGCGCCGCGCCAGCGACGCCGCAGCCGATCGGCCGCGCCCAGCAGCGCGGGCAACGCCTCGTCGGGCGTCAGCAGCAGCGCCAGCGCTTCGTCGGCGGCGACGGACCGGCCGGTCAGCACGCCTTCGGCCAGCCGCTCGATCTGTCGTGGATGCATCGTGCTTTCCGCTCAGTAGGTCAGTTTCAACCCCGCTTCCAGCCGGCGGCCGGGCTCCGGATAGAAGGCCTTGGTTTCATAGTAGACGTCGGTCAGGTTCTGTCCGTTCGCGTAGACTTCGATGCGGTTGCGGTAGGCGTAGAACACGCGGGCGCCGACGGTCATGTACCAAGGGATGGTCAGGTCCTGGCCGCGGTACCATTCGTGCCGTTCGCCGACGTAATCGGTGAACACCGTCGCGCCCAGGCCGAAGGGGAAGCGATAGCGCGCTTCGCCGCCGCCCAGATGCGCGGGCAGGTATTCGGGTTGGTCGTCGTCCTCGCCTTCGACGGAGAGAGTCGCCTGTTGCAGCGTGTAATGCGCGCCCAGGTACAGGCCGTCCAGCGGCGCGGTCGCGGCGTGGAAGGTCAGACCGGCCGCCGTTTCCTCGGCGTCGCCGACGAAGTAAAAACGCGGTTCGCCCGCCGCCGGCGGCGACAGGCGCGGCAGATCGCTCGTGCGCCGGTAGAAGCCGGTCAGCGCCAGGATCGTCTCGCCGGGCAACGCGGCCTGCATGCCGCCGTCGACCGCGTCGATCAGCGCTGCCGCCAACTCCGGGTTGCCCGCCGTCCGGTCGAAGGATTCCTCGACGGTCGGAAAGCGCAACGAGCGCCCGCCCGCCGCGCGGAAGGTCATGCCGGCAAAGGGCCCGGCGGCCAGCCCGGCGCGGCCGAACCAGGACGAGAGCGTATCGGGTTCGGCGAAGTTGCGCACCGCCGCGACCGTGCGCCGGCCGTAGCCGCCGCCGAGGCTCAGGTGCAGCCGGTCGATCGGATTGAGGCGGTCGGTCAGCGAAAAATCGAGTTGGTTGATCCGCATTCGATCGCGGTATCGGCCGAATATTTCGTAATCGATTTCGTCGTGCACCAAGCCCGCGCGGGCGGTCAGTTTGCTCCAGCGGCCGAAGTCGAGCGTCGGCAGCAGCGCGCCGCCGGCCCGTTGGGTGAGCACGTTGACCTGCGTGCGCTCGAGCTCGTCTTCCGGCGCGGCAAGCTCGTTGCGCTCCTCGTCGGTCGCGTTCAGGTAGCCGGTGAGGCGTAGCGAAAACGGGCCGAACGCGCCCAGTTGCGTGTGCAGCAGACCGCCCAGGCGCGTGTCTTCGGGCAGACGGTAATAGCGCTGCCGGCCGGTGTAGACGTTGTGCGGAATCTCGCGGTCGGCGTTGTCGTAAAAGAAGGTCGCGTGCGTTTGGGCCTGCGGCGCGAAGTGCGCGCCGGCGCGGGCGCGCAGGTGGTTGCGCGAATAGGCGCTGAATTCGCGGATGCCGCCGTCTTCGTTGTTGGTCGGATCGAAGCGCAGCGGCATCGGCCAACCGTCGGCGCTGTCGTGCGAGGCCATGGCGAAGTACTGGAACCAGTCGGCGGTGTCGCCCGCGCCCGCGCTGAAATGGTTCAGGCGGTGGTCGCCGAAGCGCGCGTCGAAGCGCCCGGTGAATTTGCGGCCCGCCTCGCGGGTGACGATCTCGATCACCGCGCCGCCTTCGCCGCCGAACTCCAGCGGCGCAAGGCCGGGGTAGATGCGCAGGCGGGCGATCTGATCGGCGGGCAGCGCTTCGAGGTCGACCGTGCCGTACTGCGCGTGGTTGACCGGCAGGCCGTCGACGAACACCCGCACCTGGGTCGGATCGGCGCCGTTTACCGCGGCGTAACGTTCGCCGCGTTCGGGCCAGCGCAGGTTGCCCGCGACGAATGCGCCGGCCGCATAGCGCACGGCGTCGGCGGCGGTATGCGCGCCCTGGGCGATGATGTCCTCGCCGGTCAATTCGGTGACCGCGGCGGTCGGATCGTCGTCGGCGAGCGGCGAGCCCAGCTCATAGGGCGCGGCGTAATCGCGGCCGCCCTCGTCGCCGGCCAACGCCGGCGCGGCGCAGCACAAGATTACCAGCACCCAGGGAACGATTCGTCGCATAGGTCACCAATTGGGGTTGATTGGTCGATCATAGGTGCGCCGTACGAGGAACGTCAACCGCCGACTTGACCGCGCCGACTCGGGTTGCCGACAATGATGCCATGAAGCGTTTGCTCGCGGCCGGCCTGTTGGCGGCGATTGTCTGGAGCGCGGCGCCGGCCCGCGCCGATTTAAGCGATTGGTGGCGGCTGGGATATCGTCCCGGATCGTGGACCGTGCTGCCGGTGCGCGAGGAGCAGACTGCCGAACGTTATCGGGTGTCGCTGGAAGCCGATTACCTGGTGCTCGGCAACCCGAAAAACGAGCCGGTGCGCGTCTGGCTGCCGTTGCCGGCCGACGACGCCTACCAGAATGTCTTCGCCTATCGCCTGCGCCCGCGCCCGGCCAACATTCTTTACAGCCGCGACGGCTATCAAATCGCCGTGTTCGAGTTCGGCCCGCGGCTCATCGGCGAAACGGTGACGATCCGCTACGACGCCGAGGTGCGCCTGCGCGACATCGGCTGGCAAGTCGATCCCGCGCGCATCGGTTCGCTGACCGACGTGCCGGCGCAGATCCGCGCCGATTACCTGGTCGACGGGCCGCTGTACGACATCCATCACCCGGCGATCGAAGCGGCCGCGCGCGAGGCGGTGGGCGAGGCGACCGCGCCGCTGGAGATCATGACGCGCATCGTCGCCTTCGTGCGTTCGCGGCTCGACTACGACCTGGACGGCCAAAAGCCGCCCGCGCCCGAAGTGCTGGCCGCCGGGCACGGCTCGTGTACCGAGCACGTGTTTTTGATGATCGCCCTGGCGCGCAATCGCGGGCTGCCGGCGCGCTACATGGCCGGCTCGCCGGTGCACCTGGGCCTGCTGAGCGGCAAGTACGTCGATCGCGTGTTTCACAAGGTCGTCGAGGTGTACCTGCCCGGCATCGGCTGGACGCCGGTGGAAAGTTCGGCGGGCTCGCGCTGGCGGGCGAAATCGCACCCGGCCGAAACGATCGGCCGGCTGCAGCACCGCATGCTGTTTTTCGGGCACGAACCCGAACCGGGCCTCGCGCCGCTCAATCCTCGGCGCAACATCGCCACCTACGCGCCCTTCCGCCGGGGCTCGCAACTGAAGATCAAACGCAATTTGCGCTTGCAATGGCGGCGCCTCTAGACGAAGGGCGCTTGTCGGCTCCCCCGGCGAAATGGTAGCGTGGGCGCACGGTCCAACCGGGAGGAATCATGCGCGCGCGATGGATGTTCGTGCTGGCGGCGTTGCTGCTGGCGGCGGCCTGCGATCCGACGGCGGTCAGGCCCGACGTCAAACACGAGGGGTCGTACCGCAGCTACCAACGCTTGCTGGACAACTGGACGCGGTCGGACAAACTCTACCGCAATTTCGAAACGCACCTGATCGCGTCGGCCACCTACTTCAGCGAGCCGATGCGCCGCGGGTACGTCGCCGAATACGCGCGCGCCTTCGATCTGCCGGCCGACGAAACCGACTTCATGCTCGCGGAGCAGCTCAACCAAGACCGGCGCGACATCGAGTTCATCGTCGTGTGGTACACGCCGCGCATGCGCGACAACGATCTGGACGACCCGGACAGCTCGTGGCGGCTGTGGTTCGTCGACGCCGACGGGGTGAAGGTCGGCGCGAGCCAGATCAAGCTGCTGCGCGTGCGCCACACGAGGGAATATTTTCTCTTTCCCGAATACAACGAATGGAGCCGCCTGTACCGCGTAACCTTCCCGGCGGTCGGGCCCGGCGGCCGGGCGCTGCGCCGCGAGGAGGGGAAAGTGAAATTGCGCGTCGCCGGCGTCGAGGGCTCGTTCGATCTGGTTTGGGATATGACGGCGACGCAGTAGCTTCTTTTGCCCTCTCCCCGGGAGAGGGTAAATGCGGACAACCCGGACTCCCTTCTCCCCGTGGGAGAAGGGGTGGGGATGAGGGATTGCGTTATCGCCCTCACCCCGGGCTGCGCCCGACCCTCTCCCACCGGGAGAGGGTGAGAGTCGGCAACCCGGACTCCCTTCTCCCCGTGGGAGAAGGGGCGGGGATGAGGGTTGCCGTCGGAGAGAAGTGCAAAAAAATGCGGGGACACGAAGGAATCATGTCCCCGATTTTTTCGGAATAGGGGGCAGCGTGAATCGTTGGTTGCACGGCATCGCCCGGCTGACGCCGGTGCGGGTGCTGGCGATATTCATCGTCCTGTGGCTCGGCGTCGCCGTGCTGCTGGCGTCCTTTCGCGTTTCGATGCCCTGGATCATCGCCTACGGCGGCGTCACGCTGATCTACGCGTTTTTCGTCGCCGGCTGGGCGATGATGCGCATGACGGCGCGGCTGCGCGGCGTGATGGACGAGGGCGAAACGCCCGACGGCGGCCTGCTGCTCGAAGCGCTGCCGCAAGCGGTGATGATCGCCGACGACGGCGGCAAGGTGCGTGCGGTGAACAACGCCTGGCTCGACTTGTTCGTCCTTTCGCGCAGTTCGACCTGGAACAAAAATTACAGACGCTTCGCCGATCCGGTGCTGCGCGGCCACCTGGACCGCGTGCGCAAAACGAAGGAAGCGGCGCTGGGTTTGAATCTCTCCACACGCCTGCCCGACGGCGCGAATTTGTCGTTCATGGCCGACCTGACGCCCTACGGCGAGGGCGTGCTGGCCGCGGCGCGTCCCACGACGAAGCCGGGCAAGGGCGTCGTGCCGTATCTGGCCGTCGACCGCTACCGGCAACTGGGGCGGCTGGCCGAGCACGCGCTGAGCTTTTTGCAGCGTGAATTGCGGGCGATGGCCGAAACGCAGGCGTCGTGCGCCGAGCGGCTGCCCGCGCTGCTGCAGATGATGGACGATCTGCAAGCCGTGGCCGAGGAAAAAGCCGAGACGATCGAGGCGCTGGATCTGCACCGACTGCTGGCGCGCGTACAACGGACCGTCGCGCCGTTCCTGGCCGACAAAGGACTGAAGCTGACCGCGGCGGTCGCCGAAGACCTGCCGGGCGCGCGCGGCCGGGCGGCGCATCTGCGCTACGTGCTGCTGGCGTTGGTCATCGAGGCGCTGGCGGCGGCTCCGCCGGGCGGCGAAGTGCGGTTGAGCGCGCAACGCGGCGGCGAGGAAATCCGCATCGCGGTGGAAGACGAGGGCGCGGCGTTGGATGAAAACGCGGCGCAGAATCTGTTTGCGCCTTTTGCCGACGAGCAGCGCGGTCCGGGCTTCGCCGTCGCCCGGCAGATCGCCCGCGAGCACGGCGGCGACCTGCACTACGAACCGCGCGAAGGCTCCGGCCGCCGCTTCGTGCTCTACCTGCCGCTGGAAAAGGCGGAGTCTTAAGCCAAAGCGTAACTTCTAATTAAGGGACACCTTACTTAATTATTTTTTTATTACGGAACATCTTACTTAATTAATTTGATTTTTATTCTTCGGCCCTGGTTTTTTTAGTTGTAAGTCGCGGTTCAATAGAGCTCCGATACGGTGAACAAATTGTTTGCTGCCGATTGGTCTCCCGGTACATTCGTGTTTGTGAAAGTCGTCAAATTCATTTGCCGACAATGGTTCGATGATGAACCGGTCCCACTCGGGCATGAGGTCCAGCAGCGGTTTGACGATAACCAGACGATCGTCTTTTCTGGCGATATGTGCAGCGGCGCTACTCCAGCGATAACGCCAGGGCTTGCGCACTAGACCGGCGCGCACCGGATTGAGTTCTACATATCGCGCCGCGGCCAGCAAGTGAGATTCGTCCATCGGAAACGATGCAAACCGCCCCTGCCATAAGTGTCCACGCCAATCGTTCCGCTGATTGATGCGGCATGTATAGCGACGATGCGCCTCGCCGATCGCTCGCCTGAGCACGTCCTCCGCCGGGGGCACGACGATCATGTGCACGTGGTTGGGCATCAAACAATAGGCCCACACTTGCACCTGATACTTATGAAGCCAGGCGGCCATCATGTCGATATAGGTGCGGTAGTCGTCGTCGTTAAAGAACGTTTGTTGGCTGCGATTGCCGCGCTGGGTAATGTGATGCGGAATTTCGGGAACGACAATTCTTGCTACTCTTGGCATAAGTTAACTCCTATAAAACGAAGGTCAATCAATGATGATTCAGCGTGATGAATTGGTAACCGTTTGTCAATAATTAAGTAAGGTGTCCCTCGAATGGGAAATAATTAAGTAAGGTGTCCCTTAAATTACTTAAATTAAACAATGAAAAAGGCGCGAACCGGGTCCGCGCCTTTCGTCGATAAGCGAAAGAAAATCAGACGACGATCACCTCGTCGTACTTGCCCCAGAGGGCGCGCAGGGTGTCGCAGATTTCGCCGACGCCGGCGTAGGCCTCGACGCATTCCATGATCGGATAAACCAGGTTGCCGTCGCCCCGGGCGGCGGCGGCCAACGCGGCCAGCGTTTGTTTGACGCGGTTGTTGCGCGGCTGGTCCGGGTCAAGGCCGAGCGCGACAACAACCGCGTC
>DAINPV010000018.1:0-24090 GCA_036743315.1 bacterium | reverse complement strand
GCCAACTAAGATTTTTTCGCCGAAGATACAAGGGCGAGCCATTGCGGCTCGCCCTTCTTGTTTTAAAAGGAAACGGCCCCCCGGGGTGGACGAGGGAGCCGTCATGTGCGCCGTCGCGGTTACGGCTGGGCGGTCGGCTCGCCGATTTCCGCGACGATCCGCGAGCTTCGACGGTTACGGATTGCAGCCGATCGACCAGACCGTCAGGGCCAGCAAGAGGTTGAAGAAAATCAATTTGATGTACATGGGCATGAAGATTCCCTCCTTCTGGTTGAGTGGTTGGAGGGAACAGTCGCAAAACTGTTCCTTCGGCAGCCGAGCTATCTACGTGAGACCTCTGGCTTTGCGTCCCCGCCTCGCGACGGGTTTGCCTTTGTCGTGGAACCTATCCACTGTCTGATTATATCATCGGCGCTCGGTGGGACGATCTTGAGTTAAAACATTCCATATTTACATATTCGTGACATTTACATTACAATATGTTGTATTTTTAACCTGTGGAAATAAGAATGCATCAGGACGATTTCCGGTTATACGTAGCGCACTTCGGCGAAGCGGCGCTTGATTGCGTGCCGGATTTTGTACTTCGGATGGCCGAAAATGACCGCCAGACCGGGTTGTATTTTTTCCGGCAGCGCGTATTTGCGGCGCAGATCCTTGCTGTACTTGGTCACGTAGCCGGGCAGGCCGAGCATGCAGGTGCCCAGACCGAGGGCGACGCCGGCGTTCATCGCATTGGTCGCGGCGATGTAGGCGTCGGCCGGGTCCGAGGCGCTGGAGGCGTAAAAGAATATCGCCGCCGGGGCGCTGTAGAAGAACCAGTCGACGCCCTTCTTTTCCAATTCGAGGTACTTGTCGATGACCGGCACGATGAACAGCTTCATGGCGTCGACGCCCTCTTTGCCCATCAGCGGGCGCATGAGCGCGAGCATCGGTGCGGAGAAGAACCACTTCATTTTCTCCATCGCCCGCAGTTGGTCGTCGGCGAACTGATGCACCTTGGCCGGCGTGTCGAAGACCAAGGCGCTCACTTCCGACGGCGGCACGCCCATGGGCGACGTTGCCGCGGCGGCGAGGATCTGCTCGAGCATCTCGCGCGACACCGGCTGGTCCTTGAACTCGCGCACGCTGCGCCGCGACAGCAGCAGGTTGTACAGACGATCGTAGTCGGCGCGCTTGGCGGCGGGAGGAAGGTCGAGCACGTCGGCCGGATGCAGGTCGCGCCCCTCGACGGTCACCGCGCCGGTCGGGCAAACGCTCAAACACGAGCCGCAGCCGATGCAGCCGAAGCCGCGCGTCTGGTCGACGCGCACTTCGCCGTCGACCAGGTACAACGGGTACCCGCGGCACACGGCCACGCATGCGCCGCACGCGTTGCATTTGTCCCGTTCGATCGTCACCGTCGCCGCTTGCGGACAACGGCCCCATGCCAACGCCATGGTTGCGCCTCCCGATTGAAAAAGTCTCCAGAATACTAACAGCGAAGGGGTGGATCGTCGAGGCGGTCGCTTACCGCCGGCGGCGGCTGCGCGTGCTTTTGACGATGCGCTTGTTGGTCGTCGGATCGTACTGCGGCGCGGGCAGGGCCGACTGATACGGGTGCTGTTGTTGCACGTTCAACCGCATGCGGATCAGCTTTTCGATGTCGAACAGGAACGGCCGTTCCTCGATGCCGCAGAAGGAATAGGCCGCGCCCGACGAGCCCGCGCGCGCCGTGCGGCCGATGCGGTGCACGTAGGATTCGGGTTCGTTCGGCAGATCGAAATTCACCACGTGGCTGATGTCGTCGATGTCCAACCCGCGCGAGGCGAGGTCGGTCGCCACCAGCACGCGCGACTTGCCGTGCTTGAAGGCGTTGAGCACGCGCTCGCGGTTCTTCTGCGTTTTGTCGCCGTGAATCGCCTCGGCGGGGATGTGTGCGTTGGCCAGGTAGCGCACCACCTTGTCGGCGCCGTACTTGGTGCGGGTGAACACCAGCGCGCGCGAGATTTCCGGCTGGGCCAGCAGGTGCGCCAGTAAAAACATCTTGTAGGGTTTTTCCACGAAATACACCCACTGCTCGACGTTCTCGACGGTCGTGGCCGAGGGCGCGACGCTCACCTCGCGCGGTTCGTGCAGCAGCTTGCCGGCCAGCTCGCGGATCGCCGACGGCACCGTGGCCGAGAACATCAGCGTCTGACGCTGTTCCGGCACGGCGGCGACGATGCGGCGGATGTCGTTGATGAAGCCCATGTCCAGCATGCGGTCGGCCTCGTCGAGCACGAGGATTTCCACCGACTTGAGGTCGACGTGGCGTTGGTTCTTCAGGTCGAGCAGGCGGCCGGGCGTGGCGACGAGAATGTCGATCCCGGTGCTCAGCGCGAGCACCTGCTTTTTTTGCGGCACGCCGCCGAAGATGACGGTGTGTTTGAGCCCCAGGTGCTTGCCGAAGTCGGCGAAGCTTTTGTCGATCTGCGAGGCCAGCTCGCGCGTGGGCGCGACGATCAGCGCACGGATGGCGCGTTTGGGGCGGCGGATTTCGCCGGCGGCCAGCCGCTGGAGAATGGGCAGGGCGAAGGCGGCGGTTTTGCCGGTGCCGGTCTGGGCGCAGCCGAGCACGTCGCAGCCGGAGAGGACGTGCGGGATGGCGATTTGCTGAATCGGCGTCGGTTCGGCGTAACCCAGTTCGTCGACGGCCGCCAAGAGGGGCGCGGAGATGTTCAGTTCAACGAAATTCATGCGTACCTTTTCTCTTCCTTGATGCGTTCAAGGCGACGGTAAACGTTAACCATTCATTGAGGAGATCCGGGAGCTCAAACGAAGGAAGAACCCAGAGGCGCGCACGGTGCGCGTATTCAGTGAAGGAACGCTTACAACGGGCGGATTATGGTCACAAACGAAGCTAACGTCAATAGCCGTTTGCAAAATTTTTTGTAACGGAATATCGGAATAACGTCGCGGTCAATCGTCGTCTTCTTCCTCGACTTCGAAGCCCTCGAAGCCTTCCTTGATCAACCAGGGCGCCATGAGTAACGCGGCGAGGGGATCAGCCCACCACCAGCCGATCCAGGCGTGCAGGCCCAGACCGAGCAGCAGGGTGAAGGAGAGATAGGAACAGGCCAGCGTTTCCTTCGCTTCGGCGCGCAGGGCGGCGCTGCCGATCGCGCGGGCCGCGCGCAGCTTGCCCCAGGAAACCAGCGGCATGACGACCAGCGACACGGCGGCCAGGACGATCCCCAACAGGCTTTCCTCCGGTGCCTGACTCACCCACAGGTTGAAGCCCGCCTGCCCGATCACGTAGGCGGCCAGCGCGAAAAAGGTGAGACCCACGAACCGGCGCACCTGTCGTTCGGTGGTTTCGACGCGTTCGCGGTCGGCCCCGCGCGCCTCGACCGCCAAACGCCACAGCAGCATCAGCGCGGCGGCGAATTCGATGATGCTGTCCAGGCCGAAGCCGATCAGCGCGATGCTGCGTGCGTTTACGCCCGCGTAGATCGCGACGCCGGCTTCGATCGTGTTGTAAACAAGCGTGCCGCCCACCAGCCACAGGGCGAGACGCAGCCAATTGCGCTTGAGGGAGGAGGACTCGTTCATCGGAGCAGTTCCTTTAACCGTAAAAAGTCAGCTCGTGCGGGAAATATAACCCTCGGCGAACGAAACGCCAGCTACGGGCACAGCAGCACGCCCTTGGCCCACAGGCAGTCGCCGCAGGTGGGGAAGGGATTACCGAAGCAGTCTTCCTCGTTGGCATCGGCCATTTCGCAGCCGCCGCAACTGACGCAGGGTGAGAACTCGAATTGCAGCACCCGCCGGCGAAAGGCGACGAAGCCCGGCTCGTTCCAGATGTCGGTCAGGTCCTGGTCGGCGACGTTGCCGATCATGTAGCGACGGATCGCTTTTTTCCGGTCGAGCACAAAGCATGTGTGCGAATGCATCAGCGCGATGCACGGACCGACCCCGCCGTCCCAACCGATCGTCGCCGCACCCTCCTCGACAAAGGGGCATCGGCCGGCCAACCCGTTGTCCATCGACGGCGGCCAGGGGCGGCCGGTGATGTCCGGGGCGACCGCGCGGATCGGCCCCGCTTGGTCGGGCCGGGTGTCGATGGCCGCGAGGCGGATTTCCGGGTTCGCGCCGTGGCAAGTGGTCGGCGACAGGCTTTGCGAGGCGAGCCAGTAGAGAATCTCGTTTTTCATTTCAGCCGTGGGCGGCAGCAGGTTCGAGACGATGACGAACTCGGCGCCCCAGCGCCGCGCCAACTCCGGCAGGCGCGGCAACTCGGCAAGGTTGCGCCGCATGGCGACGAACTCGAGGCCCAGTTTTGGCCGGTGCGGCAGCGCCATGAGCCGCCGGACGTTCTTGTCGATGGTTCCCAGGTCGGCGCCGGGCCGGATGTCGCCCAGCACCGCGCCCTGCGCGCCGTCGATCGAGACGACCAGGGTGTCCAGCCCGGCTTCGGCCAGCGCCGTGGCGCGCGTTTCGTCCAGCAGCAGACCGTTGGTGATCAGCTCAGTATTCAGTCCCAGTCGCTTGACCGCGGCGACCATCGCGGCGATGCGCGGATGCAGCAACGGTTCGCCGAAGCCCCAGAAGGCGACGGTGTGCAGCGTCGGCACGCGGCGCATGGCGTCGAGCAACCGCGCGAACATGGCCATGTCCATTTCGCCGGGCGGTTCGGTCCAACTGTTGCGGATGCAGGTGCGGCAGGTGAGGTTGCAGTGCGCCGTCGGTTCGACGTACAGCTTGCTCAGCGGCGGCTCGGCCGGCCGAACGGCGATCTGTTTGTCGATGGTGCGACGCCTCTGAGCCACGGGAATGTCCTCCGCAATTGCGGCGTCTATCTTTACGGGATTTTTCGCACGGGGCAATCGAGAAAACGGAAAAACCTCAGGCGTTGACGACGTACTCGGCTTTTTTGCGGTCGTTGTGATCGAGGATGCGTTTGCGCAGGCGGATCGATTGCGGCGTGAACTCGACCAACTCGTCGTCGTTGATGAATTCGATCGCCTCTTCGATGGTCAGCACGCGGTGGGGCTTGAGGAAATTCTTTTCGTCGCTGCCCGCCGCGCGGATGTTGGTCAGTTTCTTGGTGCGGCCCGGGTTGATCACCAGGTCGTTGCCGCGCGTGTGCGCCCCGATGATCTGCCCCGCGTAAACCTTCTCGCCCGGCCCGACGAAAAACACGCCGCGATCTTCGAGCTTCCACAGGGCGAAGGTGACCGTCGTACACGGTTCGAGGACGATCAACGCGCCGTTCGGCCGGTCTTTGATTTCGCCGGTCCAGGTGGCGTATTCGTGGAAGACCGCGTTGAGCACGCCGGTGCCGTGGGTCAGGGTGAGGAACTTGGCGCGGTAACCGATCAGTCCGCGGGTGGGGATGACGAACTCGATGCGCGAGCGGCCCATGCCCACCTCGCGCATGTTGGTGATGCGTCCGAAGCGCTGGCCCAGCGATTCGATGACCGGCCCGACGTGCGGCGTTTCGACGTCGACGATGACAATCTCGTAGGGTTCGAGCGTTTTGCCGTTTTCCTCGCGCAACACGACCTTGGGCCGCGAGACCATGAACTCGTAGCCTTCGCGGCGCATCGTTTCGATCAGCACCGACAGGTGCAGCTCGCCGCGCCCGCTGACGACGAAGGCGTCGGTGGTGTCGGTCGGCTCGACGCGCAGCGAGACGTTGGATTTCATCTCGCGCTCCAGCCGCTCCTTGAGCTTGGCGCTGGTGACGAACCGGCCCTCCTGACCCACGGTGGGCGAGGTGTTGGCCATGAAGGTCATGCTGACGGTCGGCGCGTCGACCTCGAGCAGCGGCAGGATCTTGGGATTGTCGACCGAGGTGATCGTCTCGCCGACGTTCAACTCGGCCATGCCGGTCAGCGCGACGATGTCGCCGGCGACGGCCCGGTCCATCTCAAAACGGTGCAGGCCGCGAAAACCAAGGACGTTGGCGATGCGGAACACGTCGCGCCCGCCGTCGCGGTGCACCAGCAATGCGCGGTCGCCGGGGCAAAAGACGCCCGATTCCACGCGGCCGACGGCCATGCTGCCCAGGTATTCGTCGTGGTTGAAGGTGATCACCTGCAGCGCGGGCACGTCGTCGCGATCGACCACCGGCGGCGGCGCGAACTCGCGAATGGCGGCGAACAGCGGCGCGAGGTCGACCGGCTCGTCGCGCAGGTCGTGCACCGCGTAGCCCAGCTTGGCCGAGGCGTAGACGATGGGAAAATCGCACTGCTCCTCGGTGGCGTCCAGCGAGATGAACAGATCGAGCACCGCGTCGGCGGCGGCGTGCGGATCGCAACCGGGGCGGTCGATCTTGTTGATCACCACGATCGGCCGCAGGCCGCGTGCGAGCGCCTTTTTGGTGACGAACCGCGTTTGCGGCATCGGCCCCTCGAAGGCGTCGACCAGCAGCAGCACGGAATCGACCATGCGCATCACCCGCTCGACCTCGCCGCCGAAGTCGGCGTGGCCGGGGGTGTCCACCACGTTGATGTGCAGGTCGCCGTAATCCAGGGAGGTGCACTTGGACAAAATGGTGATGCCGCGCTCGCGTTCGAGCTCGCCCGAATCCAACGCCTGTTCGATGTTGCCCTCGCCGCGCCGGAAACTGCCGGATTGCGCGAGCATTTTATCCACCAACGTGGTCTTGCCGTGGTCCACGTGGGCGATGATGGCGATGTTGCGGATTTTTTCGGGCATCCGCGCGGGCTGTTCGGCGCTCATGGTCGTCCTTTCCTGACAGGACGCGTAATCTGAACGCACAAACGCCTTTGGTCAAGGGCAAAATGCGGGAGACGAAAACGGCCTACGCGGGCAACGGATAGTACATGACGATCAGGTCGTCGCCTTCCTTGTAGAACGAGGGGATGCGCCCGACGGTGGTGAAGCCCTCTTTCTCGTAAAAGCGCAGCGAGCCGCGGTAGGACTCCATCGACGAGGTTTCCACGCGGATGAGGCGCGCGCCCAGGTGAGTCAGGGTTTCGTACAACGCCTGCAACAGGTGATGGCCGATGCCCTTGTCGCGGTGCGCGGCGTCCACGACGATCCAGTACAGATCGTAGGTGCTTTCGGTCATCGGGGTCTGGCCGAAGCAGGTGTAGCCGAGCAGCGTTTCATCCTCGCCGCCCAGCCCCAGGGCGACCAGGCAGCGGTAGCCGGATTCGGGGCGGGCGATCGCCTCGTCGATCAGTTC
This sequence comes from bacterium, assembly GCA_036743315.1. GTDB lineage: Bacteria > Lernaellota > Lernaellaia > Lernaellales > Lernaellaceae > CALBTQ01. The sequence continues at coordinate 16,913 of DAINPV010000018.1, read as the reverse complement.
GAGGGCGACCTCCACCTCTTCGGCGGTGAAGTTGTCAATACGCCGCAGCAAAGCGGCCAAAGGCTCGCGATCTTTTGGCAAGATAGGACGCAGATACATCGGCTTCCTTCCTCAGTGCATCGTCGGTGATTTGCAACAGCAGCGTTCGATAATCCAACCCCACCGAATGCGCGGCGACCGACAACCCGGCTTCGTGATCCAGGTCGGGATTGGGATTGATGTCCATGACCTTCGGGTGGCCGTCGCGGTCCAGGCGCATGTCGACGCGGCCGTAGCTGGTGCCGCCCACGACCAGGAACGCGGCGCGGGCGATGCGCAGCGCGTCGCGGCGCTGTTCGGGCGACAGTTGGTCGAGGCACGGCGTGGACTTGGCGGCATACTCCGGGCTCTCGGGCAACCACTTGCAGTCGTAGGTGACGATCGGGGCCAGGTCCGGCGGGCAGGCGCTGAAATCGATGATCGTCGGCACCGCCCGGCCGGTGAACGGATTGGGGAAGATGGCCACGTTGATTTCCGCCCCCGGTAGGTACTCTTCGATGAGCATCGGGCCCGGCACGCGGCGATATAGCCAAGCCGTCTGCTTTTTCAATTCGGCCATGTCGTGGACCAGCGATCGCTGCCCGATGCCGATCGAGGCGTCGACCCGCGCGGGTTTGACAAACAGCGGGAACGGCGGCAGATCGGCCGCATGACGGGCCAGGTCGCGCGGGCTGCGCACGCACAAACCCTGCGGCGTGGGCAGGCGATGGGCGGCCAGCAGTTGCTTGCTGCGGTCCTTGGCGTGGGCCAGTTGCAGCGCGGTCGCGCCGTTGCCGGTAAAGGGGATGCCCGCCGCTTCGAGCATGGCCGGCAGTTCCGCTTCGCGCGCCGCTTCGCCCCCCAGCGTTTCGACAAGGTTGAACACGACGTCGATGCGCTCCTCGCGCAGGCGGGGCAGCACGCCGGCCAGCGAATCGTTCACCTGCAGCAGGATGGTGGCAAGGCCCGCTTCTTCCAGAATGTCGGCGATGTGCCGCGCGGTGCGCGCCACCTCGGCGTCGGCCTCCAAGGAAAAAAGGCCCGGTCCGCTCGTCGGCGTTCCCTGGCCTTCGAAGTCGATGTTATGAATGACGGCGACCCGCTTGGGTCGTCGCGCTGATGGTTCGTCAAGATCCGGCAAGACTCGTTTCCCTCCTCGCCTTACGGCGCAACTCACCACCGTAAATTGTCGATATCGTAGATCGCTGTAAACCAAAGTCAAGAAAAATGATTTCCGGACGGTTAAAAAAAAGGGAAGGCGGCAATCAGTCGAAGTTCAGCAGCAGCTCGAGGCGCTCGCTCAGCACGTTCGCCAGCAATTCGCTGCCGAACCGATTCAGATGGACCTGGTCGTCGACGAACAGGATCGATTCCCGGCGATCGATAAACTCCGGGTAATCGTGAAAGAAATTGGGCAAGGCGAATCGGACGGAAAGAAAAACCGCCAAACCGGTGCAGATGACCCAGACAGGCAAGATAACGACAATGCATGCCCAGCGGCCGCCTTTTGAGTGCGCCAATCGTTGTTCCTGGTCTCAGTCGTTCATTCCGCTCACACCCAAGGCTATGTCGGCAAGTTAATACTGCCTCTTAATGCATCTCCGAGAAAATTAAAAGTTAAAACTGCCGGGAGATTATCGGGCCGGATTTGTGTTTCAAGGCGTCACTCGTTCGGCGCCCGATGGTCCAACAGCGGTTCGATATGTTCGGTCAGCACATCGGCCAACAGGTCGGCGCCGTATCGGGTCAAATGAACGGATCTGTCGACAAAGAGAAATCCGCTGCGCCGATCGGCGAATCGCGGGTAGGGATCGACAATCGCCAAATCCAGCTTCCGGTAAAGGGATCTGCTCAACGCGATCATGGTTTCCGCGTTTGCCGATTTCAGATAGAGTTCCGCAAAGGTCGGTTCCAAGACAAATAAGGCGCTCCCGCCGCTCTCGGCGACGATCCGGTTGGCGCTGGCCAGTTGTTGCGAATAGTCATGGATGAACTGCCGGTCCGGTCGCTTGCTGTAAAAATCGTTCCAGGAGAAATTGAAAGTAACCACGCGCGGATGAAACTTGTTCACCAACGCCGGCAGCTCGGGCAGACAGTCGATCAAGCGCATGCCGTCGATTCCGCCGTTTAGGACGACGATGTCGGGAAACAAATTCTGTAGCCGCTTTTCCAGCAATCTCGGATAGGAATAAGGCCAATCGTCGCGAAACGGACTTCCCTTGGTCGAAGAACCGCCCAAACACATAATGACCGGACACGTCCGGTCGCTCGCGAAGGTCGAAAAATCGTGTTTGGCTTCGATGGGCATGTTGAAATTGCGCGATGTCAGCCAAGGCAGCGCCGCCGCAAGAACGGTCAACAAAACGAAAAATAGAAGGATGATTATCGAATATAGCACGGTATCAAGCAGGCGATGCCGTAGAGGTCGAAAAAAAAGGAGGACGGGATAGCATCCGAAAACGCTCCAGACGAATAAGAGACATGCAACGACGAGCAAGAACGCCTTAGTCGCGTTCGTGCCGGTAATTTGATGAGCGTTGGCAAACAGCATGAAGGCCGTCAACCACAAACTGCCCAGGAATTGCGTGAGGAGGAAGCGGTGGCGATAGAGGGCCAAGCGTGAATTTCTCGAAATAATTATATCAATGCAAGCGGTGAACATTATTGCCAGAATCAGTCCGGCGGCGGCCGTCAGCGGCCAGGGAAGAAGCGGGCTGAGATCCAGCGTCCGGACGCGGCCGTTGTTGTGGCGCACCGATAGCCGGGAAATAAACGGCGGCAGCGAGCGGAAGTGCATGAAGTGCCGATCGGGCTGAACGACGATCGACAGTTCCCGCGATGGTTTCGGCAACAAGTTCGGCCAGAACGGTACGACGAATCGATCGACCGAATCCGTTTCCGCGGCGAGCGGCAGATGGAATTCGACGAGGCCGTCGCGAGAGCGATAGTACCCCGCGGGAAGCGAAATAAAATTAGATATTCGTGCGAAAATAAACTCACTTCCGCCGCTCTCGGCGATCAGCGAAACGGCGGCCGAACGTCTTTCATCCAAAGAGATGACGATGGCTTCGACCTGAGAAAAATCCAACCCCGACAGGGTAAAGGACGTCAGACTCAACTGATGGTCGTTGAGCGGTTGAATATGCAATTGGTAATCGTGCAGATAATTATTTGCTTCGAACTGGAGGGAGAGATACGTGCAAAAAACGGTGCAGATGAGCCATGCAGGCAAATAGCGGGCAACCTTGGCCCCTTGGCGGTGAATGGGCGACAATCGTCGCGTCGCGATTCGCCCGTCCATTCCGCTCACACCCACGGCTGCGCCCGCGGATCGAATTTGTCTCTCAATGCGTCGCCGATAAAATTGAACGCCAAGACCGTCAGCATGATCGCCACGCCGGGGACCAGCGAAAGATGCGGGGCGAACAGCAGGTAATCGACGCCGCTGTTGAGCATCGCCCCCCAGGTGGGGATATCCTGCGGGCCCAGACCGAGGAACGACAGGCTGGCCTCGGCGAGGATCACCCCGGCCATGCCGAAGGTCGCCTGCACCACCACCGGGGCCAGCACGTTGGGCAGCACGTGCCGCCACATGATGCGCGCCGGGCTCGCTCCGTAAGCCTTGGCCGCCAGCACGAACTCGCGCTCGCGCAAGGAGAGCACCTGGCCGCGCACCAGCCGCGCGAAGCCGGTCCAACCCAGGATCGACAGGGCGAGGATGATGTTGAACAGGCTCGGGCCGAGGATGCCGGCGACGGCGATGGCCAGCAGGATGCCGGGGAAGGCCAGCAGAACGTCGACCGCGCGCATGACCAGTTGGTCGACCGCGCCGCCCAGGTAGCCGGCCAGCAGGCCGATGAGCACGCCGACGCACACTGAAATCGACACGACGATCAGCCCGACCAGCGCCGACGCGCGCGCCCCGACGATCAGCCGCGAGGCCAGATCGCGCCCCAGTTCGTCCTGCCCCAGCCAGTGCGCGCCCGAGGGCCCGGCCAGCGAGCGGTCCAGGTCCAGCGCCTCGGGATCGTGCGGGGCCAGCCACGGGCCGAAGAGCGCGCCCACGGCGAGCAGCGCCAGCAAAACCAACCCGCTGACGGCGACCGGCGATCTCATGACGTCCCCAGGCGGATGCGCGGATCGACCGCCGCGTACAGCAGATCGACCAGCAGGTTGACCACCACGTAGCCGAGGCTGAAAAACAGCACGCAGCCCTGCACGACCGGGTAGTCGCGGCTTTGCAGCGCCTCGATGAACAGCGTGCCCAGGCCCGGCCAGGCGAAGACGTTTTCGGTGATCACCGCGCCCGACAGCAGCGCGCCCAGTTGCAGCCCGGCGATGGTCACCACCGGAATCAATGCGTTGCGCAGCACGTGCTTGAACAGCACCGTGCGCTCGGGCAAGCCCTTGGCGCGGGCGGTGCGCACGAAATCTTCGTTGAGAATTTCCAACACGCTGGCGCGGGTCATGCGCGAAAGGATCGCGGCCAGCGCCGTGCCCAGGGTGATCGCCGGCAGCGCCAGCGACAGCCACCCTTCGTTGCCGCCGACGGGAAACCATTCGAGGTGCAGCGAGAACAGCCAGATGAGCAGCGGTCCGAGCCAGAAATTGGGCATCGACACGCCGACGAGCGCGACGAGCATCGAGACGTTGTCGAAGGCGCCGTATTGTTTGACCGCCGCCAGCACGCCGATCGGAATGGCGATCAGCAGCGCGACGAGCATCGCGGCCAGCGACAGCTCGACGGTCGGCCCGAGGCGCTCCAGCAGCACCTCGCGCACCGGCTTGCGGTAGAAGAAGCTCTCCCCCAGGTCGCCCTGCGCCAAGCCGCCGAGGAACCGGCCGTACTGCGTGGGGAGCGGATCGTTGAGGCCCAGGTTTTCGCGCAGCGCTTCCTTGTCGGCGGTCTCCGCCGTTTCGCCGAGCATCACCTCGACCGGATCGCCGGGGATCAGGTGGAGAAAGAAAAACACGAGCGTCACCACGCCGAAGACGGTCGGCGCGAGGAACAGCAGCCGGCGGGCGACGTAGCGGATCAACGCAGCCTCACCCGCGCATCCAACAGCAGCGCCCGGTCGGGGTAGGCGCGCACCGGGTTGAGGTCGATTTCGGCGAGCGCCGGGTGCTGCGCCAGTTCGCCCAGGCGCACCAACAGTTGCGCCAGCGCCTTGCGGTCGACGCCCGGCCGGCCGCGGAAGCCGTCGAGCAGCTTCTGGCCGGGCAGTTCGTCGATCATCTGGCGCGCCTCGGTGAGCGTCAGCGGGGCCAGGCGCAGGCTGACTTTCTCCATCGCCTCGGCCGCCGTGCCGCCCCAACCCAGCAGGACGACCGGGCCGAAGCTCGGGTCGCGCTTGGCGCCGGCGATGAATTCGAGCCCCGGCGCGGCCATGGGCATGAGCAGCGCGCCGGCGAAGGTGGCGTCGGGCAGGTGTCGGGCGAGGTTTTCCTTGAGCTGTCGGAACGCCGCGCGGATTTCCTTGGCGCCGCGCTTGTTGAGCAAGATGCCCTCGACGTCGGTCTTGTGCGTCGCCGCGGGGCTTTCCACCTTCAGCGCGACCGGCGCGTCGCCCCAGGCCGCGGCGGCGGCGACCGCTTGCTTCTCGTTCGCGGCGAAAGCGAACGGCGGATGCGGCAGGCCGTAGCAATCGGCCAGCGCGAAGCATTCGTCCTGCCGCAAAAACGCGCCGCGCGGTTTGTCGGCCAGCAGCGCCTCGGCGGCGGCGGCGAGTTTCACGCGCGGGGTGCGCCGGGGCGCGGCCTGTCGAAAACGGTGGTGGTCGCGGCGGGCGGCCAGCGCGGCGACGGCTTCCTCGGCCGTTTCGAAGATCGGGAACTGCGTGAATTTCTTCATGCGCGTCAGTTCGTGCGGCCAGGTGTAGAGCACCAGGGCCATCGGCCGGTCGTATTTTTCCGTCAACTGCCGCGCGCGGTCGACGATGCGCTCAGGCACGCGCGGATCGTAGGCGGACAGGTACACGAACAGGAAGATCACCGCGTCGACCTGCGGCTGCGCCATCACCGAATCCATGATGTGCAGGTAAGCTTCGATTTCGAAGAGGTCGCCCAGGTCCAGCGGGTTGCTCAGCTTGATCACGTCGGCGCGCACGTGCCGACGCACATCTTCATAAAAGCTTTGCGGCAGGCGGGCGAAGCGCATGCCCGCCTCGGCGCACTTGTCGGCGGCGATGATCGCGTGGCCGCCGCTGCGGCTGACCACGACCACCTCGTTGCCGCGCATCGGCGGCAGCAGGAAGGCCTTGATCGCGTTGACCGTGTCGCCGAATTTTTCCGCGCGCACCGCGCCGGCCTGACGCAGGGCGGCGGTGACGACCGCGTCATCGTTCATCAGCGCGGCGGTGTGCGAACCGGCGATGCCCGCGCTGGCCGCGCTGGTGTTGGCTTTGTGCACGACCACCGGCTTGGGGCAGGCGCGCAGCGTTTCGAACAAGCGCCGGCCGTCGGGGATCGACTCGAGGTAGGCGAGGATGAGGCGCGTGGCGTCGTCGCCGGCCATCGCGGGGATCAGGTCGTTTTCGTCGACGTCGAGCTTGTTGCCCATCGAAGCGAAACGGCTCATGCCGATGCCTTCTTCTTCAAGATGATTGGCGTACAGCAGGCCGACGCCGCCCGACTGCGTGATGATGCTCACCGGGCCGAGCGGCGGCATGGGCATGACGGGGAAGGGCACGGCCAGGCCGCTGCGCCGGTCGACCACGCCGATGCCGTTGGGACCGATGAAGCGGATGTCGTTTTCCGCCGCGATGCGCTTGATCTCCTCGGCCAGTTGCGCCCCCGGCGCGCCCAGCTCGTTGAAGCCGCCGGATTCGACGATGATCCGCTTGACGCCGTGGGCGGCGCATTCGCGGAAGATGTCCGGGATCGTCTGCGCCGGGGTGAGCACCACCGCCAGATCGACCTGTCCCCGGCATTGGTCGAGCGAGGGCACGATCGGATGCCCGGCGAGCGCGCCGCCGCTGCGGCCGATCAGGCTGATGCGCCCGCGGTACGCGAACTTCAACAAATTGCTGACGATGCGTTGGCCCAGGTTGCCTTCCCGCGTCGAGACGCCGAACACCGCCACATGGTCGGCCGCAAAAAAACCGTGCATCTTCGACTCCCTTGGCAGAATATTTCCAAGCTAGCGGTCCGGCCCTTGCCCGTCAAGGCGAAGACGGGCGATGATAAAAACGATTGGCGGCCGCGGACGAGAGCTTGTACAATCCGGCCCCCGACAGGTGAAGGAAGAGCATGAACGACAAGCTGAGCAAACAGGAACGGCTGACGGCGATGGCGACGGCCACGCCGGAGGAAGGCGTGCAACTGCTGGCCGGGCAAGCGGCCGAGGACGCCTTCGCGCTGATCCTGGAGCATCCGAACCCCGCCGCGATCGTCGCCCTGCTGCCGGTGCAGGAGGCCTACCTCATGCTGCACGAAATCGGCGCGGAGGACGCGCTGGCGCTCCTCGAACTGTCTACGCCCGAGCAGGTGCAGGGCTTCATCGACATCGACTGCTGGGACAAGGACCGGCTCAACCAGGCCAAGACGCGCACTTGGATGATGCTGCTCCACGAATTGGCCGACGAAGCTTTCATGCACAACCTGCGCGAAATGGACCTGGCGACGCTGGTCGTGTTTTTCGGCGAGCACATGCGCGTGCACAAGATCGAGAATCCGGACGACGACATCCCGGTCGACGGCCCGGCGATGCTCACGCCCGACCGGCGCTACCTGGTGGAGTTCACCTGCCGCGAAGAACATGGGAAGTTGGTCAACGCGCTGTTGATGCGCATCTATAAACACGACTTCGATTTCTTTTATTACCTGCTCGAAGCGGTGTACTGGGAGACGGGTCCCGAGGTCGAGGAACTGGCCTACCGTCAGCGTCGCGAACGCATGGACCTGCGCACGATTCCCGATTACTACAGCGCGCTGGAGATCATGACCACGGTCGACCTGAAGACCTTTACGCCGCCGCGCAAGACCGCGTCGCCGCCACTGGCCGACGAGCCGGGCGGCAAGGTCGGCAGCGAGCGGTTCCTCACGCGTTACGATCACGCCGACAGCCTGCTGCGGCGGTTGTTGGCGGAGAATTTCCCCGAGCGCGACGGCATCGCCTTGGAGGTGATGGGGCTGGCCAACATGGCCGTGGTGGCGCATCGGGCGTCGTTCATCGATTTGGACAAGGTGCGGCAGATCGTGGCGACGACCGACGGGCTGCTCAACATCGGCCTGCAATACCTGGCGGGCGACGACCTGCCCACCGCGCGGCAAACGATGATCTATCACCGTGCGTTGGACATCCATAAGATCGGCCGCACGCTGGTGGTGCAACTGGCGCGCCGGGCGCGCTCGCTGCCGCAACGCGCGGCGGTGGACGGCAAGTCGCCCGAGCAGTTGCTGCTGGACGGACCGGAACGCGATCTCGCGCTCGGCCTGCTGCTGCCGCACCCGGTGCGGCTGGTCGAGGGCCGGGAGGAAGTCTGGAACGAACTGGCGCAAGTGCGGCAGGCCGAAACGCGACTGGACGCCGTCGAGGCGCTGGTCGATTTGATGCACGACAAGCTGGGCTTCACGCCCGAGTTCGTCAGCCACCTGTTTTTGTCGCGTGCGAACATCGACCAGGCCGCCGAACTGTCGTACCGCGTGCTGTTCAACACCTTCCGCTGTCACGATCTGCTGGGCCGCACGCCGGCGCCGATGCCGCTGACGCCGGCCGACATCGCGGCGCTGAACGCGCTGCTCGAAACCGTCGACGGCCACCCGAGCCTGCCCGCGGCCAAACGCGCCGAACTCGAGGCCTGGGTGCGCGAAGCCGTGGGCGAGCGCGCCGAACTCGTGCTGGCGATCCTCGATCGCTACCAGGGCGGCCTGGCCCGGGAATTGGCCGACCCGGGCATCAACCCGGCCTTCCGCAAACACGTGCTGGTGAAGCTGCGGTAAACGGGCGAGGGTGGTTTATTCGTCGCGTCGCGGGGGCGTCGCGGTATTTTTGATCACCGCCAGATGGGAGTAGCGGAACGGCTCCAACGCCGCGAAGAGAAAATCCGCAAACTCGTTTTTCAGGTCGTCGATGGTCCACCAATGGACGTAGAAGAGATGTTTTTTGGATTCGGCTCGGATCGGCGACACCAAAAACGCGCCGCCGGCGGCGAGACCGTTTTTGATGTTGGCGAAGGCCTGCCGCAATTTTTCCCGCACCACGATGTGCTGGATGACGTCGATCATGAGCACCAGGTCGAACGAGCCGGCCGGCGCGCGTTCGGTGATATCGGCTTTCTCGTAGCGAAATTCGGGCCACCGCGCACGGAACTCGTCGAATAGAACGTCGGTGATGTCCACTCCCAGGTAATCGCGCACGCCGCGCTCGTACAACAAGCCGGAGAAAAACCCGTTGCCGCAGCCGATTTCGAGAACGCGCGCCGTGGGCAGGTCGATGTCGTTTTGCTCGATGATCGCGAAAAGACGATCGGCGGCTTCCAGGTACATCAGCCGGTTTTCTTCTTCCTTCAAGCCCTCGTCGCCGGGGCCCGCTAAAGACATGCCGTGTTTGACGAAGCGGTCGCGCCAATACGACTCGGCTTGGTAGTCCTCACCCGTCTTGTATTTGGCCGGGTCCACGACCAATTTACGCAACGCGTTGCGCGCATATCCGATCGGATTGGTGGTCAGCTTTTTCCAAACGTCTTTTCGGTTGTTCGCCATCTGCTCGACAATTCTCCACACTGAATTCGGCAGCCGGCGCCGTGGGCGCGCGACGGCGGATCAGGAACCCTTCGTTTGTCAACACGGATCGTAGTCGGCCAGGGCGGGTTGATCAAGCGCTTTCGCCGGCCAAACCCGCACGCGCAGGCGGTCGGTCGCGTCACCCCGACCGACCAAGGCCCGTCGGGCCGATCGTCGGCGTCTCCGTCCCGGTGCGAAAATGCCGGCGGAGGAAAAATTTCCAAGATCACTGCGCCGCCGGCGCCGCCGTTGCCGCGACCGTCTACGGCAGCGGCGCCGGGCTCGCGGTTGGTTCGCCCAAAGCGAAAATTTTCGGAGGGCGGCCGTCGCCCCGGACCACGGTCACCAGCGTACCCGAGCGCAATTTGGAATCGTGGTGTCCGGTATAGTACACCTTTTTCTTGATGTCCTCGGCTGCCAGCACCGTGAGCTGATGCGGGAAGCCGTGTTTTGATTTATCGGCGCACGACGCCAGCGTGGCGTTGGGCTTGATCGTCTCGAGCACCTCCAGCGAAATGCCGTGTTTGCTCATGTGGTGCGGCGCCTTGAGCACCTGACAGCGCAGCGGGCGATAGGTCGCCTTGTCGGGATCGATCAGTTGCTCGCGATTGCTCGTCTTGACCAACTCGGGAAATTCCTCGGTCACGCGGGCCCACGCGTCGAACTGGGCATCGCCGCCCAGGATGATCGTGTTTTGCTTCAAGGGGTCGTAAGCCGAGAGGTTGCGTTTCTCGATCTCGCTCCGCTTAGGCTTTTTCACGTAGGGTTCGGCGATATCGGTGGTCGGGTAATCCAACTTGATGACGATCGAGGCGTTGTTAATGTTGGTGCCGAAGGTGTCGTAGCGATTTTTCAGCAGGATCGAGGGCGAGAGCACCTGCACGCGCACCATGTTGACGATCGTTTCGTACCCGCTGGTCGGGCGAACGAATTTGATCTCGCCATGCTCGTAAAGCAGCTTGATCAGATCGTAATGGATTTTGGAAACGTGACGGAATCCGCTGTCCCAGAACTGGTGGATCGGCACGTTGTTTTGCAGGCACCAGTTGATGACGCCCTTGAGGCCGATCGTGTGGTCGGCGTGCGGATGCGTGGCGCAGATGAAGGCCAGCTCGTCGATCTTCAATTTCTGCAAGGCATCGACGGTCTTGTCCGCGTCGTTGCAGTCGATCACCGCCCCGATGATTTTTTTGACGCCGCCGTTTCGGCTTTCGCTGTGGGCGGGCGGAAAACGCACGATCAGCGAATCGCCGTCGCCGACGTTGAGCGTGACCAGGCACAGCGCTTCGGGCGTCAGACAATCCTTGAGCTTGTCTTGAACGGACTTGGCCATGGCGCTACTCCTTTCTCGACTTGGGACCGGCGAAGGAGCGGTCGACCAGCCGAGCGATCGTTTGGCGATCGGTTTCCGTCCCGCTTTCGGCGTGTTTCACGTTGAGCATGCGTACGTGATATTTGATTTCCTCGCGCGCGAACTCGCGTCCTTTGTCCCAGTCCAGCAGCAGATGTTCGAGGCGCGCCTGTTTGCGGCCGATGGGCTTGTAATCGTCGTTCAGCAGGCGACCGTCGACCAGGTAGAAGACGTCGCCCTCGCGCAGCTTGCGCGGCGCCGTAAAACCGACGAACGCTTCGACCTGCTTGGTTTTCATCACGTCGATCGTTTCATCCTGCCAAAGATCGAGCGTCAGGGCATCCTTTTTACTCGCTTTGTGCTTGGCGCGCAGCAGACGCACCACGCCATCGTCGAACACCTCGTCGACGACGACTCGCTCGGAGTGAATCGTCGGCGCGCGTTTGGGAATTTTCACGCTCATGACACGCCCCCGCTTTGGTACGATTTGACGGCGCCGTGTTGGTCGACGACGAACAGTTGGATTTCCATTCCCTCGTCCGCCTGATCGTCGATGATGATGAAGCTGCCGTGGCAATCGTTCTTGGTCAGAAAATGTCCGGTGTTCCAGACATGGATGTTGGTTTCCGGCATCAAGCGCTGGTAGTCGAACTCGGACGAAGCGGTGTCGGCGCGGCCGGGCACGTGGGTGTGGCCGAAAATGAAAACCCCCGGCTTCTTGCCGCGGTAAAGGACGAGGTATTCTTCCATGGCCTGTAGTTGACCGCCGTCGATCGGCCGGTCGCGCAAACCCCCTTTACCGGTGACGAAATCCCAAAATCCCTCGAAACCGTGAATGAGGCTGAACAGTTTCGTCCGCCATTCCTCCTGATAGGAGAAGGCGTTGGCGGCCGCCTGGTAACGGGCCGTGCTTTGGAAAAATTTGCGGCGGGCGACGCCCAGATCGCCATATTGTTTGATCATCTTCGGCATGGTCGCGCCCATGGTCTGGATGCGGCACAGGTAATGTCCATGGGTGGCCAGCACGGTTTTGCCTTTGACTTCGAATTCGATATCGGGATATTTGATGTAAAACTTATGGCGAAGCGTCAACGGCACCACCCCTTCGAAGAACGAATCGTCGAAGCGGTCCTCGAACAGCAAATTTGACTTTTTAAACGCCTCGCCGCCGGCGGCGAGAGGCTTCATGAAATTCTTTTCGGTCGCCAGCAGGTCCCATACCTTGTAATCGTGATTGCCCGGCAGATAGGCCATTTCGCCGACGCCGATTTTGCCTTCGCCGAAAAATTCGTCCAGCCAGGCGGCGAAGGCATAGTGCGGCGTTCCCTCGTCGGGGCGACCCCCGAAAATGGCTTCGGTGAAGGAGGCGTAATTGACATCGATGAAATCGCCCAACAGAATAACTTTTTCGTAAGGTCCTTTTTCTTTCCAGAAGCCGTACAAATTTTTGCGCAGGGTCGGATCGACCAGCGAGCATTCCGGCGCGCCGAAATGCGGGTCGGATATCACTAGGTGCTTCGCCATGATTCATCCCTCCGAATGTTGATTTTGGTTGCGGTGATTCCCCCACCTCCTTATAGGACAAACGATTGCCGAAATCAACAATGACGGGAAGTTATACGGCGCAAAGGGGCAAGGCGTTTGGGATAATGAAATGATGACAATAACCGACGCGCAGCGCGGCGGGTGCGGTCGTTTACAGCACCTCGATCTTGAAGGCGACGGTGCGCTCGGGCTTGTTCAGTTCCGCGGGGCGTACGAGGATGGCGGTGACAGTCGTTTTGCCGCTTTGGCGCGCCTTGAAGGTGTAAATGCGTTTCATGATGCCGCCCGACAGATCGTTGCTTTCCATTTGGAGGTCTTTCTCGACGAGCTCGACGATCGTCTCGTCCTCGATGTCGATTTGCCAGATGAAATCGCTTTCGGTGGACAACTCGAGGGTGAGGATCGCCTGCTGGCCGTCGCGCAGGAATTGCGTGTTGCCGGCGTCGGCTTCGCTGAATTGCAGCGGTTCGCCGCTGCAGGCGAGCAGAGCGAAAGCAAAGATGAGCGCAACCGAAACAAGCTGGACGCGGCCGAATTTCATGTCGTTCCTCCAGGGGAAAGTCGACGTATCCTAGCGCGGTCGACAGCAAGGAACAACCGGAGGAAAGGACCGACGCTCACAGGTCAGGAGCCTTCCTCTAAAAAGGTTGGGAAATGTATTTGCCGGTTCTGGATTAAGGGACAAGCCCGCAATAACGGCCCCGTTCACTCCACCTTGATGGTCAACGTGAACTGCTTGATTCTCTCGTCGTCTTTCCAGGGGCGGGAGAGCCAGGCGTCGATATTGGTTTTGCCTTTGGTTTTGGCCTTGAGGAAGAAGAGCATTTTAACCGGGCCGCCCATGAGCATCGGGTTGCCGACCTGGGTTTCCTTTTTGGTCATGGCCACGATCGCCTCGTCGGCGATTTTGACCTGCCACATGTAACCGGTGCCGCCGGCCATCTCCAAGCTAAGGATCGCCTCCTGCCCCACGGCCAGCGACTGCGTTGTCCCGGCGTCCGGTTCGCTGAAAAACATCGGTTCGGCGGCCGCGAACGCGAGCGCCGACACCCCGACCAGCGCCATCGTCACCCAAAAAAGGCGGTATTTCATTTAGTGTTCTCCCCGCTTGAGGCAACTTATTCTACCATGATGAAAAGGAATGACAAACGGATGCATTTTGCGGCTGTTTCGGGCATAATGTTCGACCTGGAGGTGCCCCATGGTTCGCTGGATCAAACTCGTTCTTTGCCTTTTGCTGATGCTGTCGTTGACGATCGCCTGCGGCGACGATGACGACGACAACGACGACAACGACGCGACCGATGATGACGACGACACGACGGACGACGACACGACGGACGACGACACCGGCGATGACGACACCGGCGATGACGACACGTCCGACGACGACACGCTCGACGACGACACGCTCGACGACGACACCGGCGACGACGACACGCTCGACGACGACACCGGCGACGACGACACCGACCCCGGCGACGCGATCGAGCCGACGGCGGGGTATTTGTCGCGCAAAGCCGAATACCTGCAGTACTGCATCGACAACAACACGCCGGCCAACAGCGGGTGGAACGGCCAGGTGTGCCTGCTGGTCAACGACTCGACCGAGTTCAACGAAACGCGCATCGACGAGTCCTGCGACAAGATCAACAACCGCGAAGACTGCGCCGACTTCAATCTCAACACGATGCTGCGCCTGCTCTACCTGCAGGAGGATCATCCGAATTTCAGCGCCGAAACGCTGGCGCAGATGCGGCAGGCCGTGCTCGATTTCAAGTACTGGCTCGACGAACCCGGCGAAGACGAAATGTGCTGGTGGTCGGAGAACCATCAGATTCTGTTCCATACCGCCGAACTGCTGGCCGGCCAGTTGTTCAAGGAAGAGGTTTTCTCCAACAACGGTGAAAACGGTCAGTTTCACATCGACCACGCGACGCCGAAGATTCTGCGCTGGCTCGATTTCCGCGGGAAGTTCGGCTTTTCGGAATGGCACAGCAACGTCTATTTCAATGAGGACATGCCGGCGCTGCTGAACCTGGTGGACTTCGCCGAGAGCGAGGAAATCCGCACCAAGGCCGCGATGGTGTTGGACATCATGGCTTTCGATTTCGCCAACAACTTCTACAAGGGCCTGTTCGCCACGGTCCACGGGCGCACCTACCAAAGCAAGCTGCTGGCAGGGCTGAACGATTCGATCACCGAACCGGCGTGGGTGATGCTGGGCCTGGGCGACTACAACGAGCGCGACAACTTCTCGGCCGTGCATCTGGTCACCAGCGCCTACACACCGCCCGCGATTCTGGAAGAACTCGCCGCCGACGCGGAGCAGGCCACCGAACACAAGCAGCGCGATTCGATCGACATCGCCGCCGGGCCGGACTACGGCATCGGTTACGAAGCGTGGGACGACATCATGTTCTGGTGGGGCATGACCGGTTACGCCGCGCCCGATATCGCCGGGGGCACGCTGCTGATGGTCGACGAGTTCGACATGTGGAACGGCTTCTTGTGGCAAGACATTCAATTCCTGCGGATTTTCGTGGGCAGCCCGCTGGTGCCGTTCCTCACCGGCCTGATTCCGGAGATGACGGAAGGGCCGGCGCTGCAGTCGATGTCGACCTACACCTACCGCACGCCGCACTACCAACTCAGCGGTGCGCAGGATTACAAGCCGGGCATGTGGGCGGCGCAGACGCACATCTGGCAGGCGACGATCGACGCGGACGCCTACGTGTTCACGACCTACCCGGGCGGCTTCTCCGACGATTACATGGCCGGGCCGTGGACGGGCGGTTGGACGCCGCGCGCGACGTTCTATCAAAACGTGGGCGTCATTCAGTATGAGCGCGTCTCGATTCCGCTCCTCGAAGAGTTCCTGCTGGTCGATTACACCCACGCATACTTCCCGCGCTACGAGTTCGACGAGGCGTATCAGTCCGGCCATTGGCTGTTCGGGCGCAAGGGCGAGGGCTACGTGGGTTTGTGGTCGGAAAACGAGCCGTACTTCGCGGTCGATCCGCCCGAGGATGCTTACGAAGTGATCGCCGACGGGCGGGAAAACGTGTGGATCGTCGAGTTGGGCGACAGCGAGCACGGCACCTTTGCCGACTTCATGGCCGACCTGGAGAATGCGACGATCACCGTGGGCGACCAGATCGCCTTCGCTTCGCCCAGCCAGGGACCGATCACGGTGGGCATGACCGGTCCGATGACCGTCGACGGCGAAGAGGTCGACCTCGGGCCGTTCCCGCGCTTCGACAACGACTACGCGCAACAGGAATTCGGCACGAACCGCACGATCGTCGAGTTCAACGGCCGGCGCCTGGATTTGAATTTCGAAACCGGTCAACGCCGCTACTGGAACGAGTTCTGATTCGTCGCGTCCATCCGCGTTAGCCAAGAAATGCGGCGTGAGGGGGGCGGAAGATGGGTGAGGACGGCGACCGTTTTCCCGTCGTGACCAAGCGGAGCATGGCTTGGTTTTATGTGATGATCGCCGCGTTCGCCGCGGTCTATCTGCTGTCGCTGGCCCCGGCGGTGCTGTCGGGCGCCGGCGTCCTGGATCACGGACAAATCGCGCGCCTCGATAAGATCTACGACCGCATCCGCGAAGGGAACTGGTTTGCGCCCGCGCTCTTCGTTTTGGTTTTGATCAACGTCGGTCTCGTTTTTCGTCAGGTCTCTCCCCGCCGGCGCGAACTCCTTTGCACCGGCGACCGGTTCGTCATCGAAGGTCGCGAGTACGCGCTGACCGACCGGCCGGCGCGTCCGGGCAAGTGGTCGTACTCGTACGCCGGCACGATGGGCGTCGCCCTGGCGCTGTGCGACGCCGCCGGCAAGCGATTCGTTTTGGGACTCAAAGACGTCGTGTGCGAAGAAAATCAGTACGGCCCGCTGCTGGCCGAACATTGCGATTTCTACCTGGAGAAAAAGGCGGATTCGCTACGGTTCATCGCGCGGTTGAAGGAAGCGAAGATGCTCGACCTGCCTGACGAACCGGCCGACGCCTGGTCGGCCGGCGCGCGCGCGCCCTTGCGTTTGCTGCTGAATCAGTCGGTCTCCGCATTCAAAACGTGGCTGCCGTTGTCGCTCGGCTTTTTCGTCGGCATCTACGCGCTCGTCGGGCTGGCCATGTTGCTGCGTAAGCTTTGCGGCGGCTCGGACGCGGTCGCTTATGTGGTGACCGTGATCGGCGCGTTCGCCATGATCATCGGCGCGGTGGTCTACGGCACCAAACGCCTGCGCCGCAAGGATTTGCGTCTGGAAATCGACC
>DAINPV010000017.1:0-24658 GCA_036743315.1 bacterium | reverse complement strand
TCGTCGTCGGCCGTATCGTCGTCGGCCGTGTCGTCGTCGGCCGTGTCGTCGTCGGTTGCGTCGTCGTCGCCGGTATCGTCGTCGACCGCATCGTCGTCCTTTGCAACGTTGTCGTTATCGTCGTCATCATCGTCGCCGCAAGCGACAACCATAATCGTCAGCAGCAGCAACACAAGACAAATGGGGAGGATGATTCTCACGCTACGCCGCCCTTTCCCACGCCCTCACGGATTTGCCTCAATCGGCAAACGCCGGGTTTTTGATCTCGAAACCGAACTTATGGCAAACCTTCATTTTCTCTTTGACCTGCTTGAGGTCGGCCTGGATGTTCGGATCGTTTTTCCAATAACGAACCGCCTTGATGTATTGATCGTAAGTCAGCCCATAGCGTTGCGCAATTTCTTCCTGCACTTCGAGGGCGATTTTCATCGCGGCCAGTGAATTTTGCGCCTTCTCGATGCGAATCAAAAACGCCGGCTCGTCGTAGGCTTTGATCGAATTTTGGAAAATCGCCAGCAATTTTTCCTTGTCGCCGGGCGCCGGGGCACGCTCGCACCCCGGGAACGAGGCAAGGCAGAAAAGCAGCATAAACAGGGCGGTTATCCGGCGCATGGACACGTTCGACCTCCATCGGCTCAATCCTTTTAGCATAAATTTCAACGCGTTGGAACTTCGCTTTCGCACTGCGGTCTCCCTTGACAGGGGCGCGAATGGTATTTACCTTTCACGCCCGGATTACGTTGTATTCCGTTCAATGCTTTTTCATGCACGCGGCGCCAAACGACTGCGAAGAGGATTGTCATGATCCAAGTCAAAAACCTGGTCAAACGGTATGAGGATTTCACCGCCGTCGACGACATCAGTTTCGAGGTCGCCAAGGGGAAGATCCTCGGTTTTCTCGGGCCCAACGGCGCGGGAAAAACCACCACGATGCGGATCCTGACCGGCTTCATGCCGGCCACCGGCGGCGAGGTGAAAATCGCCGGATTCGACATCTTCCATCAACCGATGGAAGCGCGCCGGCGCATCGGCTATCTGCCCGAGCATCCGCCGCTCTACCCGGACATGAGCGTGCACAAGTACTTGATCTACGTGGCCAAGCTCAAAGGCGTGCCGAAAAAGGATGTGCCCGGCCGCGTCGACAAGGTGGCCGGTCAATGCGGCCTGACCGAGGTGCTCGACGCGCGTATCCAGGTGCTGTCCAAGGGATTCAGGCAGCGCGTCGGCCTGGCGCAGGCGCTGGTGAACGACCCCGAGGTGCTCGTGCTCGACGAGCCGACCATCGGCCTGGACCCCAACCAGATCCGCGAGATTCGCGAGTTGATCCGCTCGCTGGCCGGCAACCACACGGTGATTCTGTCCACGCACATCCTGCCCGAGGTGACCATGACCTGCGACGAAGCGGTCATCATCAACCGGGGCAAGGTGATCGCCGCCGACACGATCAAGAACCTCACCGAAAAAACGAGCGATGAAAACCGCATTTTCCTGCGGCTGGCCGAGTTCGACGCCGAAACGCTGCCCCTGCTGCGCGCGACGCCCAACGTCGAAAAGGTGGTCAAGGGCAACGATCGCGGCACGTTCGTCATCACCGGGGCCCCGGGCGCCGATCCGGCCGCGGACCTCAGCATGCTGGCCCTGCAACACGGTTGGCGGTTGCTCGAACTGCGGCACGAGCGACCGAGCCTCGAAGAAATCTTCGTCCGCCTGACCAGTTGAGAGGAGATTGCGGCGATGAGCAACCTGTTTACGATTTGCGGCAAGGAATTCCGGCAGATGTTCAGCGGGCCGCTCGCCTACGTGGTGATGACCGCCTTCCTGATGCTGACCGGGTTTTTCTTTTACGACCTGTTTTCCAACTACAGTCAGATCCTCGGATACGCGGGCATGTACCAGAACCCGGCGATGATGCAGCAGGTCAACGTCAACGACATGATCCTCACCCCGCTGTTTCACAACATCAACATCATCTTGTTGATGATCATCCCGTTTCTGACCATGCGGCTGTACTCCGAGGAAAAGCGTCAGGGCACCGACGAACTGCTGTTGACCAGCCCCTTGGGCATGAACCAGATCGTCCTCGGCAAGCTGCTCGCGGCGGTTTTGTTCTACGCCCTGTTGCTGCTGCTGACGCTCCACTTCCCGGCCATCCTGTTCAAGTACGCCAGCCCCGACCTGGGCAAGTTGGCCGCCGGTTACCTGGGGCTGTTTCTGATGGGCTGCAGCTTCCTCGCTTTCGGCCTGTTTACCAGCACGATGACCTCCAGCCAGCCGATCGCCGCGGCGTCGAGCTTCGGCATGCTGCTGATCTTCTGGATCCTGGGCTGGGTGTCCGAAAGCACGCCCGGCACGATCGGCGATCTACTGCGCTACATCGCGATGACCGAGCATTTCGAAAAATTCGGCGAGGGCGTCGTACGCACCGGCGACCTGGTCTATTTCGTCAGCTTCATCGCCTTGTTCACCTTTTTGGCCACCCGTTCCGTCGAATCGACCCGGTGGAGGTAAGCCATGAAATCAGCCAGTCGCATTTTGATTTTCGAAGGGTTGGCGTTGTTCGTCTTCGCCGCTCTGGCCTTGTTTTTCACCGGCCTGACCACGCTGTATCCCATCGTCTTCGGCGGCATCGGGCTGTTGAGCCTGGTGATCGGCTTCGCCATCGACTTCAATTCGATCCTCGAAGGTTTCGGCCGACGCACCGCCCGTTACGGCGTCAACGCCGTGCTGTATTCGGCGATCTTCCTGGGCATCCTCGCCGCGCTCAATTACCTGGGCCACAGCTACAATAAAGATTTCGACCTGACCAAAGCCGGCGTCAATACGCTGTCGGAACAAACCAAGACCGTCGTGGCCAACCTGCCCGACGCCGCGCGGTTGGTCGGTTTTTTCAAAGCGGCCGAATCCTATGAATTCAAAAAACTCGCGCAACGCTACGCGGCGTTGGGCGGCAAGGTCGAGTACGAAATCATCGATCCGGACCTGCATCCGGAACTGGTGAAGAATTTCTCGATCACCGAACGCGGCGCGGTCGCCGTCGTCTGCCAGGACCGCACGAACATCACCATGGACGTCAGCGAGCAGGGCCTGACCACCGCCTTGCTCAAGGTCAGCCAGCAGGCCGCGGGCATCGTCTATTATCTGGAAGGCCACGGCGAGGCGCCGCTGGACGGCAAGGAAGAGCGCGGCTTCGCCCTGCTCAAGGAAGGTCTGGCCAACGAGAACATCCCCGTGCAGCCGCTGCTGTTGCTGACCGCCGGCAAGATTCCCGAAGACGCGGCGATGGTCATCGTCAACGGTCCGACCAACGCGTTGCTGCCGGAGGAAATCCAATTGCTGCGCGCCCACCTGGAAGGCGGCGGGCGGTTGCTGGTCGCGCTCGACCCGACGATCGCCACCGGCTTGGAAACGCTGCTGGCCGAATACGGCATCAAGGTCGGCAACGATGTGGTCGTCGAAAAGCAGATGCGCCTGTTCGAGGGCGCGGTGATGGGCTTCGATCCGCTGATCCAGGATTACGGCATCCATGAAATCACCAAGGCGCTGGGCGAAAATCCCACGCTGATGCACTTCGCGCGCTCGCTGACCATCGACAACGAGCACAAGCTCGAAGGCGCGATCGTCGAGCCGCTGTTGCGCACCGGTCCCGGCGCGTGGGGCGAAACCGACTTTTCCGTGCTCAGTTCCGGCGCGGAACCCGAGTACCAGAAAGACGCCGACCTGGGCGGCCCGCTGGTCGTCGGCGCGGCCATGGAGCGGACAGTCGGCGAAGGCGACGCCCGCAAAGCGGCGCGGATGGTCGTGTTCGGCGATTCCGATTTCAACACCAACCGCTACGTCGCCTACGGCTTCAACGCCAATCTGTTCCTCAACGCGGTCAACTGGCTGACCGGCCAGGAAGCGTACATCACCGTGCGTCCCAACAGCTTCGCGCCCGACGTGTTCACCCTGACCGAACAAGACAACTCGATCATCTTTTTCGCCTCGGTCTTTTTGCTGCCGCAGCTCGTGGTGATGCTCGGCATCGTCGTGGCCCTGCGCCGGAGGCGGTAAGAGGATAATGCGATGAGCTCCAAAAAAACGTTGATCGCCGCCGTCGTGCTCGCCGCGCTGGCGCTGCTGGTGTTCCTGGTCGTGCAGCCGGCGCAGCAAAAAAAGCAACAACGCGAGCTGGAAGGCGAAAAAATCGTCGACCTGTCCTTCGAGGCGGTCGAGGGTCTCAAGCTGCAGCGCGGCGACGAAACGATGGAGTTCGTCAAGCGCGGCGAGGATTGGTTCATGACCGCGCCGTTCGAGGATCCCACCGACCGCTGGGCGGTGCAGGCGATCGTCAGCGCGTTTCGCTACGCCCGCCCCACCCGCACCCTGACCGATCTGCCGCCCGACGCGCTCAACCGCTTCGGCCTGGAGCAGCCGCGCCAAAAGCTCACCCTGATCGCGCCGGATAAAACCGCGACCGTGCTCGTGGGCGACCTGCACCAGATCGGCAATTCGGTGTACGTGATGGTCGAGGGCGAAAAGGTCGTGCACCTGGTGGCCGACAGCACCATCGGCGCCTTGAAGAAAACCGCCGCGGAACTGCGTCGCCAACAGTTGCTGACGCCGTTGGAAGGCAAGCTGCCGATCCGCCAGATCGAGATCGACCAGGCCGACCGCCCCTCGTTGTTGCTGCTGGCGAAAAAGCCGGAAAAAGCCGGCGACGAAAACGAGGTCGACGAGGTGCTGCCCGCCGACATGACCTGGACGCTCAACGCGCCGGCCGGCCCGACGATCGATGCCGAAACGATGAAAACGATTCTCGACAAACTGGCCAACATCAACGCCGGTCAGTTCCTCGACAAAATCGACGACGACACGGACCTGACCGCCTATGGGTTGGACAAACCGCAACTGACGATCGCCGCCACCTACGGCGAAGGCGAGCAAGCGCAGACCTTCACGCTGAAAATCGGCGCGGTGCACCAGGGCGCGGCCTATTACGCGCAGGCGTCCGATCGCACCTACCTGATCAGCATCAACGTCAACGAATTCAGCCCGTTTCAGCTGACCGCCGACGACCTGCGCGACCGGCGGCTGGCGCCGGATTTCGTCGCCGACAAGGTTTCGTTTCTCGACTTGCAAAGCGCGGGGGGTTCTTATAGAATCTCGCGTTCCGGCGACGGCTGGGCGTTTGTCGACGAAAAGCCGGCAAACAAGGAGCGCATTGACAATCTGTTGGCGCAAATCGGTTCGTGGCGCGCGGTCGAGTTGATCGACGGCCCGCGAGCCGCCAAGTTGTTGCGCCAGGTGCGCGGGCCGCAGGTCGTGACGCTCGCGCTGTTCGACGCGGACGCCAACGCCATCGCCCGGATGCATTTCTCCGCTCCGTTGGCCCCGGAAACGATCGCGCCGACCAAACCCAAGGTCATCAGCAAAGGCCAAGGTTTGCCCACCGAGGAACCGGTCGAACAAGTGGCGGTTCAGGTCGAGGGCGGTTACGCGGGCGCGGTCTACCTGGTCGAGACGCAGGTGCGGGAGGACATTCCCACCACGCCGGAGGAGTTGAAAGGCGAGGAACAGCCGGCCGCATCGCCGGCAGAGCAAGAAAATCCGCCCTCTACGGTAGAGGGTGAGCCGGATAATGATTAATTTTCGTAAAAGGAACGGTTAAACGTTCAAGGAGGGTAACCGATGGCTCGTGTTACCGTTGAAGATTGCATCGAGAGAATCCCCAATCGTTTCGCTTTGGTGCTGACCACGTCCTACCGGGCCAAGCAGATGATGAAGGGCTCGCGGTATCTGGGCGAACCCAACGACAACAAATTCATCGTCAACTCGTTGCGCGAAGTCGCCGCGAAAAAGGTGCGCCTGGCGACCGACCTGAACAGCATCAAAACGATCCAGAACGAAGACTAAAGGGACAAACCGATGATCGAACAGGAAAAGAACGAATTCATCTACGACGTGCGGCTGGTCGAACGGCACATCGCCGAGGGCAAAATCGCCAGAAAAGATTACGAAGCCTATTTGCGCGCGTTGGAAAGCGTGGAAGAAAATTCGGAAACCATTTCCAGCCGCGCCTTATTCGATCTGCCGGAGGAACCGGACGACTGCGGCGCTAATTCCGCCGACGCGAAATAGTCGGTCTTTTTCCGACGCACTCCGGGGGCGATGATGGTCCGTAGGGACTACTATGAAATTCTCGGCGTTCCGCGCGACGCCGACGAGGCGACCATTAAAAAGGCGTATCGCCGCCTTGCGCTGGAGCATCACCCCGATCGCAACCCGGACAATCCCGAAGCGGAAAAAGCCTTCAAGGAAGCAAGCGAAGCCTACCAGGTGCTTTCCGATCCCGAAAAAAAACGCGTCTACGACAACTACGGGCACGACGGCCTGAAGGGCCAGGGCTTTTCCGGCTTCAACAACTTTGAAGACATTTTCTCGTCGATGGGCGGAATCTTCGAAGAATTTTTCGGTTTTTCCTCGAACCGCCGGCGCGGCGGACCGCGACGCGGCTCCGATCTGCGCTACGATCTGTCGATCGGCTTCGAGGAAGCGGTTTTCGGCGTCGCCAAGACGCTCAATCTGCAACGCTATGAACCGTGCATTTATTGCCAGGGCACGGGCATCGAGCCGGGCACCAGCGCGGTTTCCTGCCCGACCTGCGGCGGCGTCGGCCAGGTGCGGCGCAGCCAGGGCTTCTTCACCTTGACCACCACCTGCCCGCATTGCAACGGCTCGGGCCGCATCATCCAGACGCCCTGCAAAACCTGCAGCGGACGCGGCAAAACGTTGGAAAACACCTCGATCACCGTCAATATCCCCGCCGGCGTCGAAGACGGCAACCAACTGCGCGTTTCCGGCAAGGGCGAACCGGGCGCGGCCAACGGCCCCAGCGGCGACCTGTACGTGTTCATCCGCGTCGAGCCGCATGACTACTTCACCCGCCGCGGCAACGACCTGTACGCCGAACTGCCCATCAGCTTCTGCCAGGCCGCCCTGGGCGCCACGCTGGAAGTCCCCACCCTCGACGGCGACGCCAAGGTGCGCATTCCCAAGGGAACGCAGCCGGGCAACATCATCCGCGTGCCGGGCAAAGGCGTGCCGCACATCCGCGGCTACGGACGCGGCGACATCCTGCTGCACATCAACGTCGAAGTGCCGAAAAAGCTGACCAAACAGCAAGAAGATTTGCTGCGCGAATTCGCCGGTTGCGATGCGTCGTCCCTGAAAAGTAAAAAGGAAAAAAAGGACGGCGGCGTTAAATGGTACGAAAAAATCAAGAACATCGCTCTGGGTGAATAACCCACCTCCGCCTTTTTCCATGAAAACCAAAACGGCCAAAAAAATGTGAAACTACATTTGCGCAAATTCGGCGACAATGCTACTAATCGATTTCAGGAAGGATTAACCGAAAGATTCGAGTTAATTCTAAACAATCTCCAAGATTCGACCGAGACAAACTGATAAGAATAGAGACGGGAGATAGTCACATTCAAAATTGCATTCGCTTTTATTTGCGAACCGGGCATAAAGCCTTGCAAGGGGAGAACGGATTCTCATGAGCGCAAATACCTCGGAAAAGGACCTATTCGGCTCCGAAACCAAAGTCAACCCGCAATTTGCCGTCGGCTTGCCGATTTTTTTTGAAATGACTTTGAAAAACAAGCGGTTGCGCGCGCAAGCCGAATTGGTCGGCTGGGTGCGCCCGAAAATCCTGATCACCTCCATCCCGCTGGACAGCCGCCTGGTCATCGTCCAGCGCGGCACCGAAATGATCGTCCGTTACCTGTTCGAAGGGCAGGTCTTCGGCTTCCACACCCGGTTGTTGCACAAACAAAACGAACCGATGACCCTTTGGACCCTGGAATACCCCGAACTGGTCGAAGTGAAAAACCTGCGCCGCAGCCCGCGCATCCCCCTGCTGCTGGAAGTGCGCAACCATCGCGGCGAACGATGGTATACCGTCGATATTTCGGCTCATGGTCTTTGCGTGACCGTCGACAAGGAACCGCGGATGGGCGATCCCGTGTTGTTATCCTTCAACCTGCCCGACGGCAATAGAATCGAAAATCTGGAAGGTTCGGTCGTACGCATCAACAGCACCACCGAGGAAAAGCAGGTCGGCATCAATTTCACCGAGGACGATCCGGAGCAACTCAGCCTGCTGCGCACATTCCTGGAGAACATCCAAAAGCGGAAATACACGTAATCGTTTTTTTTGAATGTTTCGACATTTTCTCATATTTCGGAAACGTGAGCGAGAATCGGCAAAGAAAGCAAGCGCAACAGGCTGATTCTTAAATTGTTTTCAAGAAGTTATGGGAATCAGCCGATAATCACCTCGAAGCAACAGCCTCGGCTTGCTGTTTCGCTTGTTTGAACATGGAAGGCCGCTGCGGCTGCAATGATGGATAAACCTATCTTCACTCGGAGAACATGTAGATGAACGTGGAGTTTATCAACCCGTTTCTGGATGCCATTCTAAACGTTCTTAACACCATGGCCCAAACCGAGGCGAAAGCGGATAAACCTTACATCAAAGAAAGCGTGCAGGCGATGGGGGACATCACCGGCATGATCGGCATGGCCGGGCATCAGGTTCGCGGCTCGCTGGCGATCACCTTCACCGAAGCCGCGATCCTGGATATCGCGTCCAAAATGCTCGGCGAATCGCTCACCTCGCTGGACGGCACCGTCAGCGACGTCGTCGGCGAGATCACCAACATGGTCAGCGGCGGCGCGAAAAAGTCCCTGGCGGAAAAAGGGTACAAGTTCGAAATGGCGATTCCCTCGACCATCGCGGGGAAAAATCACACCATCACGCACAAGACGCGCGGCGCGATCATCGTCGTGCCCTTCACCACGCCGGCGGGCAGTTTTTTCGTCGAAGTCTGCTTCGAGAAATAGCGTCCGATATCCGCAATCGACGACCTTCCGCCTCTCGCGGGCAATTTTCGCACTTAACCGTCAAAGGTCATCCAATTCCGGGACGTTCGCTCCACATTCCACATCAGCACCCGCAACCGTCGTCGTTGTCGTCATCGTCATCGTCGACCGCGTCGTCGTCCGCGGCATCGTCGTCCGCCTCGTCGTCGTCGATCGCGTCGTCATCCGCCTCGTCGTCGTCGACTTCATCGTCATCGGTCGTATCGTCGTCAAGCGTGTCGTCATCGGTCGTGTCGTCGTCGAGCGTGTCGTCGTCGGTCGTGTCGTCGTCGGTCGTGTCGTCGTCGACCGTATCGTCATCGGCGGGCCAGACGGGCTCGTCGCGCTCCAGGGTGAATTCGTCGATCAACGTGCCGTCCAGGCGGAAGGCGCGCACGGTGACGATTTCCGGCTCCACGTCGATCACGTTGTAGTGATTGCTTTTGTCATGCGCGCGATAGCCGGGAATCGACGGAGGTTGCGGCCAGGTTTGGAAATCGTAGAGGCCGGCGCCGCCGCCCCCGGTGACGATGTGGTTGAGGCCGCCCATTTCATGGCGGGCGTAGAAGTGATCGTGCCCCTCGAACACGGCATCCACGCCGTAATCCTGGAAAATCGGGTTTAGAATAAGCAGCGTCGCCGTGTTTCCCGTACGTCCTTCCTTGTAGGAAAAAGGCGGTTCATGCAAAAAGGCGAAGGTGAAGTTGATTTTCGGATTTTCGTTAGCCTCGTCCAGGTCGTCGCGCAGCCAGCCGTTCTGCAGAATGCCGGGCGTCAGCAGCGTTTCCCACTTTTCCACGTCGATGACCACGAAGTGCACGTTCAGGTAATCGAAGCTGTAATACGTCGGGTGTTGATTCGCCTCGGGCGGCGCGAAATAGCGCGCCCAGTTTTCATCGCCGGTCAGGCCGTTATCCTCGTCGTCCTCGTGGTTGCCGAAAATCGGATACAGCGGCACGTCGGCCATCAGGTCGTATTCGGCTTCAAAGAAATAGGCCCAGTCGTCCAGGTCGGCGCCGGCGCTGACCAGATCGCCCGTGTTGAAATACAGCGCCGGGGATTCGTCGATAATCGCGGCGACCGCCGCTTCGTGCTCGAGGTTGGGCGAGCCGATCGCGCCGCCGCGCGAGTCGCCGAACACCACAAAGCGAAACGGCGTCAGGTGGTCGGGCTCGGTGATGAAGGTAAAGTCCGCGGTGGTCGTCCCGCCGTGCATCACGCGGTAATGATACAGCGTGTCCGCGTCGCGCTCGTCGACGACGATCTTGTACTGGTAGACCGTCGCGCCCTCGTGGGTAAAAGCCGCACCCTGGCCGGTGAAGGTTTCACCGTAGCCCGTGTCCGGACCGACCTCCACCGCGCCCTGCCCGGCCAGGTCGGTTTCGAAACAGATCGTCACCCGGTCGAGGTCGAGGTGTTGCAGGTAGGGACCCTTGGTGATGTCGGCGGTTGCGGGCAAAGCAATCAGCAGCAACAGGCCGGCGAGCCGGCAGATGGTTTTCATAGTCCGCATCGTCTCCCCCGTTGGCGGTTGGTTTATCGTAACAGCGTTTGACCGGCGACGCAACGAGCCCTTCGTGAAATGATGATTATTTTTATGTTACGACTGCCGTTCCTCGTCCTTGGGCGTCCGCTCACTGCGCACGGCCTCGGCCACCTCCGCCGCAGTGACCGCTTCCATTTCCTCGATCCGCTTTCTCCATTCACCCGCTTTGGTTTCCCAGGCGCTTTCGGCCGCCGCGCGCACGTCGGCATGGATGCTGCGATCCAGCATCACCTCGCGCAGGTCCTGCTTGAGCAACGTGGGCACCAGCGCAATGGCCAGGTGCGGCGGCGTGTATGGATTGCGGATCAGCGCCAGGCGCACCAACGGGCGCGCGCGCCACTTGGGCGAATTGTATATTTCGTTGAGCACTTCGGGAAAATTCGGCCGGCGCGCCGCGATGACCACCACGTCCTGCTCGGTCAAACGCGGATTGAGCAATAGTTGATGGATGACCGAATTGTCCAGGTCGTAACCGACGCGGTTGAGCAGGTCGCGGTCGAGGCTGCGCGCCGCCGACTTGCGTTCGCCCAGCGTCATCCCGCTCAGGCCGTACTGCTGGAAGGCGTTTTCATCGCCGGCCGGATCCTTCACCGGACGGATGACGCGAAACAGGTTGATCACGTGCGCGTAGTCTTTTTTCTTCGCCTCGGCGACCAGGCCGTGCAGGCGCTTTTTGCCGAACTCCTCGCGCAGGCGCTGGGCGTCGACGGCCGAGGTGATCACCGCCTGGCAGGCCGCATCGCCGCGAATCGCCCCTTGTTGCATGCGATGCAGGACCTCGATGATCGTTTCGTCGTCCATCTCGCTCAAGCGCCGCGCAAGAAAATGCTTGCGGATCGTCGCATCGACGATCTGTTCGATCGTCCGCGCCAATCGTTCGACCAATTCCGCCGCATCGCGCTCGTTGCGCTCCGGTTCCACATCGACCTCCACATCTATGGTAACACCGGCGGTGCCCGGTCGTCAAAAAATGTCGGATATTTATGAAGTTTACGAAAAGAGTTTCTTCAGCGCGTTCTTCACGCTCTTGATGTCGAATTCTTTGCCCAGCAGGTTGTCTTTTTCCCGCGCCGCCGCGGCCAGCTCCAAGCGTTCGCGCTCGCGCTCAACCTGCAACCGGCGCAGCTCGTTCTTGGCCTCGTCGTTGTTTTTGTTGTAGCGGAAGGCCAGCGCGAACATCCGCCGCGCCTTGTCCTTCTGGTTGTGGAACGCCAGGATCTTGCCCAGGAAGAAGTACGCCTTGTCGCCCTTGGGATTGATCTTGATCGATCGTTCGATCGACTCTTTGGCCTGCGCCGTGCGGTCCTGCGCGGCCAGGTTCGGATTGTTCCACTGCGCCCAACCCAGGTAGGCGTGATATTCGCCCTCTTCCGGGAAGAGCTTGCAGGCTTCGGCGAAATGGTTCAGCGCGTCGACGAAAGCCTGACGGCGCATGGCCAGCACGCCCTGGTTGAAGGCGCGTTCGGCGGCGAGAATCGTGGTGATGCGCCGCTCCTTGATTTCCTCGCCGTCGGGCGTCAGCCGCCGGTCGTATTCGCCGCGCTTGGCCGGGCTCGACAGCGTTTCGTAGGCGGTGGTGATCGCCTGCATGACCGAATTGGCCTGTTGCTTGGTTTCCGCGTCGGTCAGCGCCGGACCGATTTTGTCCTCGTGGAACTGCTGCACCAGGCGATGGTACGCCCCCTTGATCGTCGCCGCGTCCGCGCCGCGTTCGACGCCGAGAATCTCGTAGTGGTTGGAACTTTCCAGCTTCAGGTACAGGTCCATGATCCGCTGCCGCAGATCGTCGGGCGCGGCGCCGGCCTGGTCGATCGGCACCAGCTCGTGCTCTTCCCCGCCGGCTTCGAAGGCGCGCAATTCAAGCTCCAGTTCGCTTTCGGCTTCCTCTTCGCCGACAACCTCCTCGGCGGGCATCTCGTCGAAGACGATCACATCGTCATCGTCCAATAGCGCCGATTTTTTCGCCGGCGCCGGCTCTTCCTCGTCGTCGACCAACTCGTCCTCCCCGGCGTCGATCGGCGTCAGCTCTCGGGCGCGTACGGCCGGACGTTGCGGCGGGGGCGCGGGGGCTTCCTCTTGCTCGATGAGTATTTCCTCTTCCTCGTCGATGGCGGTGAGTTCCTCTTCCACCTCGATCTCTTCCGGCATTTCCTCGGCCGCTTCGCTCACGCTTTCGTACAGACGCAGAATAAGCATGGCGTACAGCAATGGGAACGTGTGCTCCTCGTCCAGCGGCGACGCCTTGACGACCTGGTTGATCGTCCGCTTGCCGTCGATCAGCTTGAGCAACAGCCACACTTCCTTGCTCAGCCCCGCGTGGCGCGACGAAAACGGCGGCGGCGAGATCGGCGTGACCACCTGCTCGCCGACCTCGGTGAACATCTCGCGCAACGATTCGGCGTCGTAAGCCTGCAAAATGCCGTCGAGAATCAACCGCGGCATCGGCAACTCGAACACGGTCAGACTGTTGATGTCGAACGGCGTTTCGTCGAAGTAGAATTTTCCCTCGAACCAGCCGAAGAGGTTCAGCAGCTTCTCGCGCATCTGGAAGCGCAACGCCTGGTAAAGCTGCATCGGCGTCAGCCGGCCCATATCGACCAGCGCATTGCCCTGCCGTTTGCCGTTGGTCGCCATGCTCTCCAGGCTGGAGAGCACGTCGTTCGAATCGATCACGCCCTGTTGCACGAGGATCTGCCCCAGGCTCTCCTGTCGCCCTTCGCTCTCGACATACACCGCGCGGCCCTGGTCGAAATAGACGTTCTTGGTCGTGCCCTGGTGCTGCACCTCGAGGATGCCGGACTTCTCGGCGAAGAACAGTTGCGCGAAGAGCTCGGGGATGCTGATTTCCTCCAGGTCGCCCTCGCGCGTGGTTTCCTCGTCGTTTTTCTCGGCCTCGGGAGCGAATAACGACCAGTCGTCCTTTTCGACATTGTCGCCCAGGGCAATGCTGGTCACCTCGTCGAGCAACTCGGAAATCTTGTCGCGGTCGTCAGCCGCGGCGGCAACCGGCTTGGGCGCGCGCTTGATGCCCTCGTCGATTTTCGCCACGCGCGGCGACCGGTCGATCAACTCCCGCCCGTCCAACTCGGCCAGCGTGCGCGACAGCAGATCTTCCAGCGATTCTTCTCGTTTGGGCGCGGCGGCGGCCGGCGCGGCAGGAGGTTCGGCCCCGAGGATCTCCTCTGCTTCGTCCTCTTCGCTCGCGGGTTCGATCGATTCGGTCGCGGGCTCGGCGTTGACGAATTTCTCCGCCGGCAGCAGTTCATGCAGCGCCTCGATCAACTGCGCGGGCGTATAGGGCGCCTGAATGAACCGATCGGCCTGCCACGATTCGCGCGCCATCTTGGGTAAATCGGTTTTCTTGAACAGGCCGGAAATGAGGATGACCGGCGCCGCGGCGTTTTGCGGATCCTCTTTGATCTTCTTGCACAATTCGCCGCCGGGCAGCTTGGGAATCAGCAGGTTGACGATCACCGCGTCGGGACGCTGCTCGCGGAACAGTTCCAGGCCTTGCAGTCCGTCGGTGGCGTAACGGACGTTCATTTTTTCCTGTTGCAACGCGCCGACGATTGACCGCAATTCGCTGCGGTTGTGAACGACCACCAGAACTTTCGCCACGAGCCTATACCTCTGTTTCCGTTGTTCCTCGCATATCCAGTCAAGGTAAATGCTTAGCACGCCGATGTCAAACAAAGAAATCTGCCGTAACTTGCCGAGATTCAATAAAAATTGGTCGTTTTACGGCTTTTTTCTTGACACCAGCCGCGCCCCACTCGTACTTTGAACTCATGAGTGATTCCCCGCAACGTTATGATTCGACCGGCCTACTGTCCCGGCTGTGGCGGCTGTTGGCGGTCGGCGTGCTGCTGTCTTCGGTCCTGTACGCGGGGTATAGCTGCCAGAAAGTGCTCTTCAAGAAAAATGCCGTCGAAGCCACGCCCGAAGCCGTCGACATCGGCCGCACCTTACCGGATGCCGACAAGAAATACGAATACGAAGAAGCGCGCCGACTGTTGATCGAAGGACAGAAACTGCTGCGCTCGGGCAACCTGAACGGGGTGCAACTGCTGGAAACAATCATTCAGGATCACGCCAAGTCGCCCCAGGCCAAACGCGCGATGATCATTCTGGCCGCCACCTATCGTTACAACATGCGCCGCCCCGACCGAGCCCGGCGGATGTACGAGACTTTCCTGCAAACCTATCCCACCGACCGCCTCGCGCCCGAAACGATCGAGGATCTGCGCACGCTCAACAAGGAAACCAACGCGCCCGACCAGACGCAGGCGATCGTCCGCCGCATTCTGCCGCTGGTCGCAAACGATCCCGCCCTGAAGAAACAATTGGAGGCCTTGCTGGTCAACCCGTGACCGACGCCGGTTGCCGGTGCGTTTCCACCTGCAACAACCACAGCCGCGCCACGTCGTCGATCATCTTGTCGCGCAGCCGCTGACGATCGTCCTTGCTTTCCGCGTGAATCTTGCCGCCCGCCGCCGCCGCGTGCCCGCCGCCCAGTTCCAGCGCGTCGAAAATCGCCGCGCAACTGTGATCGGCCAGCGTCTGGTCGATGAACGGATTGAGCGAAAAACTCAACCGCAGGTCGTTCGTGCGCCGGCCGCCCTGCACCACCGGCGTAATCATGATCACCGCGTACACGCCCGGGAACACCTGGTACGCCAGGTTCTTCGAAAAACGCGGCGTCACCTTCATCTCGCTGAAGTCGATCACGCAGATTTCGTCCTGCGCCACCAGCCGGCCCACGCGCTCGATCGTCTCCAGCGCGCGCTGGCCGTGTTCCTGCTGCAATTTGTAGCGGTCGCGTACTTCGCTGTGCTCGGCCACGTCGCTCAGCGGCCGGTTCTGGATCATATGCACCAGCCGTTGCAGGTACCGCCGCGCTTTGGTGATGTCCTCGCCGGGCAGGAAGATCGTCGCGTTGATCACGTTCTCCGGGTCCTCCGCCAGCCATGCCTCGATGTTCGGATAATCCATCGAATCCACGCGGTCGGTGGCCCGCACGGTCTGCTCGATGAAATCGGGGAACGCCGCCGTCGCTTTCAGATGCTCGTAAATGACCCGCGCCGCCGAACGCGCTTCGAAAGCCGCGCCCTCGCCCGCCGACCAGCCCATCGCCTTGGCCTCCTCGATGTTGCCGGCGTGATGGTCGAACCAGGCGCGCACCTCGCGGGCCGGATGCGGCAGATCGCAGACGATGTCCTTCGGGCCGATTTGCGTGCGGCGCACGTTTTCCGGCCCGGTGAAAAACACGAAGCGCAACCGCGACCAGATCCCGACCAACGCGGCCGAGACGATCCCGTCGAAATCTCCGTGCGTGACGATCTGCGTTTGCGACATGCCGCCTCCTTCGGGTCGCTCCTATGTAGCAGATGGAGCCGCGCCTGCAAAGGGGCAAATCGCAAACGAATTTTCACCCGAGGAATTAAAAACGAACGAATTCGACCACCGGCCCCGGCGCCAGCTCCAGCATGCGCGCCCGGTACAACTCGCCGTCGATCGTGTAGCCGAAATCGTCCTCGCGCTCCAAGCGCACCCGGGCCGCCAGACGGTCCAGCAGGTCGCGGCCGCGCAAGCGGCGGTTGAGCAGCAGGTTGGGCAGGTTGCGGATGATCGCCAGCCGCGACGGACTGCCGCCTTTGATATGGATGCGGTCCAGATACTCGCCCACGCGGAAGGCGCGGAAAAAGACGATGCGCGCGTCGATCGCCGACACGGCCAGCATCTTGTAATGGCTCAGGCGTTGCCGCGTTTCGTCCAGTTGCAGCCGCGCCTCGACCGCCGTCAGCAACCGCTGCAAATACGGCGTGCCGGTGAACAGCGACAAGAGCATGTGCGAGAAAATCTGGACGAACTTGAGAACGCTGTGGCGTTTGCCGCGGTAGTATTCGAGGAAGAAATTGTGGATCAGTCCTATCCCGGCGATGAAGCCGAAACGCTGCTGCACGCCGTCGGACACCGCCAGCAGCTTTTGCCGGATGCGCGGAATCTCCTCCCGGCTGCGCACACGATCCAGCAGCGCGAACAACCGGGGCAGCGCCTCGCGCGGCTTGCCGCGCCCGCCCAGAATCCCGGTGACCAGGTTGGCCGTGCCCGTGCGCAGCGTGGCGAACAGCGGCAGCTTGCGCAATTCACCGGTCTCGTCGCGCCGCTGGCCGTACACATTGACGAAAGCCGACATAAACCGGTGCAGGCCGCCGTCGCCGGTGGTCAGCAGCACCACGTCGACCTGCGACTCCCAACACTCCTCGACCGCCGCAACAATCTCCTCCACCGCGTGCGTCGTGCGCACGATCACCTTTTCCGAAGCGTAGCTGCGAAAAAGCTGCTCCGGCGCCTTGCGCGACTTCACCGCGCGGGCGTTGGAGTTGATCAGGATGCGAACCTTCATCGGTCTCCCACGGTTGCCAAACGGCAGCGGATGCTATTGAATCCACTTAACCGTTTATCGTCCGTTTAAAGGATAACCATTATGCCGGATTGCGCCGCGTTCATTGCCACCGATCTGGGCCGGGTCGTCGTCACCTGGAATCCGGCGAGGTTCCCGCGCGTCAACCGTATCTATCTTCCCATGTCCGAAGAAAAAATGCACGCGATTCTCGCCGATTACCAGTGCGTGGCGCTCAACCTGCCGCCGTTGGCCGACAAGCTGCGCGACTATTTCGCCGGCAAAAAGGTGAATTTCAGCCTCGACGACCTGGATTTCACCGGCTTGACGCCCTTTTTCCAAACAGTCTACCGCGCCGCCTTCCGGATTCCCCGCGGCGCGGTAAGCACCTACGGCGCGTTGGCCAAGGCGGCGGGCAGCCCTCACGCGTCGCGGGCGGTCGGTCAGGCGATGGCGAAAAACCCGCTGCCGATCGTCGTTCCCTGCCATCGCGTCGTGCGCGGCGACGGCCACCTCGGCGGCTTCGCCGGCGGCTTGGAGCAAAAACGCGCGTTGCTGCAATTGGATGGAGTAAAGATCAACGACCGCCTGCGGGTCGAAACGTAATCAGCGCGCGACCATCGTCACGGCCCGCTGCGGGCACACGTCCGCGCACAGCCCGCAACCGTAGCAGCGCTCCGCCTTTACCTCGGCCAGCAATCGTTCGTCGATCGTCACCGTGTGCCGCACGTGAAAATGACACACGCGCAGGCAGTCGCCGCACCCGGCGCACTTGTCCGCGTCCGTCGCCGCGACCGTCCGCCCGCGCAAGATGATTTGCGATTCGCCGCCGAGCGCCTCGTTGGCCAGAAACGGAACGCAGGTGGCCGACGAGCAGTGGCAGATGCCCGTTTCGCCGCCCGCCATCGAATACACGTTGGCGACCAGCCCCATGTTGTGACACTCGCGCTCCAGGGCCAGCAGTTCGTCTTTGGCGATGACCTCGTAGGCCTCCAGCTTGGCGAATTGCGCGCCGCTTACGCCGATTTGAATGTCCACCTTCTCCGGCGTCTGCCGGCAGAAATTGAGGAAGCCGCCGGCCAGGTCCATCGCGTCGGGCCCCAGCGCCGCGGCGGTGTGCTTCCGGCACGGACACGGTCCTTTGGCGATGACCCAATCGTCGGGCAGTTCTTCGATGAATCGCACGATCTCCGCGTGCGTCATCACCTGCGTCGCCATGGTGATGCCCGCCAGGCGGTCGATGACCCGGTGCGCGAGGTTGAGCGGCAGATGCTTTTCCGCTTCCAGAAAGCGGTACAACGACTGCATCAACAGCGGCTCGTTGGGCGCATAGCAGCCCAGCACCGTCTCCTGCAGCGCGCCGCCGATGATTATATTTTTCTTCTCGATCATTCCCTTCTCCCGACAGTCGCCCAGCGGTAACGCGAAACCGGGGAAATGTAAAGCCGAACGGCCGCCAGCCACAACTCCCGCTTGCCATCGACCGGCCTCACCGGCGATGATGTGTGCAGCATCTTCTTCGCGAAGGAGCGCACCCGATGAAACCATGGTTCGTCGCCCTGTTGCTGACGATCGCCGCTTTGCCGCTGCTGGGCGGAAGCTGCGAGGAAAATTCCATCTACTCCGAAGAATGCCGGGATCTCGCCGACGGCCTCGCCGAGCGCATCGACTCCCTCGCGGCCGAAGTGAATTCCTGCGCCGGCGACGAAGACTGCACCTACGCGGCCGTCGTCGTGCCCTGCAACCGCGACGCCGTGCACGGCACGGTCATCGATCAAAGCGAAACGGAAGCCTTCCGCGACGCGGTCAAACAGCTTGCCGCCGACCAATGCGACGCCGAGAACATTCACGACTGCAACCCGCATTGCGGCACCGAAGGCAGCCTGATTTTCCCCGTCACCGGCGCCGCCTGCGACGACGGAACCTGCGTCGCGGTCGAACTCGACGACGGCGGCCGTTCGCTGCCTTCGGCGGAGCTGTGCGAGCCGCAAAAATTCGTCTACCTGCCCGCGGATCTCTCTCCCGGCTTGTAAGTCGCTCCTCCGTCGGGCGCGATGCTTTTGATTTCAACGCGCGCCCATGCGCGTCGGCGCCGGCCGAGGATTCACTCCAGGAAAGCAAAGCGTCGGTCCAGGGACTATCCCCGGCGCACTTGCGCATCGTGCCGGGCGCTGCTACAAACCCGCACATGAACCCATCGGTCAGCACCCATTTATTCGCCTTCGATTTGCTGCGGGAAAATCATCTGCGCCTGATCGCCGAGGCCGGTTTCGGCCACGTGGAGCTGTGGGGCGGCACGCCGCACTTCGACTTCGACGACGACGCCGCGGTCGCCCGCGTGCAGGCCTGGCTGCGCGACGCCGGGTTGTCCGTGCGCACGGTGCATCTGCCGTTCTACGAACATTTCGGCCAACCGAACTTCCGCTACATCAGCTTCGCCGACGCCGATCCCGCAGGCCGTCGCCTAATGGGCGAGCGCTCGCGGCGCCTGATCGATCTGTGCGGCGTTTTCGGCTGCGACTGCGCGATTCTCCACCCCGCCGGCGGGCAACTGGAAGACGCGTGGGGCTTCGATTATCTGCGCCGCGAGCTGGATTGGTTCGCGCCCCATTGCGCTGCGCGCGGCGTGACCCTCGCCCTGGAAAACATCATGATGCCCGGCACGCGCACCGGCGAGTTGGCCGCCTTCTGTCGCGAGTACGGACCCACCGTGCGCCTGTGCCTGGACCTCGGCCACGCGCACGTCGACGGCGGCGTGGTCGCGGAAATCATGGACGGCGGCGAGCACATCGTCGCCCTGCATGTCCACGACAACGACGGCGACGAGGACGAGCACAACCTGCCCGGCCGCGGTTCGATCGACTGGCCGGCGGCGCTGACGGCGCTGGCCGCCCACGCGCCGGGCGTTTTGCACTTCACGTTCGAATTGATGCTGCCGCTCACCGGCGCGGCCGACGACCGTTACCGGGAGATGCTGGCCCAAGCGCGCACGTTTTGGGAAACGCATTACGGGAAGATGGCATGACGATCACCAGTATCGAAAAAGCGAAGTTCGCGGTCGCGAAAATCGAAATGACCGCGCCCTACGACCTCCTGCTGCACCGCCTGGCCGGCGACGCCTCGGACCGGCGCTATTATCGCGTTACTTACGGCGCGTTCGGCGAGGCGAAATCGGTGGTGATGATGGAGTTGGCCGATCCGGCCCGGCAGCTCAAGAGCGAGGAGGTGACCCTCTATCACGACGAAAGCGAAGAGCTGCCGTTTTTGAACATCCACCGCTTTTTGTCCGACATCGGCGCGCCGGCGCCGCGCGTGCTGGTCAACGACGTCGAGCACGGCGTGCTGCTGCTGGAAGACCTGGGCGACACGCTGCTGTTGGACGTCGTGCGGCGCGGCGATCGCGAGGAAATCCGCAAGCTCTACAAGCGCGCGCTGGACATCCTGGTCTATCTGCAGACCAGCGGCACCGAGCGGTTGACCGACCGCTGTATGGCGCGGCGGCAGACCTTTTCCACCGAGTTGTTCCTCTGGGAGTTCCGCCATTTCATCGAGTACGGGATCGAGGCGCGCCTGGGCCCGATGCCCTCGGACGAAAAGCTCGCCATCGACGAACTGTGCCGGCAATGGTCCGCGCACCTGGCCGGGCTGCCCACCGTGTTCGTCCATCGCGATTACCACTGCCGCAACCTGATGGTCGACGACAACCGCCTGGTGCTGATCGACTTTCAGGACGCGCTGCTGGGTCCGGCCACCTACGATCTGGCTTCGCTGCTGCGCGACAGCTACGTCGACCTGGGCTGGGAGCTGGTCGACGAGCTGGTCGAGTATTACCTGGCCGTGCGCGAAAAGCGGACCGGCGAAAAAATCGACCGCGCGCAGTTCGCCACCGACCTGTGGATCACCGCGATGCAGCGCAACCTCAAGGCCGCCGGGCGTTTCGTCTTCATCGAACGCGTCAAAAAGAAACCGGGCTACGAGAAAGACATCCCGCGCACGTTGTCGTACCTGGCCGGCTACAAAAAGCGCGCGCCGCAGCTGGCCCCGCTGATCGAAAAATTGCGCCTCTGGGCGCCGGAAATCGAGTAGCCGCGATGCGCGCGATGGTGCTGGCCGCCGGGTTCGGCACGCGCCTGCGCCCGCTGACCGAGCGCCGCGCCAAGCCCGCCTGCCCCGTCGCCGGCCGTCCGCTGATTCATTTTCCGCTCGCCCGTCTGGCCGCCGCCGGCGTCACGCACGCGGTGCTCAACACGCACCATCTGCCGGAAACCGTTCGCGCCGCCGTGGGCGAAAAACCCTTCGGTTTGAACGTCGAGTTCATTCACGAAAAAACGATCCTGGGCACCGGCGGCGGACTCAAGCACGCGCGCGACCTGCTGCCCGACGAAACGTTCCTGCTGCTCAACGGCGACACAATCAGCGAAGCCGATCCCGCCGCGCTGCTCGCCGAGCATCAAGCCCACGACGCGACGGCCACGCTGGCGCTGTTGGACGATCCGCGTAGCGCCCATTACGGCGCGATCGAGGTCGACGCCGACGGGCGCGTGGTCGACATCGCCGGTCTCTTGGGACGAAAGGGCGCACGGCGCGGTTTGTTCATCGGCATGCACGCGCTGCGCCGCGACATTTTCGCCGCGCTGCCGCCGGACGATTTTTTCTGCATCGTGCGCGAAACGTATCTGCCGCTGCTGCGCGCCCGCCCCGGCGCGGTGCGGGCCAAGTTCGTCGACGGCCGCTTTTTCGATCTGGGCCGTCCGGTCGACCTGCTGGCCGCCAACCGCGCGCTGCTGCATGAACCCGGTGCGTTTGCGTTCATCCATGACGGCCTGACCGAGTTCGCCGACAACGTGTGGATCAGCCCGACCGCCGTCGTCGACGCGACGGCGCAATTGCACGGACCGCTCATCGTCGGGCCGCACGCGCAGGTGGGCGCGCACGCCGTCGTCGGCCCGTCAACCGCCCTGGGCGCGGGCGCGATCGTCGCCCCCCAAAGCCGCCTGGAGCGCTGCCTGGTCTGGGAGGAAACGCCCGTCGCCGGCGCCTGCGCCGACGAAATACTCACCCCCGACCACCGTGTGCGCGCCCACGGATAATCCCCCCGCTTATTGACCCCGGGCCGATTTCGCGTTATGCGAAAGGAAATCAAGTGGTTTCGGTCTACATTCGGCGCGACGATCATCCGGCTTACTCCCCGGAGCGTCGCCGCCTGCGAGGAACAAGATGTCCGGACGAATCGGCTTATCCATCGCGCTCGTCTGCCTGATCGCGCTGGCGATCGGCTGCAGTTCGACGCGCGTGCCCACGGTCATTCCCGGCGAAAGCGACGACGCCGGCGTCGGATCGATCGACCTGGCGCAATCGGGCGCGCGTTTCACCACCGGCGCATTGCCCGGCGGCTGGAACCGGCTGCGCGGCGGCGGCGCGACCGTCGCCTTCACCCGCGCCGACAACCGCCAATCGATTTTCATCAACGTCATCTACGCGCCCAACCGCAAGGCCGACGTCCAATCGTTGCGCAACCACCTGCTGTTCGACATCACCTCGCGCGAAATCAGCGAGCAGGAGACGATCGAGGTCGACAACCGCGAGGCGCTGTGGACCGTCGTCGAGGGACGCCTTGACGGCGCGCGGGTGAAAATGGCCGTGGTCGTGCTGCGCATGGACGCGTGGATCTACGATTTTTGTTACGTATCCGTGCCCGAATATTTCGACGAAGCCTTGGCCGACTTCCAACGCTTCGTCCATGATTTCCACCACCATCGGACCTATCCGCCCGGGGAGTGAATCGTGCGGTCATTGTTTGGTCTGTCGCAGCGCATCGGCCATGGCGTGGCCGACTTCCTCGAAAACTTCGGGGCGATGGTGCGTTTGGGCGGCCAGACGATCCTGCACAGTTTCTCGCGGCCCTTCGAGCTGCACGAGGTCTTCAAACAGATCGAACACCTGGGCATCGGTTCGATTTCCATCGCCCTGATGACCCTGTTCGCCACCGGCATGGTCATGGCGTTGCAGTTCGCCGTCGGCCTCGACCGCTTCGGCGGACGCGACTACGTCTCGGTCGTCGTCGGCCTGGCCATCCTGCGCGAACTGGGCCCGGTGCTTTCCAGCGTGGTCGTGGGCGGCCGCGTCAGTTCGGGCATCGCCGCCGAACTGGGCTCGATGGCCGTCACCGAGCAGATCGACGCGATCCGCGCCCTGGGCAACAACCCGGTGAAAAAACTTGTCGTGCCGCGCATGTGGGCGATGATGATCGCGTTGCCCTCGCTGGCGCTGTTCGCCGACATCGTGGGCATTCTGGGCGGCATGTCCATCAGCTCGCTGGAACTGGGGCTGCGTCCCACGACCTACCTGAGCGACACGATCGACGGCGTGAAACTGATCGACCTGGTGACCGGGTTGGTTAAAACCTACGTTTTCGGCTTCGGCATCGTACTGATCGCCTGCCACAACGGCATGCGCACCTACGGCGGCACCGAGGGCGTCGGTCAGGCGACGACCAAGACGGTGGTCGCCAGTTTGATTTTCATCTTTTTATCGGACTTTTTCCTGACCAGGCTCTTGCTGGTCTTCGGGTAACCATGAGCGCAACAGACGCCGGACAAATCGTCGTTCGTTACGAACACGTCGCCAAATCCTTCGGACCCAAGGTGGTTTACCAAGACGTGACCCTCGACGTGCGCCGCGGCGAGAACATGGTCATCATGGGCGGCTCGGGCACCGGGAAGTCGGTCATGCTCAAGTGCCTGATCGGCTTGATGCAGCCGACCGACGGGAAGATTTTCTACGGCGACCGCGAAGTGACCGCGATGGACGAGTCCGAGCTGATCGACGTACGCCGCAACATCGCCTACGTCTTCCAGCAGGCCGCGTTGTTCGACTCGATGACCGTCTTCGAAAACATCGCCTATCCGTTGCGCACGCACCTGAAACTCTCCGACGAGGAATTGACCGCGCGCGTCGAGCTCAACCTCGAGCGCGTCAACCTGCCCGGCGCCGGCAACTTGATGCCCGCGCAACTGTCCGGCGGCATGCGCAAGCGCATCGGCCTGGCGCGGGCCATCGCCCTCGAACCGGAAATCATCCTTTGGGACGAGCCGACCACCGGCCTGGACCCGTCCAACACCAAGCGCATCAGCGAACTGATTTTGAAGATGCAGTCCGAACTGAAGGTGACCAGTCTGATCGTCACCCACGACATGACCAGCGCGATGATGGTCGCCGACCGCGTCGCGCTGCTGCACGGCAAGCGCATCGAAAAGGTGCTGCCCAAAGCCGACATTCAAAAAGAACCGCGGGGGACCTTGCTCCGCGATTTTATCGAGGGGAACCTGGACATCTGACGGTTCCCGAGGAGGCGCGCGATGCCGATGAAACGATCGAGCGAAATCAAGGTGGGCCTGTTCGCCATTCTGGCGATGGTCTTGTTCCTTGTTTCGGTGATGGTGCTCACGAGCAAGTCGAGCTTCTTCCGCGAATCGATCGTCATTCACACCAGCTTTCAGAACATCGGCGGGTTGATCGAAGGATCCGAGGTGCGCATCAGCGGCGTGCTGATCGGCTTCGTCAAGACGATCAGCTTCGCGGCCGAGGAAGGCGCCACGACCGTGCTGGTCGACATGACCGTCGACGACCGCGGCATGGACCGCGTGATGAAAGACAGCAAGGCGACCATCGGCTCGTTGGGCCTGTTGGGCAAGAAGTACATCGAGATCATGCCCGGCCTGAAAGAAGCCGGCGCCGTGCAGGACGGCGATTTCATCGTGGGCGTCGACCCCGCCTCGCTGTCGGACGCGCTGGACAAGGGCGGC
>DAINPV010000016.1:0-25434 GCA_036743315.1 bacterium | reverse complement strand
CATGCGCCTACGCACCGTCGCCGTCTATCTCTTGATCCTTACCGCGCTGCTGTTGCCGGCGCGCGACGGCATGCGCGGCGCAACGGCCTCCACGCCCCCGCCGATCGGGCACATCTCCCCGATCATCGACTACCCGCTGGCGAAAATCCCGGCCGGGCGTTTTTTGCAAGGATCGCCCGACGACGAACCGGGCCGCGACAACGGCGAGGCCCCGCGGCACTGGGTGAAAATCACCCGCGACTTCCTGCTGGGGACCACCGAGGTCACCCAGGCGCAGTGGCAGATCGTGATGGGCGCCACGCCCAGCCGCAATTACGCCTGCGGCCCCGCCTGCCCGGTGGACAACGTTTCGTGGTTGGACGCGATGATTTTTTGCAACCGCCTGTCCGAGCTCGAAGGCTTCAAGCCCTGCTACTTCCTCGACGACGACGAGGTGCGCTGGAACCAGGGCTGCGACGGCTACCGCCTGCCCACCGAAGCCGAATGGGAATACGCCGCCCGCGCCGGCGGCGCACGGGCTTTCGCCTTCGGCAAGTGCCTGTCGACCGACGAGGCCAACTACAACGGCCGCTCGCCGCTGGGCGACTGCCCCGAGGGCCTGGACCGCGGCGGCCCGTCGCGCGTCGGCGCCCTGCACCCCAACGGCTGGGGCTTGCACGACATGCACGGCAACGTCAAGGAATGGGTCTGGGACTGGTACGGCGATTATCCCGATCTGCCGCAAAGCGATCCCCTCGGTCCGGCCGGCGGCGCGGCCCGCGTGTTTCGCGGCGGCAGTTGGGCGATGGGCGCCGAATATTGCCGCTCGGCCTATCGCGGCTACGACCTGCCCGCCGACGCCGACCGCGATCGCGGCCTGCGCCTGGCGCGCTCCCTGCAGATTCCCGAGGGCGAAAACGGTTCGTTGCTCTTCCCGCCCCGGTTGCCGTCGCCCGCCCTGCCCGAACGCGACGGCATGGTCCGTCTGCCGGGCGGCGAATTCAAAATGGGCTGTTCCCCCGGCGACACGGCCTGCGAGGACAACGAATACCCGGCGCACGTCGTGACCGTCGGTTCGTTCTGGCTCGACCGCACCGAAACGACCAACGGACAATACAAAAAGTGCGTGGCCGCCGGCGGCTGCAAAATGCCGCTGGACAGCCAATGGTTCCTGGACCGGCCCAACGACTTGCCGGTGGTCGGCGTGACCTGGAACCAGGCCCACGCCTATTGCAAATGGGCCGACAAGCGCCTGCCCACCGAAGCCGAGTGGGAATTCGCCGCGCGTGCCGGCGCCGCCTGGCCGCTGTACGGTCCGCTCGACAAAATCGCCTGGCACGGCGGCAACAGCCGCCGCCCGCAACGCGTGGCGCAAAAACGGGTCAATCCGTTCGGCCTGTACGACACGGTGGGCAACGCCGCCGAATGGGTTTCGGATTGGTACGACGAGGACGCTTACGCCAATTCCGCTCCGCGCAATCCCTGGGGACCGCGCTCGGGCGTCTACAAAATCGCCCGCGGCGGCGGCTGGCGCGATCTGCAACGGCGCCTGCGTGTCTCCGGCCGCGTGCCGCGCAAACCGACCGACCGCGACGAGGCCCTGGGCTTCCGCTGCGCCCGCGACGCCATCGCGCTTGACTACCTGGGCCGCTATCTTTATTAGTCGAAACTGATCCGCACATCGTCGAACCGCCGTCGAACATCACGAACAAGGAGCTTGGCGCATGACCGCACCATCGTTTCATTTCGCGCAGCTCGTGCCGCCCGAGGAAATTCTCGCCCGCGGCATGCGCCTGCAAACCGCACTGGCGCAGGCGCAACTGCCGCTGGCGGTCGTCACCCACCCCACCGATCTGTACTACCTGACCGGCACGATGCAGGACGGTTTGCTCATCGCCCGCGCCGACGCCGAACCGATTCTGCTGGTGCGCAAGGCCTTCTCCCGCGCGCGCGCCGAATCGCCGCTGGCCGACCTGCGCCCCTCGCGCGGCTTCAAAACGCTGGTCGAAACGCTGCGCGAACTGGGCGGCGACCGGCCGTTGACCGCCGGTCTCGACCTGGACGTCCTGCCCGCCGCGACCTACCTCAAGCTGGTCGAGGCGCTGCCCAACGTAACCTGGCGCGACGCAAGCATGCTCCTGCGCACGTTGCGCGCGGTGAAGTCGCCGTGGGAGATCGCGCGGATCGAGGAAGCGGCGGCGATGATCGGCCTGGCCTTCGCCGCGGCGCGCGACAAGCTGCGGCCGGGCCTCACCGAACTGGAGTTGACTACGCTCGTCGAGTCGATCTTCCGCCGCGCCGGTCATAGCGGCATCATCCGCTTGCGCCGACCGGGGCTGGAGCTGGTCGTCGCGCACATCGCCGCGGGCGTCAGCGCGGCCACGCCGGTCGCCTTCGACGGTCCGGTCGGCTCCGAGGGGCTGCACCCGGCTTCCGGCGGCGGGCCGGGGACGCGGGCGGTCGAGCGCGGCGTGCCGGTGATGTTCGACCTGTTGGGCAACAGTCGCGGCTACACGGCCGACATCGCGCGGATCTTCTGCGTCGGCGAGCCGCCCGACGAACTCAAGCGCGCCAACGACTTCTGCCGCGAAGCGTTGCGGCGCATCGAAACGATGCTCGTGCCCGGCACGCCCTGGGGCGCGGTCCATGAGGAGGTCGACCGCTGGGCCAAGGCGACCGGCGAACCGACCGGCTTCATGGGCTATGCGGAAAACCGCGTGAAGTTCTTCGGCCACGGCGTCGGGTTGGAGGTCGACGAGCTGCCGATTCTCGCCCGCGGCTTCGCCCAACCGCTGGAAGCCGGGCATGTGCTGGCCGTCGAACCCAAGGCCTTCTATCCGCACCTGGGCCCGGCCGGGCTGGAGAACACCTACGTCATCGAAGCGTCCGGCCCGCGGCCGTTGCTGAACTGGCCCGAACAAATCACGGTGCTATAATCGTGCGAAGCGCACGACCAAACGGAAGCCGCAATCGATGAAACGCCACCCCTTCGCCTGGACCTTCGCCGGTTT
The DNA here is from genome assembly GCA_036743315.1 of bacterium. GTDB lineage: Bacteria > Lernaellota > Lernaellaia > Lernaellales > Lernaellaceae > CALBTQ01. The sequence continues at coordinate 22,444 of DAINPV010000016.1, read as the reverse complement.
CATTCTGGCGTTCGTCGCCTTGCGTTTCGCCGCGCTGGCCACCAACATCAACGATCTGCACACCGTTTTTCCCGAAGAGCAGGAACAGGCGACGCTCGCGTTGAATTATCCGTATGCCGATCCGCCGGTCGGCCCGTTGACTTATTATTTCGCATTCATCTTGGAAACATTGCCCGCCGCCAAGCAGTATCACGGTATTTTTCTGCTCAACAACACGCTGGTCTTCTGGCTGACGCGGGCGATCGGCTGGCACTATTACAACCTGCATCTGATCGCCCTGCTCTACGCGCTGGCGGCCTACGTGTTCTGGGCGCTGCTGATGCGCCGTCATTTCGGCATGGGCGGTTTCGTCTTCTTTTCGCTGCTCACGTTGGCCGAACCGGTCGACCGCGTCTGCTCCAGCCTCTATCTGATCGGCAGCCACAACGAGGGCCTCGCGCTGCTCGCCGCGTGTTTCTTCCTCGTCTTTTACGACCGCCGCGCCTGGACGAAACTCCTGTTCTTCGGCCTGTTCGGCGTGTTCTTCTTTTTCTACAAAGGCACACTGCTGCTTTTGCCGCTGTTGTTGCTGCCGGCGCTCCGCGCTTTGACGACCCACCGCCAACGCGCCCTCGCCGTCGCGCTCTTCGCCGCCGGTTTCGCGCCGATGGTCGTTTACCAGATGTTCTTCGGCTTTCTGTCGCACTCGCTGTCCGACGGGTATCTCGAAGCCGGTGGAAGGAGCATCTTCAACCTGGTCACCTTCTCGCATTTCGACTGGCGGGCTTTGCATCTGCCGACCTGCGGCGCGCCGATCGTCCGCTGGGTGCTGACCGCCGTGTTTCTCGCCGCTTGCTACGCGCTGTATACGCAGATCGTCCGTCGACGCCTCGAGGCAAAAACCTTCGCCGCGACGCTGCTGGCTTTTCCCGCGCTGTTGTGGCTGCTGCTGATGCTGGCCGATATCCATCCCGACGATCGCTACTACTGGCTGTTGTACCCGATCATCGCCGCGGTCGTCGCCGCCGTCCTCAGCCGCCTGCCGCGCACCATCGCCATCCCCGCACTGCTGGGCCTGACGGCCCTGACGCTGCCGGCGCAACTGGCGCTAATCGAACCGCACAACGGTTGGCTCATGAGCCGCTACAACCTCTTTCTCACCCGCACCTCGCCGTCGATCAATTACGTGCCGACCGCCGAGGTGGACTTCGTCAACTGGTGGGCCGCCAAATGCCCGGCCAACGAGGGCTTCTCGTTGATGTACCAGTTCCAGAACGCCCGCGAGGGCGTGCCGCCCGACCAGCCGCTGCGCGCCGTGCTCGATTTCCAGGAAAATCCCGACCGCCCGCCGCTGACGCTGACCGACGACGACGTCGTTTCCATCGGCATGGTCCTGGCCCTGCGCACCGGCCGCGACGAAGCGGCCCTGCCCGGCTGGCTCGCCGCCCTGCGCCTTTCGCCCGACCGCCTGCCGCTGCTGCAGGAAGGCTTCGCCCGCCTGGACGACTTCACCCCCGCCATGCCCTGCCCGGGGAGGTGAGAGTTTTCCCGCACCATTGAAGTGCTCCCTCCTGTGCTATACTTGCCCCGCAACCTCAACCTGCGAGCGAAAAAATGAATCAGCCCGCCAACAATCAGCCGCTGGCCGGTGTGCGCGTGCTCGACCTGACGCGCCTGCTGCCCGGCCCCTTCGCCACCTGTCTACTGGCCGACCTGGGCGCCGACGTGCTCAAGGTCGAAGACCCGTACCAGGGCGATTACCTGCGCCTCATCCCGCCGCTGGTCACCGACGCCAGCGCGGCCTTTCTCGTCCTCAACCGCAACAAGCGCGGCCTGACGCTCGACCTGAAAACCGCGGCCGGGCGCGAGGTCTTTCTCAAACTGCTGGAAACCTACGACGTGCTCGTCGACGGCTTCCGCCCCGACGTGCTGAGCGCGCTGGGGCTGGACGAACAGACGTTGCGCGAGCGCGCGCCCGGGCTGATTCACGCCACGCTCAGCGGTTACGCCGCCGGCACCGACCGCGCGCGACGAGCCGGCCACGACCTGAATTACCAGGCGCTGGGCGGCTCGCTGAGTCTGAGCGGCGCGGCCGACGGCGCGCCGGCGATGCCCGGTCTGCCCATCGCCGATCTGGCCGGAGCGCTGTACGTCGCCAACGCCGTGCTGGCCGCCGTCATCCGCCGCGGGCGCACCGGCGAGGGCGCGCGGCTGGAGGTGCCGTTGGCCGACATCCCGGTCGCGCTGGCCGCTTATTTTCTCGCCGAGTACGGCCAGAGCGAGCTGGAGCCCGCGCCGCGCAATTTGATGCTCAACGGGCGCTACGTCTGCTACCAACTTTACCGCACCGCCGACGACCGCTGGATGAGCCTCGCCGCGCTCGAGCCGAAATTCTGGGCGGCCTTCTGCGCCGCCGTCGGCAAGCCGCAACTGCTCGCCGAAGCCTACGCGCCGGCCGACGACGACAATCCGGTCAAACGCGAGCTCGACGAGTTGTTCGCCGCCAAAACCCAAGACGCGTGGATCGAACTGCTGCGCGCGCACGATTGCTGCTGCGAACCGGTACGTTCGCTGGCCGAAGCCGCGCGCGATCCCTATTTTCACGGGCGGGGCGCGATCGCAGTGCGCAATCATCCGGGCGAAGGCGAAATACTCGAAACGAAGCCGCCGATCCGCTTCGCCGATGGCGGAAACGAACGCGAAATTCGTCCCGCGCCCGCTCGCGGCGAGCACACCGACGAAGTGTTGTCGGGTTTGGGATGCAGCGCCGACGAGGTCGCCGCTTGGCGTCGACGCGGTGCGTTCGGTACGGGGAAATAACGTAAGTTTAACTTGCCTTTTTCCGTGAATTATTCTATAGTAAGGCAAAATATCTGATACACCGAACAATGCCGCGCGTGCTCTTCTTCGCGTTTTCACGAATAGTCGCAGCTCAGGTGATCGGAACGAGCCGGAGGGGTGGTTCCGCCTCCGGGAGCGGGAGGATTCAATGGTTAAAAACAACAACATCGTCCAGACCGACAAGCTGGCGGCGGGCGAAAGCCAATACCGGCCGGGGCTGGAAGGCGTGGTGGCCACGCGCTCGAATATTTCCTACGTCGACGGCGAGCAGGGTTTGCTCGAATACCGCGGCATCGCCGTGCGCGAGTTGGTCGAGCACAGCACCTTCGAGGAAACGGTCTACCTGCTGCTGTACAATCACCTGCCCAGCGTACGCGAGATGAAGCACTTCAACACGTTGTTTTCCAAGCAGCGCATGCTGCCGCAGTCGGTGCGCCACGCGATATCCACCTTCCCGGTCGGCATGCACCCGATGGTCGCGCTGCAATCGGGCATCAGCCTGCTGCAGGGCGAGGACTATTACGCCGACGACGTTTCCAGCCAGTTGCACAACATCCGCCGCTGCATTTCGCTGATCGCCAAAGTCACCGCGATCATGGCGGCGTTCGAGCGCGCGCGGCACAGCGAAGAGCCGATGCCCGCGCAGTCCAAATACTCGCACGCCGCAAACTTCCTGTTCATGCTCACCGGCGAGCCGCCCGACGAGCTGTCGACCGAAATTTTCGACAAGCTGCTGATCATGCACGCCGAGCACACGATGAACGCCTCGACCTTCGCCTGCCGCGTGATCGCCTCGACCAAAAGCAGCGTCTACTCGTCGGTCTCCGGCGCCGTCGGCGCGCTGGCCGGCCCGCTGCACGGCGGCGCCAACGAACGCGTGCTGCGCATGCTCTTTTCCATCGGCCATCCCGACAACGTCGAATCCTTCGTCGAAGACCGCCTGACCACCGGCGCGAAAATCATGGGCGTCGGTCATCGCATCTACAAGGTGAAGGATCCGCGCGCGATCATCCTGCAGGAGTACCTCGAAAAGCTCATCGCCGTGCGCGGCGGCGAAGAGGCGCAAAACCTCTACGCGACCGCCAAGCGCCTGGAGGAAGTCGTCGAGGCCAAGCTGGGCGCGAAGAAGATCTACCCGAACGTCGACTTCTACAGCGGCATCGTGCTGGATCTGCTCGGCGTGCCCATGGACCTGTTCACCACCGTCTTCGCCCTGTCGCGCGTGGCCGGCTGGTGCGCGCACTGGCTTGAGCAGGTCGCGGCCAACCGCCTGTTCCGGCCGAAGCAGGAATACACCGGCGATCACCAGCGGCCGTACACTCCCATCGATCGGAGGTAGGCATGACTGCGTTCGACAAACTGACCCCGCCCGCCGGCGAAGCGATCACCCTCGAGGGCGACGCCCTGCGCGTGCCGGACCATCCGATCGTTCCCTTCCTGCGCGGCGACGGCGTCGGGCCGGAAATCTGGAGCGCGACGCAACAGGTGCTCGACGCGGCGGTCGCCAAGGCCTACGGCGGCAAGAAGAAAATCGTCTGGTTCGAGATCTTCGCCGGCGACGGCGCGCTGGCCGTCTACGGCGAGGGGCAACACCTGCCCGCCGACACGCTCAAGGCGATCCGCGCCTACCGCCTGGCGATCAAGGGTCCGCTGGCCACGCCGGTCGGCGGCGGCCTCCGTTCGCTGAACGTCGCGCTGCGCCAGCAGCTCGATCTGTACGCCTGCGTGCGCCCGGTGCGCTTCATCCCCGGCACGCCCGCGCCGTTGCGCGAACCGCAGAAGGTCGACGTGGTCATCTTCCGCGAGAACACCGAGGACGTGTATGCGGGCATCGAGTGGCCCGCCGGTTCGCTCGCCGCGCGCGACCTCGTCGAGTTCGTTCGCGCCAACGAGATGATCGCCCCCGACGCCCCGCTGTCGCCCGACGCGGCCATCGGCCTCAAGCCGATCACCGAGCACGGCAGCAAACGGCTGATCCGCCGCGCGCTGCGCTTCGCGCTGGCCCAGGGGCGGCCGTCGGTGACGCTCGTGCACAAGGGCAACATCATGAAGTTCACCGAGGGCGGCTTCAACAACTGGGGCTACGAGCTGGCGCGCGAGGAATTCGGCGAGTTCGTGCTCACTGAAAAAGAGGCCGAGGAGCGCTTCCACGGCCAAACGCCGCCGGGCAAGGTCGTCCTCAAAAGCCGCATCGCCGACGCGATGTTCATGGAGCTGATCCTCAAACCCGAAGAGCACAGCGTCGTCGCCACCACCAACCTCAACGGCGACTACCTGTCGGACGCGGCCGCCGCGCTGGTCGGCGGGCTGGGTTTCGCCGCCGGCGCGAACCTCGGCGACGGCCTGGGCGTGTTCGAGGCCGTGCACGGCACCGCGCCCGACATCGCCTGCACCGACACGGTCAATCCGTGCTCGCTGATCCTCACCGGCCGCGAAATGCTGGCCTACATGTGCTGGACCGCCGCCGCCGACCTCGTGCAGCGAGCGGTCAACAACGTCGTCGGCCGCGGCCTGGTCACCGCCGACATCGCCTGCTACCTGCCCAACGTCGTGCCCCTGCGCTGCTCTGAATTCGCCGACGAGGTTGTTGAGGAGGTCGGGAGGTAATGGGTAAGGGGAACCGCTGTGGTTACCCGGAATGTGCCGGGATGACAAAGTAGCATCCACCGTCATTCCGGGCGAAGACCCGGAATCCAGAACCACCCGATAACATTTCCCGACCTTTTGAACAGGAATTCCGGGGACGGTATATAGAAATTTTTCCATGGCCGTGTTCGCCGACATTCCGTCTTCGATCTTCGAATTTCCGAATTGGTTCCCTACCCCTTCGTCGCGATGTACACGACATGCGGATACGGCAGGTAGTCGATCATCGCGTGGTGGTGCACGGTGAAGCCGATGTCGCGCAGCAGCGCCAGCATGCGCAGGCGATCCCAGTAATGCACCGGGGCGCGGCGATCCATCAGTCGGTCCAGCGCCCAGGTGAACCACATCTTGTAGCGCGGGCGCGTGTCGACGTCCTTGACGATCAGCCGGCCGCCGGGCGTGAGGATCGCATGCAGGTGCGCGCACAACCGCTCCACCGAGTCCGGCGGCAGATGGTGGATCAGATCGAGCATGTAAACGCAGTCGATGGGTTCGTCCAACCGCAGCGTCGCCGCATCCTGCACGCGATACTGCGCGTTGGCGATGCCCAGCCGCGCCGCCGCCGCCTGCGCCGTCGCGATGCGCCCCGCGTTCAGGTCCACGCCGGTCAGCGCGATCGCCGGATGGAGCCGCGCGTAATACAGCGAGAACAGCCCGAAGCCGCAACCGATGCCCAGCACGCGTCCGGCGTCGGGCAGGTACTGGCCGATCTCGTCGAGAAATCGTTGGCGCAGAATGTGAAAACGGATCGTGCAATAGGTGCGCACGATCGGATCGTCGTAGGCGCGGATAATCGGCAGCGTGTTAGGGTTGGACATAAAGGCGGTACCCGAATCCTTCCGTTTCCAGGCGATAGTTTTGGCTCAGCCAATCGCGCAATTCCGGAAACCTCTCGAGCCGCTCGTAACCGAAGTTCAGCCAGGTGTCCTGACAAAGCGCGATCAGTTGCGGCGGGTGCTCGCGCAACGCGGCGAGCAGTTCGGCGCGCAGCCGCTGAATGCGCGGATCCTGCGTGTCGTGATAAAAATGAAAATCGTAGATGAAGCGCGACGGTTGGCGAATCTTCAGCCGCAGCAGCGCCTCGATGCCGCCGCTGGTCGTGTCCATCACCTGCACCGTCCCGCCCGGGCGATGCAGCCGTTGGATGTCGCGTTGCAATTCGCGCTGGATGCGCCGCTGGCTCTCTTCGAGCGACGCCATCAGCACGCGCGACTGCCACGTCTGCAGGCCCTGCAGCCAGGCCAGCAACAGCACCGCCGCCAGCACCGCCGCCTGCTTCGCGCGCTCGGCGGTTAAAATCCGCGTCAGCGCCGCCGCGCAGCAGATCGTCAGAAACAGCGCGCACGGGTACAGGTGATAGTTGAAGTTCTTGTTCTGCACGAAGTAGTTGATCGTCCCGAACGCCAGCCCGACCAGCGGCAGAAACAACGGACCGTTGAGCAACTCGCGGCGGTTGTACGCCAGCGGCAGCAGCGGCAGCGGCAGGTAAAACACCCACGTCTGGCGGATGAACGATTCCACCTGTTTGCCCAGCGACGCCGAACTGAGCTGCGAGTAGAACGGCAGCAGGTAGTGGCGCATGATGTCCAAGAACGGCGCGAGCGCGTCGGTGCGCCACAGCCAGAAAAACATCGCGGCGGGAAAGACGATCCCCGTAACGCCCAAGAGCGCCGCGGCGCGCAGCCACGTCCCCGGCGTTTTCCAGAGACGGACAATCATGGCGGCGGCGAAAAACGCGAACAGCAACGCCAGTTGTGGTTTGATCGTCAGCGACGCGCCCAGCGCCAGGCCGGCCAACGCCGCGCAACGCCACTCGGTCGTGCGGAGAAAGCGGTTCAACGACAGCAGCGCCAGCAGGATAAACGGCAGAATCAGAAAATCGCGCTGGCCGACCGACCCGGGGCCCTTCGCCAGATGAAACGAACAAAACAGCAGTGTTGCCAGCGCCGCCGCCCAGCCCCCGAACGGACGGCAGTACAACGCCAGCAGCGTCGCCGTCAGCGCCAACCACGCCAGGTCGAACAACCGCCACGGCAGGTCCGCCGCGCCGAACGCGGCATACAGCAAAGAATGAATGAAGTAGGCGCCCGGCAGGTTCATGTCGAACAGGTCGCGGTAGGCCGTGGCCCCGTCCGCCAGCCGCCAGGCGATGTAATGCATCAGCGGCGCGTCGTGCATCAGCGGCCAATGCCACGAGGAAAGCGCCACGTACAACGTCGGCAATCCCAGCAACGCCAAGGCGGCGCCCAGCGTCCAACCGACGGTCCGCGCGGAATACGACTCGCTGCTCACGCAACCTCGAAGAAATTGTTGTTAAACGGCTCTCCCCCACCCGCGAACGATTATGCCACGGCGGAGAATCAGGTCAATCGCCTTCCTGAGCGACCGCGGCGGAAATCGCCGGGCGCGATCCGCAATTCCCGACATCCCGGCGGGCCGATGGGTCGGAGAAAATAGGCCCTTGACATTTGTCGACGCCGGCAATAGGTTATCAACAATAGTACGAATTCGTTCGCGCTTGATTGTTGAGAAATATCCCGACTTGCCCTACGCATTCCTCGTTGGTTTGTTCTCCAAAAAGGTAAGTATGGAAAGTACAGGATGATGGTCGACCATTGGGGCCGACCCAGTGAGGGCGGGCACTTTTTCCCGCTAAGTGAATCGCGTCGCCCCTGCGGTGGCGCGAAAGGAAAGTGAGATACGAGTAATGAATACAAAGATGTACGTTGGCGGCTTGAGCTGGGACACGACCGATGAAAGTTTGCGTAAGGCCTTCGCCAAATTCGGCGAAGTGACCGACGTGGCCGTCATCACCGACCGGGACACCGGGCGCTCCCGCGGCTTCGGTTTCGTCACCATGGCCGATGAAGCCGGCGCCAAGGCCGCGATCAGCGGTCTGAACGACACCGACCTCGACGGCCGCACCATCAAGGTGAGCGAAGCCAAGGAAAAAAGCCCCCGTGACGATCGTCGCGGTGGCGGCGGCGGCGGCGGCAATCGCAATCGCCGTTGGTAATCCGACGACGACCGTGACGACATCCGCTTGACCGCGGCGGTCGCAATCCATTGAGTTGAATTGCCGATCAAGGGCGAAATCTTATGGTTTCGCCCCTGTTTTTTTAACCGCGCCGCCCCCGGCGGTAGGGATTGCCGCGCCCCGCTTCGCCGAGCGGCTTCTATTATCCTTTTCGCGAATGCGGAAATTCCGGACCGGCCACGACCGTTCCCGGCTTTGTTGATGCGAACTTGTGTCGGGCAAGCCCCCGCAGCCGCGGGTTTTTCTTACCGCGCCAGCGCCTTGATGTCGCTCACGCCGCGGGGCAGCGGCGTGGCCCCGATGAACCCCGGCGAGCCCGGATAACCCGGATAACCGTGATACCCCGGCTGGCCCGGATACCCGCGGTAGGGCCGGCAGTTGAAGTGGACCAGGCGATTGTCGCTGTAAATCGTGCCCAGGTAATCGCCGTCGACGTCCAACACGTCCGGCTCGTCCCAGGGCAGCCAGCCGATCCACACCCCGCGCGTGCTGAACACGAACCGGTCTTTTCGGTAAGCGATCCACTTGCCTTTGGAATCGAAGAGGTATTGGGTTTCCATTGTCTTTCCCCGCACGGTTCGCCGACCGGGGCCGGTCAACGGGAGCTTGGGGAACGTAAGCCGCATTGCCCGGTCGGCTGCAATTTTTATCTACTTACCATCTACCATTAAATTGACCGTTGCGTAACCGAAAAATGCGCCGCCGGCGGCCCCTCGCGCTTGACACCCCCGCGGCGGCGGGCCACGATTCCCCGGCATTGCCGACAAGCGAGGATACCACATGCGTCCGGCCCGTTCGCTCATCGTTTTGCTGCTCGTGTTGTTGTGCGCGCCGCTCGTGTGGGCGGAGGACGAAACGACCGAGGGCGGCGATCTGCCCCCGGTGACCGTCACCGCGCGGCGGCTCAACGAATCGACCGACGACCCGCCGGCCTTCGTCGAGGTCATCGAAATGGACGATTACGCCGGGCGCCTGGTGTCCACCGACGAGGTGCTGCGCCGGGCGGCGGGCGTGAACGTCACGCGCCTGGGCGGCCTGGGCGCCACCGCCACGGTGTCCATTCGCGGCGCGGCGAGCCGGCAGGTGGTCGTGCTGGTCGACGGCGTGCGGCTGAACACGGCGGCCGGCGGCGGCGTCGACCTGGGCGCGATTCCGCCCGCGCAGATCGAACGCATCGAAGTGATTCGCGGCGGCGATTCGGCCTACTACGGCGAAGGCGCGATCGGCGGGGTGATCAACATCGTCACGCGCCGGCCCGACGACGCGGCCCGCCACACGGCGGCGGTCACCCACGGTTCGTTCAACACCTGGCGGTTGGCCGCCTCGCGCGGCGACGGCGGCGAACGCTGGCGCACCTTCGTTTCCGGTTCGTACCTGCACAGCGACGGCGACTATCGTTTCACCAACAACCGCGGCACCGAGTTGGACGACCGCGACGATTTTCAGGACGTGCGCGTCAACAACGAGCTCGATCAGCGCAGCCTGCTGGTCAAGGTCGCCGGCGAACCGACCGACGCGCTGAGCCTCGCCGCGCAAAACGACCTGTATTCCGCCGACGCCGGCGTGCCGGGGATGATCACCTTTCCCTCGCCGCACGTGCACGAGCGGTTGCTGCGCGACATCGCCTCGGCCTCGGCGGCCTGGACCGGCCTCGGGCTGCCCGGCCTGAGTTTGCGCACGCGCCTGGCCAACCGCTACGAGCGCTCGCGTTACCGCGACGAATACGGCGAGCAGACCGGCGTGCCCTTCGTCAGCGAGCGCGTCGAACTCGAACCGCAGATCGAACCCAGCCTGCAATACGTGTGGGGCGCGCATCAGCTCTGGACGCTCGACGGCCTGGCCCGCCACACGCGGCTGGACGACGAAATGTTCGACGATCCCACGCGTGAGACCTACGCCGTCGCCCTGCGCGACCAGGTGCTGCTGTGGTCGGGCCGCGTGACGCTCGTGGGCGCGCTGCGCTACGACGACGTGTCCGACGCCGGCGACCAGTTCAGCCCCAAGGGCGGGCTCGCGCTCAAGCCATGGACATGGCTGACGCTCAAAGGCAACGTCGGCCGCTCGTTTCGCGCGCCGAGTTTCAGCGAGCTGTATTTTCAACACGGCTATGTCGAAGGAAATCCGGATCTGAAACCCGAACGCGCCACGCACCTGGACGCCGGCATGCAGACGCTGTTCCCATGGTTGTCGTTCGAGGGCGCGTATTTCCGCAGCGAGGTGCGCGACCTGATCGAATACGTGCTGGTCGGCGGTTTTCGCTACAAGCCGTTCAACATCGGCCGCGCGCGGCTGGAAGGCATGGAGCTTTCCGCGCGGCTGGCGCCGGCCGACTGGCTGACCGCGAGCGGCGCGTACACGCTGACTTACGCCGTCGACGAAAACGCCGGCGATGACCGCCAGATTCCCGGCCGGCCGCGCCACACCGCCTCCGCGCGCCTGGAAACACGTGCGGACATCTTCGCCCCGTTCGTCGAGTACGATTACGCCGACGGCAATTACCTGACCGCCGCCAACACGAAAAAGCTCGACGAGCGCCACGTGCTCAACGCCGGATTGTTGATTCTTCCCGAGGCGCAAACGCGCTTGGGCGTGGAAATGAAAAACGCGACCGACGAGCGGATCGTCGACGTGCGCAACTTCCCCCTGCCCGGCCGGGCGATGTACCTGACCTTCGAGCGTTCGTTTTAATTGTTTTCGGCGCGCACGTTGCGGAACAGCAGATCCATGAAGTGATCGGTGCGCCGGCGCAGTTCGTCCGGCGAGACTTCCTTGTGCGTGATCCACTCGTGCCACATCAGATGGCCCCAGGCGTGGGTCATGTCGACGAGGATCTTGGCGTCGACGTCGGGGCGGATCGTGCCTTTTTTGATGCCCAGATCGACCCAGTGCGACAACTCGGCTTTGAATTGGTCGATGTGCGGCGTGATGTACGCGTCCACGCGCCGGCCCAAGTGCGGATGCCGCATGGCCATGGCGAAAAACTCGATCTCCATGGCGTACGCGCCCGGATCCTCGCGCACGGTGGGGATCAGGTCGTGCAGCGCCTGCCGCAAAATTTCGATCGGATCCTCGCACTTGACCAACGCCTGGCGGATGCGCTCGAAGTCGCCGTCGAAGCGCCGCTGCATGATGAGAAACGCCAGATCCAGCTTGTTGTCGGCCACCTGATAGAGCGTGCCCTTGCTGACGCGCGCCTTTTTGGCGACGACGTCCAGGCGCATGCCCTCGAAGCCTTTTTCGATCCACAGTTGCATCGCCGTATCGAGGATGATCTCGCGGCGGTCTTCCGGATTGCGCGTTTTGGGACTCATGTCGTCGAATCGTCCTTTGGATAAATACCAACAAGTACTGTAGAGAACTTTTTTCATTCATGCAAACGGAGAAAGTCGGTTCACGAAGTCCGTTTCCCCGGCATGGTGCATTCCGCCCCGCCGTTGAGGGGGCTGGATCGGCATTTGACGAGCGCGAATATTTGTAAGTTAATGAAACCGTCCTCCATGAAAAATCAACGAAGAGTAAACGTACGGCTGTCCGATGAATGGGCGCTTTTTTACTGATGAATGAAAAGAAGGAGATGATCATGAAGCATTATAAAATGGTGTTCGTGGCCGTGGTCGCCCTGGCAATGCTGGCCCAAATCGGCGTCGCGACGCTGCGGGCCGACGACTGCAAGTTCACCTATGAATCGTTCGGCAAAGCGTTCCTGGAGAAATACTGCAACGGCTGCCACAGCTCGACCAAAACGGGCCTTGCGCGCAAGGGTGCGCCGGCCGGTTACGATTTCGACAAGCCGGAGCTGATCGCCAAAGAGAAGAAAGAGATCGTCGAATGGACGGTCGAGAAAAAGAAAATGCCGCCGCTGTTGTCGGCCAAACCTACCGACGCCGAGCGGGCGCAGGTAAAAACCTGGCTCGATTGCGAATACAAATAAAGGAGAGTTGATTCGACCGAATTTTTTTCGAACCGATTCTTTTTCCCGGAGAGCCGCGGCTCTCCCTTTTTTTTTACTCGTCCAGGCACTGACGGACTTTGTGCATGAGCGAATCGATGGTGAAGGGTTTGCCCAGGTAGAAAGTATCGGGCTCGAGCCGGCCGTCGCGGTCGATGATGTCCTGCGTGTAACCCGACATGAACAGCACTTTAAGATTCGGTTTGTCCTGCCGCAGGCGCCGGCACAGTTCGTCGCCGTTCATCTTCGGCATGATCACGTCGATGATCGCCAGGTCGATTTCCGTGCGGTGTTGCCGCCAGAGTTCGAGTGCCCGTTCGCCTTCGTTGACGTCCAACACGGTGTAACCCTGCCGTTCGAGGATTTTCTTGGCCAACGTGCGCACCATGTCCTCGTCCTCGACCAGCAACAGGGTTTCGTGGCCGTCGATCGGTGACGGCCGGCGCTCGGTCTCCTCTTTGGCGATCGCGCCGCGATGCACGGGGAAATAGATGCGGAAGGTCGTGCCGCCCTCCGGCGCCGAATCGACCGCAATCGCGCCGCCGTTCTGCTTGACGATGCCGTACACGGTGGCCAGGCCCAGCCCGGTGCCTTTGTTCAGCTCCTTGGTGGTGAAGAACGGCTCGAAAATGTGTTCCCTGGTTTTCGCGTCGATGCCCGTGCCCGTGTCGCGCACGGTCAGCAGCACGTAATCGCCGGTGACGGGCGGCTCCTCGGTTTCGATCGTCTGCGCATGCAGATGAACGTTTTTGGTCAGAATGAACACTTGACCGCCGCGGGGCATGGCGTCGCGCGCATTGGCGCACAGGTTGATCAGAATCTGGTCGATCTGGTTCGGATCGGCGTGGATGCAACCGATCGCCGCGCCCGGGTGGAAGGACAGTTCGACGTCTTCGCCGATGATGCGCATCAGCATGTTCTTCGCCTTGGCGATCGTGTCGTTGAGGTCGATCGGACGCGGCGCGATGATCTGCTTGCGGCTGAACGCCAGCAGGTGCTGAATCAACTTCATCGCCCGGTCGCCGGCCTGCAGAATTTCCCGGACGTACTCTGTGAGCGGGCTGTTTTTCTCCAGGTTCGCCCGCAGTAGTTCCGCGTAACCGAAGATGCCGGTGAGGATGTTGTTGAAGTCGTGGGCGATGCCGCCGGCCAGCCGGCCGATCGCCTCCATCTTCTGCGATTGCCGCAATTGCTCTTCCAGCGACAGGCGCTTTTCCTCGGCGTTGCGGCGCTCGGTAATGTCGCGCGCCGCGGTGATCGCCGCCTTGACCCGGCCGTCCGAATCCAGCTCGGGCGCCAACTGCCAGTCGATCCACAAACCGTTGGGCATTTGAAATTCCAGCCGGTTGCCTTGACCGTCGGAGAACACCTGTTCGATGCCCTTTTTCCACAAGGCGCACAAATCCGGCGGAAAGCCCAGTTCCTCGTGCGTTTTGCCGATAAACGACTCCGGCGAAAGGCCCGTCAATTTGACCACGGCCGGATTGACGTACAAATGCCGGCATTGCCGGTCGAAGCGCATGATGACGTCCGGGGAATTTTCCGTCAGTGCGCGGAACATCTCCCCGCTGTCGCGCAAGGCGTCCTCGGCCTTGATGCGTTCGGTCAACTCGCGCTGGAAATCGCGCGTGCGCGCTTCCACCGCCCGTTTCAGCGTCCGGTTCCAGGACAGGATGAAGCCGATGACCAATGCGATCGCCGTGACCGCGACGATCAGCCAGCCCCAGAAGCGCCGGTCCTTGTACAGCGGCGGCCGATCCAGTTTGATCCACTTGTTCAGGATCTTCCGCTTTTCCCCCGCCAGCGAAACGGTCAACGATTTCTGCAAAATGGAATGCAGCAGCGGCCAGTCGCTGCGCGCCGCCATCGACAATTTGGTGAAGTAGTTGGTCTTGCCGGAAATCTGCAGGTTGGTGATGCCTTCCTTCTCGATGTAGTACAAGGCCACCGGCAGAGTGCCGATAATGGCGTCGATCTCGCCGAACGACACCTTATGCAATCCGGTCGCCAAATCCTCGACCAGAAGCAAACGAAGATCCGGGTAGTCGCGAGTGAGCATCTCGTGCCAGACGTAACCGGACACCACCGCCACCCGTCGTTGAAATAGATCTTCGATCGTCGTGTGCGGCGGCATGTCGCGCCGGGTGATGATCACCCCGGGCAGCACGATGTACGGATCGGTGAACAGCAGATAGTCGAAACGTTGCTCCGTCTGCGCGGCGGCGGGCAGCAGGTCCACCTCCCGGTTGTGCGCCGCCGCCAGCACCTCGTCCCAGGTCGAATATTTTACCGGCTGGAATTGAATGCCCAGTTCCTCGCCGAGCATCGCCATCATTTCGGCGGACAAACCCTGGTAGCGCCCGTTTTCGTCGAACCACTCGATCGGCGGGAAAAACGGGTCGGGCGCAATGCGGATCACCGGATGATTCGCCAACCACTGGCGCTCTTGTTCGGTCAGGTCGGCCTTGATGGAGGTTTGGGCATGCACCACTCCGGCCGCTATTAAAAACAGCAGCAGCGAATGAAGTATCCCCACAAAACCGAAAGAAAACACCCGACGATCTAACATGTACTTTTAAGCCCTCGATCGGAATGCCAAAACCGATCACCGCTAATTATACAATTTTTCAAAGGTAATCCGTCATTTTTTATTTACCTAAAGGGAAAACCTTGGCGAACGCCTTTTGTTCAACATCGCTCCGGGTTCCCTGCATTAAAAATTTGCAAAAAAACGCTTGCCATTCCGCCTGTTCGTATGTTATATATTCACTATATTGCTAGGTAACAATATATTGCTATAGCGATAATAGACATGCAAGGCGAGATAAAAGTTCTTTTCATAAAAACATCTCATGCATAAAAAAAGAGAAGCATTGAAAAGAGGACCGGCCGCGACTCGTGGAAACGGGTCGCGGCCGACATCGTGAAAGCTTATCCAAAAGGATGATCCAACGGTCGGCTCGGCGCCCGGCATGAGAAAACCGCCGAACGGCGATGCCTTTTGGGCGTCCCCGGCAATACCGAAACATCGTCAATCTTGGCAATAGCGGTCGGTTTCCGGGCAGTGGATGCGGATATGCAAATGGTCGGCGTGGCCGGCGGCGTGACGGATGATCCCCCGGCGCTCGCCGCGCCCGCGCGGGTACTGGAACCACTGGCTCAGTTGCTGTTGGGGATAGACGACCCGGAGTTCCTCGTACATGATTTGCTGCAGGTTCCAGTCGAGCAGGATGTACTGCACGCGGCCGGTTTCCAACAGCGTTTCCATGAAATACCAGGTCTTTTCGATGTCCAGCCGTTGCGCGCTCATGCCGCGGAAGCCGCGCACGAGTTGGTTGTCCTTGGTGTACATGGCCACGTCGACGTCGCGTCCGCTCTGGTGGCTCCGGTGCGGCGAAAGGGTTCCGCCGCCTTTCTGCGACAGGTGGCCGACGACCAGCGGCGCGGTTTCGGGATACGCCAGACGCATTTCCTCGGCCGCCATCTCCAGTAGATCGACTAGTTCCTTCGTGCCGTAGGCTTTGGCCGGTTCGAGGACGAGAATGTCCGGGGAGGATGCCAAGGGCACGCCGTCGCGCAGTTCGCCGTCGTCGGGCCGGCCGACCGAACCGGCGGCGTCGGGAGCCAACCGCCCGGGCGCGCAGGCGGCGAGCAGGAGCAGCAGGGCGAAAAGCGCCGCGATGTTCAGGCGGTTCATGGCGGTAGTGTACGCATTCGCCCGCCGGAAGGGAAGGATGGATTTGCCGTCCGCTCTCTGCTACTGTTTGGCCGATTTTTTTACTCACCGATGAGGGAGAACATCATGGGCGTTGCGTTGCTGGATCTGACTCGGCAGTACGAACAATTTAAGAACGAAGTCGAAGCGGCGGTCATCGACGTGTGCCGCTCGGGCAAATACATCCTCGGCGAAACGGTCGCGCAGTTCGAACGCGAAGCGGCGGCTTACTGCGGCGCCGGCGCGGCGGTGGGCCTGACCTCCGGCAGCGACGCGTTGCTGGTCGCGCTGATGGACCGCAACGTCGGCCCCGGCGACGAAGTGATCACCACGCCGTTCACGTTTTTCGCCACCGTCGGCGCGATCACCCGTTTGGGCGCGACGCCGGTGTTCGTCGACATCGATCCGCGCAGCTACAACCTCGACCAGGACGCGGCGATCGCGGCGCTCACCGACAAGACCAAGGCGGTCATCATCGTGCATCTGTTCGGCCGCTGGGCCGAGTGCGACAGGCTGCTGGCCGTGTGCGAAGAGCGCGGCATCGCGCTGATCGAAGACGCGGCGCAGGCCATCGGCTGCGCGAACGCGCAGGGCCGCCGCGCGGGTTCGGTGGGGCATTACGGCGCGTTCAGCTTCTTCCCGAGCAAAAACCTGGGCGCGTTCGGCGACGGCGGCTTGCTCACCTGCCGCGACGAGGAAACCGCGCAACGCCTGCGCGTGCTGCGCAACCACGGCCAGTCGCGCACGTACTATCACGACCTGATCGGCGGCAACTTCCGCCTCGACGCGCTGCAGGCGGCGGTGCTGTCGGTGAAGCTCAAGCACCTGGAAGGCTGGCACGCGGGCCGGCGCGCCAACGCCGAAAAATACCGCGAGGCGTTCGAGATCGCCGGCGTGCCCGCCGGGGCGGCCGAGCTGCCCGCCGCGGGCGCGGGGCGGCACATCTACAACCAGCTCACCCTGCGTGCGCAACGGCGCGACGAACTGCTGGCCTACCTGCGCGAAAACGGCATCGGCTGCGCGGTGTATTATCCGCTGTGCCTGCATCTGCAACCGTGCTTCGCCTTCCTGGGCCTGAAACCCGGCGCGTTCCCGCACGCGGAAGCCGCGTCGGCCGAGGTGATCTCCATTCCGGTGTACCCGGAGCTGACCGCCGAGGAGATCATGGAAGTGTCGCTGGCGATCGCGGGATTTTACAAGGGCTGAGCCGTTCGACCAACCACGAGCGGGGACATGGCTGACGCGAAACACAAACGGCGCGTGGCCGTGATCGGCGCGGGCGCGGCCGGCACGATGGCCGCCGTTTTCGCGGCCGAAGCCGGCGACGACGTCACGCTGTTGGAGCGCACCGCCGACGGCGGACGCAAGATTCTGCTCAGCGGCGGCGGCCACTGCAACGTGCTGCCCGGCGCCCTCGATCCCGCGCGCTACGTCACCGATTCCTCCCCCAACACGCTCAAAAAGATCCTGCGCTCGTGGCCGTTGGCCGAGCAACGCCGTTTCTTCGAAGAAACGTTGGGCGTGCCGCTGATGTTGGAAGCGGAAACGGGCAAGCTCTTTCCGGCGTCGAATCAAGCGCGCGACGTGCGCGACGCGTTGCAGGCGCACGCGCGCCGGCTGGGCGTACGCTTCCGCTTCGGCGCCGCGGTGCGCGACCTGCGCCGGGCCGACGACGGCGCGCGGTGGGACATTCATCTCCAGGACGGCGCGCTCGTCACCGCCGACGCGGTCGTGTTGGCCACGGGCGGATTGTCCGCGACGGCCACCGGCTGCGACGGCAGCGGGCTGCGCCTGGCCCGCGCCCTCGGGCACGTCGTCCACGAAACCTATCCGGCGCTCACGCCGCTGCTGGCCGAGCCGCCGGTGCACGCGGCGCTGGCGGGCGTCAGTCTGCCGGTCACGCTGAGCGCGACGGTCGCGGGGCGGCGCGTCGCGTCGTCCGGCGCGTTGCTGTTCACGCACAAGGGATACAGCGGACCGGCGGTGCTCGACATCGCCTACGTCGCCGTGCGCGCGCTGCTGCGCGGCGAAGCGCAACCGCTTTTCGTGCAGTGGACTCCCCTGGACGAGGCGGCCTGGGAGCAACGCTTGCGCCAAAGCGAGAACGTGCAGGTCGCCACCGTGCTGCGGCGCGAGTTGCCCGCGCGTTTGGCGACGGCGTTGCAGACCGAAGCGGGCGTCGCCGCCGATGGCCGCCTGGCGCAATTGCGCCGCGACGAACGCCGGAAGTTGATCGAGGCGCTGACGCGCTACCGCCTGCCGTGGACCGGCCACGGGGGGTATCGCCACGCGGAAGTCACCGGCGGCGGCGTGGATCTGGCCGAAGTGGACCCGCTCACGCTGGAAAGCAAACGGCAGCGCGGTTTGTTTTTCTGCGGCGAGATGCTCGACGCCTGGGGGCCGATCGGCGGCTACAACTTCGCCTGGGCCTGGGCGACCGGACGCGCCGCGGGACGCGCCGCGAGTGATAGGTGACGAGTTATTAGTGACAAGTTGATTGTACTTACCTCAATTCATAACTTATAACATGACACTTCGAGCGACTGAGTCTCCACTCCGGCGCGGATTAGAAAATCGGCAGCACCTTTTCGATCGCCAGGCTGAGGTAGGGCATCAGACCGTCGAGCGGCATGTCGAACACCGGCTCGAGGATGAGCGTCTGGACGACGGCGAGCGTCGCGTAGGCCAGCCAGCCGATCCCCCGCGCCAAGCCGTGTTTGTTCAGCAAACGATGGTGGAACTGTTCGAGCCACGAATAGGGCCGTTCCACGTTGAGCACGTGCGTTTCGTTGCGCGGCAGGGCTTTCATCAGGCCGCGATAGGTGCAGCCGAAGGCGCCGCGCGCGAACATGTCGTCGGCCGGTTTGATGCGTTTGCGCAGCAGGGCGTAGCGCCGTGCGCAGGCGGCGGGCAGGTAATGCACCCACCACAGGCCGGTGGTGTGATCGTCGATCGGCCAGAGGCGGTTGGGCGTTTCGCCGATGAACATCTGCCCGCCCCGGTGCAGCACGCGCCAGAGTTCGCGCAGGATCGCCGCGCGCATTTCCGGCCGCACGTGCTCCATCACCCCGTTGACGACGATAAGGTCGAAATGCTCGTCCGGAAACGCGAGGGCGTCGGTGCGCTCGACCCAGTGCGCCTGGGCCGCGTGCGCCAACCCGTGATCGCGGATGCGCAGACTCGCGGCTTCGGTCATCCGCGGATCGACGTCCAGGGCGATCACCGACGCGCCCGCCTCGGCCATCACCACGGTCGAGGGTCCGGTGCCGCAACCGATTTCCAACACGCGTTTTCCGGTCAGCGGCGAGAAGCGCAGGATCGTCGGCAGAAAGTGCGACCGCTGAAAGTCCACGCGGTTCTGGGCCATGCGAAACCAGTGTTCGTGCGCGGCGGACCCCGGCGGATCGTCGATCATCCGGTGGATGGCGTCTTCGAATTCCTTGGAATAAGCAAAAACATTTTCTTCATCAGACGACGAAATCGACATGACCGCGTCCTCCAGTGCGCGCGATATTCGCGCTTAATGGCGCAGAGATCAAGACAGGAAGCCTTGGCTTGCGCCAAAGCAATTATGCATGATGAGTGAAAAGTGACGAGGTAAAAGTAATTACATCAAATCATAACAAATTACTGGTCATTTGCATCTACGCCGGTGTCGTTAGGGCACAGGCGTAACGGCTGCCGCTTCGCCGAGCGCCTCGGCGGCGCCCTGCACGACCTCGGGGGTGAGCATGGCGGCGGGCGCCAGCGCTTCGGGCGTCGGGGTCGGCAGCACGGCGGCCGCGCCGTTGGTTCCGCGGATCGTCTGCCAGATTTCGTTGAAATTGAGCGTGGAGAGGTTGAGGAATACGCCCATCAGGCTTTCGCCGGCGATGACGCCGCTGGCGATCGGCACCGTGTAATCCTCCGACCACTGCGGCTTGCGCTTGCTCATGATGTGTACGATCAGCGCGCCGACGAACATCGACAGCGTGTTGTAGAACGGAATGACGAAGGCCAGGCCCAGCCCCATCGAGCTGGGCACGTACATCTTGTATTTGCTCGGCGTCACCTTGTCGGCGATGGCCAGTAGGATGCCGACCAGACCGCCGATCGCCAACCCCCACCGGCGCGATTCGGACAGCACGCCCAGGCCCTGCGACAGCAGTTCGGCCACGCCCTTCCACACCTGCGCGGCGGGCGCGGGGAACTTGGCGCTGCCCAGCACGCTCGCGTCGGGCACCAGCAGGTAGAAGGCCGGGACGATCACCGCCGCGCCGGCGAAGATGCCCCAGAACTGCGCCAGAAACTGGCGGCGCGGGTTGGCCCCGAGCAGATAGCCCGACTTGAGGTCGGTCAGCAGGTCGGCGCTGGAACCGGCGGCCCCGGCGGTGACGCACGCGGTCATCAGGTTGATCTTCGCCGCTTGCAGCGCGCCGCCGGCCACGCGGTGCGCGGGGGCGAGCACGCCGTACATCAACTGGGTGATCTTGCCCATCGCGCCGATCGGCGTGATGTCGGTTTCGCCGGTCGCGCGGCAGGCGACGATGCCCAGGAAGAAGGTCATGACCACGCTGAGCGCGCCCATCCACCAGGAGACGGAAAAGCTGATCGCCAAAATCGCCATGCAGCCCAGGCCGCTGAAGAGCACGCCCAGGATGAACCACGAGCCGGGAACCTCGATGGCCTCCATCGCGGTCAGGCGCGGGTCGACCGTGCGGTTGGCGCTGGGGATGAGGTTTTTAATGCCGGCGAAGGCGCGGCCGATGGTGCGCCAGCCGAAGAGGAAGGTCATCAAGCCCGAAGTGACCATGATCGCGGCGCCGGGCCACAGCGACCAGTCGACGATCTGCCGGTAGCCCAGTTCGCCCGTCGCGCCCAGGTGCAGTTCGCCGGCGGCCAGGGCCATCGGGGCGAGCACGCCGAAGTTGAGAATCGCGCCGGCCAGCATCGACCAGCCGGTGCGGATGCCGATCAGCGCGCCGGCGGCGATCATGATCAGGCTGTTGTCCCAACTGATCGTCCACTCGCTGAAGGTGCGCCCTTTCATCTTCAAGGCGGCGGGCAGATCGAACGAGTACGGCGTGCGGAATTTTTCCGGGTACCAACTGTAGGTGTTGTCCTTGAAGAAGGACATCACCGCGCCGACCAACCCGGCGTACAACAGCGCGGAGGCTTTTTTCGTCGCGTCCTCGCCCTTGGCGTAGAGGCTGCGCAGGGTTTCGGCGGCCGCGACGCCCGAGGGGAAGCGTAACTGTTCGATGTTGATCATCTGGCGTTTCATCGGGATGGCCATGGTCACGCCGAGGATGGCCAGGAAGATCGTCCAGACCATCAGCAGCCAGAAGTTCAGGTGCTGGCCTTCGATCATCAGCAGCGCGGCGATGGCGCTGACCAGCGCGCCGCCGGTCGAGTAACCGGCCGAGCTGGCGGTGGACTGCATGCAATTGTTTTCCAGAATCGAGAGGTTCGTCTTCAACAGGCCGACCTTCTGCATCACCGAGCCCAGCGAATACGACAGGATGCACGCGGTGATCGCCACGCCCAACCCCCAGCCGGTTTTCAGGCCGATGTACAGGTTCGACAGGCTCATGATGCCGCCCAGGAACATGCCCATGAGCACGGCGCGCAAGGTGAGCTGCGGCATGTCGCCGTGGTAGTGGTTCTCGAACCACTCCAGTTCGATCTCCTCGGCCTTTTTGCCCGCGGTGTCGATGCCGAGAAAATGATCGGCGGCGATCTTCGCGTTTTCGTCCTGAATGGCCGTGCTGCGTTTGCCCGACATCGGCGGCGTCCCCCTCGTAATGGAATTGCCGGTCACTTTCCGCCATGCGCCGAAATTCGTCAAGCGAGTTGTCGGGACGGCAGCCATAAAGAAAGGATCCGCATGCCGCCTTTTCGGTTCTTTGGCAGGATAAATAAGTCGTTCGCGACGGACGGCGAGTGGGTCACTGAGATTGTCGATCCGTCGCCCAACAGCGGCATCGGCGCGTCCATCGCCGTCGACGGCGACGGCTACGTGCACATCAGCTACTACGACAACGGCAACAGCAGTTTGAAGTACGCGACGAACCGACCTTAAAATCACGGGACACGTAACGAGTACATGTCCCGGATTTTTCAAAGAGCGCTGTGTGTTAATTGTAGGGGCAACCCCCCGTGGTTGCCCTGGTCTGGGTTGCCCTGGGCTGGGTAGGCACGGGGGCCTACCCCTACGGCGGAAATGGCGCTCGAACGCCCGTTCTATTGGCGTGGGACACTTTTTCCCGAGTGTCCCACGGCTAAATTTTATAAGCTA
>DAINPV010000015.1:0-25735 GCA_036743315.1 bacterium | reverse complement strand
CGAGAAAGAACTGGGCATCAAATACATCGATACCGGTGACGAGCAGCAATTGATCACCGAGCGTGACTCCTTCAACCAGGCGATGGCTTTGTACAATCAGGGCAACCTGGAAGCGGCGAAGGCCAAGTTTCGCGATTACATCGCCACCTATCCGAAAAGCAAGGTGCTGGATGAAGCGCAGTTCTATCTGGCCGAGTGTCAGTTCAAACAAAAAAATTGGGAAGAATCGATCCTCGCTTTCGATACGCTGGTGACCCGTTACCCGAACAGTAAATTTGCCTCCACCGCCTATTTGCGGATGGGCGTGGCCTTTTTCGAAAACGGACAGCTTGCCGATGCGCGGCTCTTTTTCGAAAAAGTGATTGAAATGTATCCGAAAACGCGCGAGGCGGAGATCGCCAAAAAGAAACTGCAAATGATGCGCTGATCCGGCGCTATAATGGAACCATGAAACGTTTGCTCCGACTGTTGTTTTTCTTGACGGTCGCCCTTGGCCCGCCGGTGTTGTCGGCGTGCGCCGGGGCGGGGACGAACTTTACGAGTTCGCAACACCGGGTGGAAGAAGCGAAAATCGACGCCGCCGCCTTGGATGCGGACAAATATTGTCCCGATGAATGGCGCGCCGCCGAAATGATGGTTCGCCAAAGCGAGCGCCTGATGCAATCGCAACAGTATGATTTGGCCCGCACAACCTTACAGGAAGCTCTGCGATTGTATCGTCTGGCCGCTGAATGCGCCGCCAAACGAAAACAGGAGCGGCGTATGCCTCTGCCGGTTCCGGGTCTGTAATTGCGCGATTTAATTGTTCTTCCGACAAAAATCTACGCGACAGCGCAATCTGTACTTGCACGCCCCGTCTAATCACGGTATAAGAATTCTGCGATTCTATCTTGATCGGCCAATAACAAGAGGCGAACCATGGCGTTCGTCTAGGAGGAGGCAGATGAAGCGCATCGTCTTCATGAGTCTGGTGTGTAGTGTGTTGCTGTTCCTGATTGGGTGCAGCTCGAAAATAGATACGCTGCCGGAGCTGGAAGCGGCCAAAGCCGCGGTGGCGCAGGCGCAGGAAGAAGATGCGCCCGCATTGTGCCCTAACGAGTTCCAGAGCGCGGAAATGAAGCTCAAACAAGCGGAATTGCTGTATAGCGACGGCGAGGAAGAAGGGTCCAAAGTTACCGCCATCGAGAGTGTGAACTTGGCGAATTTGGCCCGTACATGCGCCGAAGCGAAAAAGAAAGCCAATGCCGAAGCGCCCGCCACGGTGGGGCCGCCGGAGGAACTGGCCAATTTCAAAGTGTCGGTCTATTTCGACTTCAATTCCAACCAGATCAAAGCCTCCGAAGCGGAAAAACTCGACAAGGCCGCCGCTTTACTCAAAAAAATGGCGAAAGAGCATCGGTTCTATCTACTTTTGGAAGCCCACGCCGATCTGCCCGGATCGGCGACCGACAATATGGACCTGACCCGCCGCCGTGCGCTGGTGGTTCGTTACTACCTGGCGCAGCATGGCCTGTTGAAAAGCCGCATTTACATGCGCGCTTCCGGTTCGGAAACGGCTCGCAAGGAATTGGGTGAAGCCGCGAAATCCGTCAAGCAGAATCCAGAGTGGCGCCGGGTGGATTTGACCGTGTTGTTTGATCGCCCGCAGGTGGAGATCATTCCGAGCGCTAAACAGTAATCACCCATCGATCGATTAAAAAAAGAAAAGCCGGTTCCTTGCGGAGCCGGCTTTTTCTATGTGATCCGCCGTGTCAGTGGACCGGCGGTTCTTCGACCAGGCGCACGCTGACCAACTTGGAAACACCTTTTTCCTGCATCGTCACGCCGTAGAGCGTGTCGACGCATTCCATCGTCGATTTGTTGTGCGTGATGATAATGACCTGGCTGTGCTCGGCCATTTTCTCGATCAGCTTGTTGAACCGCGAGACGTTCTCGTCGTCCAGCGGAGCGTCGACCTCGTCCAGCAGGCAGAAGGGGCTGGGTTTGATCAGGAAGATCGAGAAGATCAATCCCAAAGAACTGAGCGCCTTTTCGCCGCCGGAAAGCAGGTTGACGTTCTGCAGCTTCTTGCCCGGCGGCCGGATGATAATGTCCACGCCGGATTCGAGTGGCTTGTCCGGTTCGGTCAGCTCCAGTTTGGCGCTGCCGCCGCCGAAGAGCAGGGGAATGATCTCGCCGCATTTGTCGTCAACCAGCTTGAAGGTCTCCAGGAAACGCTCTTTGCTGGTCTTGTTGATTTTAGCGATGGCCTTCTTCAACTCGTCGATCGCCGCATCCAGATCGGCTTTCTGGGTGAGGTACGTGTCTAGACGTTTTTGTTCTTCCTCGTACTCGTTGATCGCGTTGGGATTGACCTCGCCCATGCGGCCGATGCGGTCGGAGATTTCGCGTTGGCGGTTCTGCAACGATTCGGTGTCCATTTCCGCTTCGTCGGTGGGCTCGCTCAAGTCGGCCAGCGTCATCTGATAGCGTTCGGCCAGCTTTTCGGCCAGATGCTCGGTCTTCATGTTGAGCTGCACCAGCTCCAGCTCGCACGATTTGATTTCGTGGTCGTAACCGTCCAGATCGCGCCGCAGCATCTTGATGCCTTTTTCAGTCTCGTCGACGACGCCGGTTTTTTCGTCGGCGCCCTCGCGAACCTGCACGCTGTGACGTTCGGCCGCTTCGAGGCGCTGCATCAGACCGGTGAGGCGGTCGGTGATTTCGTTGATCTGTTCGCGGTTGGTTTCCTGTTGTTCGTGCGCTCGTTCAACCTGCTCACTGCGGCGCGAAACCGTGCCGGCCGCTTCTTCGCGTAGACGAAACGCCGCCTCGCGCCGGTCCGCCGTCGTGCGCAGTTCCTGTTGTAGGTTGTTGACGGTCAGCGCCGCTTCGTGCATCGCTTTTTGCTGCGCGTCGATTTCGACCGTGACGGCCGATTGCGCGGCGTTGGTGTCGTCGGCGGCGGTGCGCGCCGCCGCCAGCGCTCCATCGAGTTCGCCCAGTTCGGCTACTTCCCGCTCGTGCCGGGCGATTAACTGTTCGCCTTGTTCGCTCAGGCGGGCAAAAGTTTCTTCTGTTTGCGCCGCTTCGGCGTTGATGCGCTCCAGTTCGGCATTGTCGCGCCGCATGTCGCCGCTCAGTTCGGCGATGGCCAGGCGGTTGGCGTCCAGGTTTTCCTGGCCCGAACGAATGGTTTCGTCCAGATGACCGATCATGCCCATGCGGCTGTGGTAGCCGTCCTGCGCTTCGTTGAAGGCCTTTTCGAGCTGATTCACTTCTTTCTGCAGTTTGGCGATCTGCCGCTTTTTCTGCAGAATGCCCGAGGTCACCGAATCCACCTGGCCGCCGGTGATGATGCCCGCGCGATCGACGACCTCGCCGTCGAGCGTGACGAACGCGCCGGTGTAGCCGTTGGCCTTATGCAACCGCACGGCCGTGGGTAGATCCTCGACCACCAGCACGTCCTGCAGCAGGACGTCGGTGACCGGCTGATATTGCGGCTCGACTTGAATGTGCGTGGCCAGCGGGCCCAGCGTCTGCCCGACCGTCTCGGCCGGGTAGTGCGCCATCGACACCATGCGCGGCTGCAACGGGACGAACGAACCGCGTCCCGCCTGCTTCTCTTTGAGGAAGTCGGCCGCGGTCGCGCCGGCGTCCTGGTCGGTGACCAGCACGGCCTGCAACCGCTCGCCGAGAATCGCTTCAAGCGCCGTTTCGAATTTTTCCGGCACATCCAGCTTATCGGCCAATACGCCCAGGATCGCCTTGCTTGTGCCGTTCAGGCCGTCGTCGGCGGATTTGGCCGCCTGGATGATACGCTGCACGCCCTCCTGGTAGCCTTCCATGTTGCGCCGCATCTCTTCGAGACTTTCCAGGCGCACGCGCTTTTCGTCGTATTGCCGCTTGAGCTGTTCGTATTCCTTGCGCTTGTTTTCCGTTTCCTCGCGCATGCGGGCGAGGCGGTTGCGCTTTTCGGTCAGTTCGTTTTCCTGCACGGCGCGCAGTTCCTGCAGCTCGGCGAGCTTTTCGCGCTGCTGCTGCAGGTGCGCGGTCAATTTGTCGCCTTCGGCGGCCAATACATCGCGGCGTTCGCGGTTGGCCGTCACCCGCCGCTGGTGCGTTTCCTGCTGCTCGCGGTGATCCTGCACGGCGCGTTGCAGCGCGGCATGCCGACCGGCCAGGCGCAGCAATTCGTTGCGCGCGGCTTCCGACGACCCGTCCAGTTCGCGCCGGCGGGCGAGGGAGTCGTTGAGGATCTCGCGGCAGGTGGCCAGGTTGCGATCGGCCAGGCCGATCTGTTTGTCCAGCGCTTCGATTTTCTGCGATGAAGCGGCAATTTCCTGGTCATGCCCGGCGATGCGCTCGCGCGCGTTTTCGATTTCCTCGGTCCACTGCGCGATCTGCACCTGCAGATGCTCGATGTCGCGCTGCAGCAGGTCGCGACCCGTCTCGTCCTTGCGAACGACTTCGCGCAATTCGCCGACGGCTTCGGATGCGGCGATGATCGCCTTTTCCTGTTCCAGCGCCGCCAGCCGCAGAGCCGCCAAGCGCGTTTCCTCGCTCTCGATCCTGTTGTGCGTTTCGAGGTGGCTGTCCTGCAAGCGGGCGAGCGACGCACCCACGCGCGCCTTTTCGCTTGCGAAAAAGATCTGTTGCCGCGCCGCCAGTTCCAGGTCGAGCTCGCGCAGCTCGGCTTTGAGTTCGTTGTAGCGTTCGGCCTTTTTCGCCTGCCGCTGCAGGCTGTTGACCGTGCGGGTGATTTCGTACACCAGGTCGTTGACGCGGTTGAGGTTGATGCGCGTGGCTTCGATCTTGCGCTCAGCCTCCTCGCGCTTGACCCGGTATTTGCTGATGCCCGCGGCTTCCTCGATCAGGGTGCGCCGCTCCAGCGGTTTGGCGCCGATGATCTTGTTGATCTGCCCCTGTTCGATGATCGAATACGAGCGTGAACCGATGCCGGTGTCCAGGAAAAGGTCGACGATATCCTTCAAACGGCATGGCCGGCGGTTGATCAGGTATTCGCTTTCGCCCGAACGATACAATCGCCGGGTGACCTGTATTTCCGCCATCCCCTCGTAACCGACCGGGCAGCGACCGTCCTCGCAATCGAAAATGATGGAAACTTGAGCCATTCCCATCGGTTTGCGGGTTTCCGTACCGTTGAAGATGACATCCTGCATGTCCGAGCCACGCAAGCTTTTCGCACTCATTTCCCCCATGACCCAACGCACCGCATCCACGACGTTGCTTTTGCCGCAACCGTTCGGGCCGACCACGGCGCAGATGCCCTCGTTCAGGGCAATCCGCGTCTTGTCGACGAACGATTTAAAGCCAACAAGTTCAACTTCTTTGATGCGCATATACAATTCCCCCTACCATGTCGCCGCACGCGACAGGCGGTCAAAAACTAGCATACATGCTGCGATCAAGTCAAAGAAAAAACGCAACTGGTTGGATATAGACCATGTTTTGCCTACTACATGTAGTACTTACGATAAATCAAACAGTTGGGACACTCCAGCCGATTTTATCAGCGATTTTTCGTAAAATCGGGTGATGGGCAAGGATAACTTGCTGCTTTTCTAATACGTTATCGACTTTTAGAGAAGCTAATCCACTTCGGCTGTTAAATAATTTTTTTAAACGTCCAAGTCGCGCCCCAGGAAAGGGACGTCACTTTCGTCGTCGATCCGAGACGGCGAAAATGGAGGGAGACGAAAACCGCGCTTTTCGTCGACCGTAAGCCAATCAAGCCAGGGACGACTTGATCAGCTACTTAGATGGAAAGTCCCACTCGCGGAAGGTGGCCATCCAGAATTTCAGGCCGGTGAAGTGCTCGTTTTGTAGGTGGTAACCGTTTTGAAACAGCAACGACATCCCGTATGGAAGCTCGTTGGTGATCAGCAATCCGCACGAAAGCAACTGAAATTGTTTATCGGTGGTGTAGTAATGCATCCACTCCCAGTTGGTGAACATGCGCCAGTTCTTATCGAATTCCCAGAGCAGAAACAGCTTGTGGCGCATCAGGTAACCGGTCTTGAAGATCGAGGCGTTTTCCCAGTTGAAGTAGTACTCTTCGGAGGTGAAGTACTCATAATCGCTGAAATGCAGCACGGCAATCGGTCCCACGCCCGCCTTGAGCGTCATGTTGGCGCTGTATTGATGGAAGATGCCGATGTAATCCTCCATCTCGCCCAGCACCACCGGGTCCATATGGTCGTCGTAAGAATCATAGGCATAGTGCATGAAATTGATGCCCGGACCGTATGTCAAGTCGAGGTCCATGATCAACAGCGGCGACACGCCGATCATCACGCCCGGCCGGATGTACGAAGGACTGAACACGCTGTTGGTGCCGATGCGCCAATGGGAATCGGCGGTGAGCAGAGATTTTCCTTCGCCCCAGGGCATTTTGTAATAAGCCTTCACCTGGTCGCCGAGCACAACCGGATTGAGACCCAGCGCCAAGCCGTTGAAGATATGCCAGCTGTCGGGGCGTTTGCCGGTCGGCAATTGGGAGATGTCGGGAATGGATTGCGCGGTCGCCAGGCTTGGCAACAACAGGAGCAGGAGCAAGCAAAACGAACGAAGCAACCGCAAGCGTGAACCCCGTGAAAGTCTTCCTTTGTTAACAGAAAGCCGTTCGACCGGCAAGGCCCAAAACGCTGTGATGTAAGCGGCTTGCCCACCGTCATGGATCGTGGCAGCTTACGGGTATGAAAAAGAGCGGGCTGCTTTTATTTTGCGTTTTGACCTTACTGGTTTGCCTATGGGCGGTCGGTTACGCGCAAGAAGACGAAGCCACGCCCGCGCCCGACGAACAAACGCCGGCCGGCGAAGCGACGCCCATGCCCGTTCCCTCGGCCATAAAAAAGGAGATCGTCGTCCCCGATCCGGAATTGCGGCGGCAGATCCACGCTGGGCTCATCCAAACCAAACGACCGCTGCTGCGCGCGATGAGAATCCAGGTCAGCGACGGCACGGTGCGCCTCACCGGCGTCGTCCGCACGTTGCAGGAACGCAATTTGGCCGAAGCGGTCGTGCGGACGCTCCCCGGCGTGCGCAAGGTCGAAAGTAAAATCGAACTGGCGCCCGGCTACCGGCGGCAGGTCGACGAGGGCGACAAACGCTCGCTGGGGCAGATCGCCGTCGACGCCAAAATCCGTCAGCAGTTGCTCAAGCGCCTGGCGAAAGTGGCCGGCGTGCGTCTGAGTCAATTGCCGGTGGAAGTCTATTGTCAGGTGGCCGTGATCGGCGGAGTCGTTCCCACCCGCACCGTCGCCGATCGTGTTTATCAGACAGCGCAGTTTTGTCCCGATGTCTCCAGCGTCGTGCTGCATGTGCTGGTCGAGGAAGAGGATCGTTGATCACTGCTCCAGATCGTTCAGGTAGGCATGCCGTTCGGCCGCTTGCACCCGGAAACTGAAAATCACCAGATGCAACACCAGAATCAAAACAATCGGCAGGAGCAGGTGAATCCATATCGCATCGTTTTTCAGTAAGTATTGCGAAACGTAAAGCAGCGCGGCGATCAACGCCGGGCCGATGAACAATGCCAGCACCGGTGTTATGCGCGGCAGCAACAGGCCCATGAACAGGGCGATCAACGCCATCAGTGCGATTTCGATGGCGCGCACGGTGTTGTCGCGCCAGAGGAAGCCGTTGGACAGGGCGTTGGCCACGGCGGTTGCATGCAATACGACGCCGGGCAGCGCCGTGTCGAAGCTGGTGGCGAAAAGGTCGCCCGAATCGTCGCCGCTCACGCCGATCAAAACGATCGAACCGCTGGCAAAGCCCGGTGGCACGCCGTTTTTCGCCACATCGTCGAAACGCAACGTTTCGAAGGCGTCGGTGCCGCCGTAGAAGTTGAACCAAAGATATCCCAAATAATCGGGGAGCAGTTGAATTTCGCCGAATTGCGGACCGATCAATTTGTCTTTCTTATGGTTCGGCCGGATGCCGTAGCTTTCCTGATTGAGATACGTGCGTACGATGGCCAGACTGAACGGGTAATACAGATGATTCTTGTATGACAAAGCCGCCGGCACTTTCCGCGCGTACAAATACGGATCGACAATGACGGTGAAAAAGCCGACCGCGGCGGCGTATTGCGTGATGGTCTGGCTGGCGATGCGCGCTTCTTGCGGCACACTCTCCGGTGTAAAGCCCGGTTCGTCGACGTTGCGTGTGGCCATCAGCAATTTCCGGCGACCGATCGCTTCGGCGGTGGCCAGACGACTGTCGGGCAGGGTGAAATCCCAGTTGTAGCCAATAACCAGGTTTCCCGCGTTTTTGACCGCTTCCGCCAGTTTTTCATCCGAGTTGTTATTGCCGCCGTTGCCGTTTTCCGCCAAAAAGTACAAATCCAGACCGATAACTCGCGCTCCATCCGCTTTCAAATTGTTGATGACATTGGCCAGCTCCGCGCGGAATTCACTGCGCATGCCGAATTGCTTACGGCTGGAAGTGTCCACCAGGATTAGCTTGACCAAATTGCCGGGGTCGGTCGGCCCGCGCAGACGCACTCGCCAATCCAGAAGCTGCATTTCAAACATATCGAGAATGTCAGGTGTCATAAAGTAGAGAATCAGCATGAGAAAAAGGATGGTCAGCGACAGCACCAATCCGCGCCGAGTGGTCATGCAGGGTTTGCAGCGTTTTCCCATACGTTCAGCTTACCATACTTGTCCGGAACTTGACCGTAAAATGATTCGGACCCACAATGAATTTCACCCATTCGGCCAAGGAGGCTCGCTTTGCGGCGCTTATTAATGATTTTCTGCGTTTTGTCCCTGGTGCTTTTCCTGACGGTGTCGGCGATGGCCCGGACTGAAGCGAAAAGCGAAACCATCGCGAAGATCCTTGCCGCCGAAGACAACGCGACCTACCAGGCGGAGTTGGAAACCTGGTTGCTCGACGATAGCTTGCCGGTCCAGGTGCGCCATCTGGCGGCCAAGGCGATTGGGCACATCGGCGATCCGGCCGGCTCGCCGGCGCTGGTGCGCGCATTGAAGAACGATCAAATCGATCGGGCCGTGGTGTGCGCGGCGCTCGGGTGGCTGTGGACCAATACGCCGGCCAAGGCGTATCGCATCGAAACACCGCCGGAAGTCCTTAAAGCTCTGTTGGCGGTTGGTAAAAGCGATCCGTCACTGAAAGTGCGGGCGGCGGCATATACAGCCATTGCCTTGGGTCTTCCCCAACAAGGCCAGAAGGAAGCGGGCGAAGCGTTGGTTGATTTAACCAACTTTAACGACAATCCCGATGCCGCTGAATTGTTGATTGCCCTGGTGCGTGTCGCCGCCCAAGAGCGGCCGAAAAAGTCGCCCATCGAGGAACGCATCGACCAGCGGATCGAACAGACGATGAACCTTAAGGATCCGCGCGAAGCGATTTTCGCAGCGGCGTTCGCTTCGTCCAATCCACGGATCGTTTATCATGCCGCTTATTTCGCCGGCCGCAAACAGACGTTCGATCTGCCGCTGGAAGACGAACTGATCGCCGCCTTTGCACACAACGATCCGTCGGTTCGTGTTCAGGCGTTGCAGGCCCTGCGCCGGCGCGACAAAATCGACCAGGCAGTAAAGGGGAAAATGATCCCGATGCTGGCCAAGGGAACGATGGCGGAAAAAATCGCTGCCGTGCAAGTCGTTGCCGAGAAGTTCCCGCCGGAAAAGGCGCTCGACCTCTTAAAGAAAACGCTGGGTCACGCCGGTGCCGGTCAATCGACCGGCCTGCATCAGGCGATCTTCGAAAGCCTGGCAACGATCAAGGAGCCCGCCGTGGTCGAATTTCTCCTTGATGTCAGTCAACAAAAAGTGCCTTATGCCCGCCTGGCCCGGTTGGCTGCCGCACAAGCCGGCGCGAAGGAACAGTTGTTGGCGCAGTCGCCGGAACGCTTCTCCTATACCGACGCCGACGCGCTGCATTACGTCGATGTGCTCGCGGCGTTGGAAGCCTACGACCGGCTTGAATGGCTGCTCAAAGGCGAGGGCGTGCCCGAGCGCTTTGTTCGTTCGCTGTCCGTGCGTCAGAGCACCGTCATGGCTTTGGCCTACGATCGCGATTTCGCAGCGCGCAGCGAGATGGCGACGAAGCATCCGGAGTGGCGCAACCAAGCCGATCCGTTTGTTCGTTCCATTGCCGCCGAAACGCTCGGCGCGACCAAGGCGGCTGAAGCGTTGGAGCCGCTGCTGAAACTCTGGGAACGCGCCGGGGAAGATCGCGGCGACGATGCGGCGCTGGCTGTGCTGTCGGCGATGGAGACGATCGTCAACGCCAAGAACAGCCCGGCGTACACTCACGGAATGCTAGGCGAAGTGGCCCGGCAGGGCATTGACGATCGTCGGTTGACCGTGCGTCGCAAAGCGGCGCAGGTGCTCTACGATCTGACGCGCGAAATCCACAAAGCACCTTTGTATGGCGCCTGCCCGGGGCGTTCGCTGAAAGATTACCGGGCGTTGGCCGAGCGCCTGGCCGACGGGCAGCGCGA
This sequence comes from bacterium, assembly GCA_036743315.1. Classification (GTDB taxonomy): domain Bacteria; phylum Lernaellota; class Lernaellaia; order Lernaellales; family Lernaellaceae; genus CALBTQ01. The sequence continues at coordinate 15,261 of DAINPV010000015.1, read as the reverse complement.
AAAGAAACTGTTGCTACAGACCGACAAAGGCGATATCACGCTGATTGTGCGTTACGATCTCGCGCCGCTGACGGCGGAAAATTTCGTGCGGCTGGCCTCGACCGGCTTTTACGACAACCTTGTTTTTCATCGCGTTGTGCCGCTGTTCGTGGCGCAAGGCGGCGATCCGGCCGGCTTGGGATGGGGCGGCCCCGGCTACACGATTCGCGACGAGGAAGGCGTCATGCCTTTCGAAGTCGGTGTGTTGGGAATGGCTTCGGCCGGTCACGATACGGCGGGCAGTCAGTTTTTCATCACCACGGTGACCGCACCCCACCTGGACGGCCTCTACACGGCGTTCGGCAAGGTGGAAGGCGACGCAGCGCTGGCGACCGTGCAAAAAATTGCAGTCGGTGATCGGATTCTGTCAATCAAGACGGATTGGTAAAATCATCGGTTCCCATTAAAAATTTGCTACTCTTACCGCTGTGGATGTCCACTTCTATTAATTCGAATAATTATCCTATTGGAGTTATAGCGTCCTGACGATTGAATTAATTGAGAAAGTTGAGAAAAGGAGGAGGGGACAATGGCTCTGTTTGTCTCTCACAAATTGAAAAAGTTGGAGCGTGACCGGCAACTCGATGCGATCATCCCCCTGATGCACGACGATTCCGAATCCACGCGGCAAAAGGCCAACGACACTTTCTTGCGCACTGCCATGACGGTCAGGACGTATACCGAGCAAGTCTGCAAGGAACTGCTGCGCCTGACCAAAGCCGCGGACAAGCAACAACAACTGTTGGCTTGGAAAGCGCTGTTGAAGACCGGGAACCCGGCCTTCCTCGAGGATGTGGTGCAGTACCTCGAAAAAACCGACAGCGATCCGCTGGCGCAGCTTGCTTTGAATTATTTCGATATAATACGCGAGAAAGACCCCGACAAAATGCGCAATTGTCTGGTTGCACCGCCGGCGATTCGCGATGCGATTTACGAGGATCTGCAAGGACAGATCAACCTGAAGGATCCCAAGGTCCAGCGCGCCTATCGTTTTGTCGAGTTGTTCGGTTTGTGGGAGGATCAGGACATCTCGCGTAAAACGATGTCGATTTTTGAGCTTGATCTCAGCGCGGAGGATCCGGTTCTGGTCGACATGCTCATCGATGCGATGGTGCGCATTTATCCGGATCATATGGCCTATTACCTGATGAAAAATTGGGAAGGGCATTATCAGGACAAGGAATTGACCGAGCGAATGATCGAACGGCTCAAGGGCGTGGGCAAACCGGCCATTCCCAAGCTGATAAAGTACGTTTCCGATTTTCGTCAGGGGATCGAACGCGGCGAAGCGTCGACCCGCAAACCGCAGTATGAAGTGAGTCGTTGGGCCATTTGGTTGATCGGCGAGTTGTCGCTGATCGATGATCCGGTCATCATGGACTTTTTAACTGAAATCGCGGTGGACACCAAATTGTCGACCACCGGCCCGCATCGACAGAACGCGCGTGAGGCGTTGGAAAAAATTCGGCGACGGGTGGGGAAAGAATAAACGCCGGCGCAACTTACTGCGGCGCGCGGCGCTTCATGAGCATCTTGCGCGTTCCCTGCTGCACGATTTCACCGTGCTGGTTGATCAAGTCGCAGGCGAACACGACGATGCCGCGATCGGGTTTTTTCGATTCGCGTACGGTGATCACTTCCAATTCCAGATGAACCGTGTCCCCGATAAACAGCGGCCGCAGGAAATCCCACTCCAGCCCTAAAAATGCATGCATGGTGCCTTCGGTGATGCCCAACGATTGATTCAGGCCGGTCATCAGGGCAACGCCCAGCACGCCATGACAAATGCGCCGACCGAAGATGGTCGTTTTGGCGTATTGCTCGTCCATGTGCAACGGGTTGAAGTCACCGGAAATGCCGGCGAAGTTGACCAGGTCCGCTTCGGTGATGGTGCGCCCTTTGCTGATGTACCGTGTGCCGAATTCGAAGTCCTCAAAATACAGACCTTGCATCTGCCGCTCCCGGATAATTGAAAAATCAGTATGCGTTCGAACGCTGCGTCGTGTCAACCGGACAGCAGTTCCAACCCGTGGCGGACCGGAACCGTCGCGCCGAAATGATCGGCCAGATCGCGTAGTTGCAGGAGGCAGCCGGTGCATGATGTGACGATCACGTCGGGACGGGCGGATAGCATCGCGGCCATTTTTTTATAGCCGATCTCCTGTGCTTCTTGCGGATGGAACACCCCGAATGAGCCGCCCATTCCACAACAGTTCGTCGCCACTTCCGCCGGCAATTCGATGATCTGCGCTCCCGTTGTGCGCAGCAGCGGCGTCAGGGCGTCGCCCCCGCGCACTCCCCGGCGGGTGTGGCAGGGCACGTGCACGGCCACACGCAACGACAAACACGGCGGGTGAAAATCGTTTTCCCGCAGCCAGACGAACACGTCGCTTACTTTTTCGGCGACGATCCGTGCGGCGTTTTCCAAGGGCGTATCGGCGAGCGCCTCGGTCATTTCCTGTTGCAGCATGGCCGTGCAACTGGCGCACGGGCTCAGGATCGTTTCGATCGCCTTGTCGCCGAAGGCTTGCAGAAAATGGGAAAGAGCTTCGCGGGCGGCATCGTCCACGCCCAAGCCCCAGGCGGGCAGGCCGCAACAAGCCTGTTCGGGCACGGCCGCGGTGAGGTTCATTGTCGCCAGAATCGCATCCAGCGCCTCGCCGATGCCGGTGAAAATTCGCCCGGCGCCGCAACCGAGAAACAGCGCCAGGTGCTTTTCGCCGTCGGCCGCACTGCCGATCATGCGTGACAGGTACGATTGCTGCGGCAGCTTCGGCAGGTAGCGTCCGGCTTCCAGATATGGAAAAGCAAAACGCAATCGCGTACCGCTGCCGTCGGCGGTGGCGCGCCCCAAGGCGACGGCAAATTGCCGCGCGCGGTCGGTCAGCTTGCGTAGCCGTTCCGGATCGGCCAGCAGATAGGTAATCGACTGTTGCGCCGCGCCCATTCCCGCCCCGCTGCGGTATTTGGCGTCGCGCACGATCTGCGCCACGTGCACGTCGGCCTTGCAGACCTCGCGGCAGCGCCCGCATTGCAGGCAGCGTGTCAACGCCCGGCGATCGGCATGAGTGAAACGCCCGCTTGCCGCCGCCGCTTCGATGCGCGCCAGGCGTCCGCGCGCCACGTCCGGCTCGCGCAGGGTCAGGGCGAAAACCGGGCAGACTTCGCGGCAGGCGCCGCAACGGGTGCATCGCGTCAGTTCCGCCGCCCAGTCGATCATGGGAATACCTTGCCGGGATTGAGTAGGCCCAAAGGATCGAAGGCGCGCTTGAGCCGCTTTTGCAGGTCGATCATCGCCGAGCTTTGCTCCCAGGGCAGAAACTCGCGTTTGGCGATGCCCACGCCGTGTTCGCCGCTGATCGTGCCGCCGAGGGCGAGCGTCAGGCGGAAGACCTCCGCCCGCGCCGCTTTTGCCCGCGCCGCTTCGTCCGCGTCGGCCGGATCGTACAGCAGATTGACGTGCACGTTGCCGTCGCCCGCGTGCCCGTAACAGGCGTGCGGCAGACGATGCTTCGTCGCCAGCGCGGTCACGCCGTCGAACAGGTCGACGAGGTGGTGGATCGGCACGGTGACGTCCTCGCCGTACTTGTGCGGGCGTAGCTCGTACAGCGCCGGACTGACCGAGCGCCGCGCCAACCAAAGTCGATCGGCCTGGACTTCGTCCGCGGCCACTCGCACCTCCAGCGCGTCGGCGGCGGCGAGCAATTCACGCAACGCGGCAGACTGTTGTTCGACCTCCTGTTCGCTGCCGTCCACGTCCAGCAGCACCAGCGCAATGTCGTCGGGCAGCAGATCGCCTGTGCGGCTTTTCACCGCGCGCAGGGTCGTCGAATCGAGCAGTTCCATCGCCGCGGGCACGATCGGCGAGCGCACGATCGCCATGACGGCCCGGCCGGCGTCGGCCAGCGTGGCGAAAAGACCCAACAACGTTTTTTTTGCCGGCGGCAGCGGCATCAAGCGCATGGTTAAAGCCGTGATGATTCCCAGTGTGCCCTCGCTGCCGATGAACAACCGCGTCAGGTCGTAGCCGACCACGCCCTTGCGCGTGCGCACGCCGGTGTGAATGACTTGCCCGTCGGCCGTCACGACCTCCAGTGCCGCGACCCAATCGGCGGTCACGCCGTATTTCACCGCGCGCAGACCGCCGGCGTTGGTCGCCGCGTTGCCGCCCAGCGTGCTGGTGGCGCGGCTGGCCGGGTCGGGCGGGTAGAACAGGCCCACCTGTTGCGCCTCCCGCTGCAGGTCGGCATTGAGCACGCCGGCCTGCACATCGGCCAACAACTCGTCGCGGTCGATTGTTCTGATGCGGTTCATGCGCGACAAGTCGAGCACCAGCGCGCGGAATTCTGGCACCGCGCCGCCGACCGTTCCCGTGCCCGCGCCGCGCGGAATTACCGGCAGGCGATGTTGCGCACACAAGCGGACGATCGCCTGCACCTGCGCCGTTTCGGTCGGCAAAACGACGACGAGCGGCGGCAGCCCCTTGATCTTCGCGTCGGTGGCATAGGCCGCCAGGTCGCCCGGTTCGGTCAGTACCGCTTCGGCCGTCAGCACGGATTGCAGTTGTTTAATGATGTCGGCCACGTTACGCCTCGAAGTGTTCGCAGAGTCGTTCGGCCAGTTCCCGGGGACGCTCGAGGGGAATCATGTGGCCGGTTTCGGCCAGTTCGACGTAACGGGCAAAGGGCAGGCCGTCGGCCAGCTTGCGGTTGATTTTGGCCGGCGCGAGCAAATCCTGATCGCCGGCCACGACCAGCGTGGGCGCGAAAATCTCGCTCAAGCGCGCGCGTGCGTCGAACGCGTCGCAAGCGACGAAATCGCCGCGGATGGTCAGCGGATCCAGATGGCGCATGCGGTCGATCACCTTTTCCGCCAGTTTTCGTTCGATCGATGGGCCGAAGGCGAATTGCTGCATGTTGCTGAAAAACGCTTCCGTCTGCTCGGGCAGTAGTTCGAAAATCAGCGGCAGCACCTTCAGGCGTGCTCCGGTGGCCGCCAGGCACAATTTGCGCACGAGCTGCGGTTGCGCCAGCGCCGCCGCTTGGGCGATCAGCCCGCCCATGCTGTGCCCGATGATGTCCACCGGTCCCAGGCGGTTGGCTTGCAGAAATTCGGTGACGACCGCCGCGTATGACTCGATGCTTTGCCGCCCCGGCGGCTCGCTGTCGCCGTGACCGGGCAGGTCCAGCAACAGCAACGGTTTGTCGGGTAGTTTTTCGGCCACGTAATGGCTGACGAACAACCAGATATCCTTTTCGCTGCCCGCGCCGTGCACGAACAACGCCGGCGTTTGCATGCCGGATTCATTGCGCGTACGACAGACCACTTCCTGGCGTTGGATGACGGTTTGCTGCAACATGATCGTCAACGTAGCGCGCTCGCGCCCGCCGTGCAAGACGCCCTTGAACAAACCCGCGCGATGCATGAAAGTAGTAGCGATCCACATCGTTCCCCAAATGGTGCGACTGGCGAGGAAAGGATTATTCGATGACTGTTAAAAGGCTCGGGATCCTAACCGGCGGCGGCGATTGCGCCGGCTTGAACGCGGTGATTCGCGCGGTGACCAAATGCGCCTCCTGGCAATACGGCATGCAGGTGATCGGCATCCGTGACGGATTCGCCGGCCTGATCGGCAAGCCGCGCACCGTCAACATTACCACGAGCATGGTCAAGGGCTTGCTGTCGCGCGGTGGCACGATCCTGGGCAGCTCGAACAAAGCCAATCCTTTCGCCCATCGGGAAATGGTCAAGGGCAAGCTGATCGAAAGCGATCACAGCGACGAGGTGATTCAGAATCTCAAGGAACTGGAAATCGATTGCCTATTGATTGTCGGCGGCGACGGTACCAACGTCATCGGTCTGCAATTTTTCAAACGCGGCGTCAACGTCATCGGCATTCCCAAAACCATCGACAACGACCTGGCCGCCACCGACATCACCTTCGGTTTCGACACCGCGGTCAATGTGGTGATGGAGGCGATCGACCGCCTGCAGACCACCGCCGAAAGCCACCACCGGGTGATGCTGATCGAAACCATGGGCCGCAATGCGGGGTGGATCGCCTTGCAGGCGGGCCTGGCGGCCGGCGCCGACGTCATCCTGATTCCGGAAATTCCGTTCACCGTCGAAAAAGTTGTCGCGGCGATCAAGGAACGCCAGGCGGCCGGGCGCATGTTCACGATCATCAGCATGGCCGAAGGCGCCAAACCCAGAGATGGCGACGTGGTCATCAAGCAGATCATCAAGGACAGCGCCGAAACGATCCGCCTGGGCGGCATCAGCCAATTGCTGGCCAATCAATTGGAAAACGCAGGCGCCGGCGAATGCCGCGCGACGATCCTCGGCCACATCCAGCGCGGCGGCGCGCCCACGGCCTTCGACCGCAACCTCTGCACGCGCCTGGGCACCGAGGCGGTCCATGCGGCGGCGCGCGGCGAATTCGGCAAGATGGTGGTCATTCAGGAAACGAAAATCCAGACCGTGGACATCGCCGAGGCGGTGCGCCAGATTCGTCTGGTCGATCCGCAGGGCGAATGGGTGCGCGTGGCTCGCGACACTGGCGTTTCTTTCGGGGACGAATAGTGCGTCGATTCGCGCCGTCGGCGTTCATGGGCGCCGCGTTGCTTTGTCTGGCGCTGTTTCTCGGCCCGGGCAAGACGGTTTACGTCGATGCCGCCGCCGCGTGCTGGCTGCAAAACGGCACGGCGCGCTATCCTTTCACCGCCATTCAAGATGCGATCGACGCGGCGGACGAAGGCGCGACGGTGCGCATCGCCACGGGCTATTACGCGCCGTTTTCCCTTACCAAATCGCTGCATCTGCATGGGGCGGGCATCGACAATGTGCGGATTGTCAGCGAGGACGGCGCGCCCAATCTTATCCTGGCGGCGGACGGCGCGATCGTTGAAGGGCTGAGTTTCGTCGGCCGCGGCACGGCCGGCGCGCCCGACGGCGTAGGTTTGCGAATCGTCAATGCGCCGCACGCGCTGGTGCTTTCCGCGAAGTTTCCCTTTTATGCGACGGGCGTGGAACTCGTGGACAGCGAGGCGACGCTTGCCGCGACGATCGTCGAGGAATGTGCAACCGGCGTGACTGTCGGCGAAGGTTCGACGTTGCACGCGTCGGCGAACCTGATCGTCAACAACGGCGTGGGCATCGATTGCACGAACGGGGAGGTGGAGAGTTGGGACGATGTAATGGCCGGCAACGACGCCGACATCGCCGCGTCCTGTGCGCGGTTCTGATCGTTGGCGTGGTGGCGTTGGCCGCTTGCGCCGCCGACGAAAACGAGGATGATTGTCCGACGTTCGCTTGCGCGATGTGTGGCGATCCGGCGGCTTGGTTCGTTGCGCCGGGCGAAACGACGCAGGCGCGCATCGGCGAGGCGATAAACGTTACGGTGGCGGCGCGCAGCAACGCCGGGCTGGCCTCGCTGGGCTTTGTCGCCCTCGGCGATCTGGCCGGCGTGCCGTTGCAACTGGCGCATGAAACGGCGAATGCGACGGGACGCTCGGAAACAAATGCAACTTTTGAGTTCGTCGTGCCCTTCAACGCCAACCTCACGCGCATTGTGTTGATCGCCCTGGGCGAAGACAATGCCGGCCGTCTGGCGACGCAGGCGCGCGTGGTGACCGTCAACCCTTATCCCTGACGCTGGAGGCGGGAGGCGCTGTGAAACAAACGGGATCGGATTTTTTCGCACGGAAGAAACGGCTGTTCACCACGATCGTCGTGACGCTGTGTTGCGTGACGGCGATCGTGCTTTATGTGCGCATGGCGCGGCCGTTTCTGGATTTCTGGGTCGACGATGCGGGCATCAGCTTCACCTTCGTGCGCCACATTGCCGAAGGATACGGCTCGGTGGCCTATCCGGGCGGCGAACGAGTCGAGGGATTTTCCAACCCGACGTGGGTGGCTTTGTTGGTCGTCGCGTACAAGTTCGGCGGCGATCCCTTCGTCTGGTCACAGCGCTTGGGCTTGGCCTTCGGCATCGCCATGCTCGTGCTGTTGGGCCTGTATGCGTTCCTGGCCGACGATGATCGTCGTCCCTGGCCGATCGCGCTGGCTGCTTTGCTGGCGGCGACCAATGCGAGCTTCGTCATCTGGAATCAGTCGGGCATGGAAAACAGTCTGTACGGCTTTTTCATGCTGGCCGCCATTGTGCTGGTGGTGCGCGAAGGACGCGATGAAAACGCATTTCCCTGGTCGGTGCTGCCGTTGTTTCTGTTGGCGATCACCAGGCCGGAAGGGGTGGCGCACACGGCCATCGCCGGCTTCTTTTTGCTGTTGACCGATCTGCTGCGGCGCTGCCGTCCGAGCAAACGGCTGTTGGTGTGGGCGGGCGCGTTCCTGCTGCTGTTCGGCACGTATCACCTCTGGCACTACTTTTATTTTGCCCGACCGTTCCCCAATACCTATTACGCCAAGGTGCAGCCCGATCGCCTGGGCAACCTGTTCGAGTTCAAGGATCGCGGTTGGATGTATGTGCTCGCTTACCTGGACGCCTATCATTTGAAAACGCTCCTGTTGCTTTCCCTGCCGGCGTTCGCCTCGCGGCGCTTCTGGCGCGAGGCGCTGTACATTTTCCTGATCGGCTTGTTCCTGTTGTTTTTCCCGATCTACAGCCGCGGCGACTGGATGGAAGGGTGGCGTTTCCTGAGTGTTTTCCCGCTGGTGCTCGCCCTGCTGCTGGGCCTGGGCGCCTACAACTTGGCTGTGGGCGTGAACTGGGCGGCGCAAAGGAAATGGCCGGCGAAATTCGCCGCGCCTCTGGCGTTGCTGGCGGCAGTCGTCTATATCCTGGTGCCCTTGTCGATGATTATCGGTCCGTCGCAGAAATATGCCGCCAAGTACGAGAAGGAGCCGGAAACGTCCGTCAAACGCATCGCCACGCGCGTCAAATGGTGGTCGAAAACCGCGCGCAGAATCGCTTTGCGTCCGGAAGATACGACAATGACCGACATGGACATGGGCGGCACGACCTACCACTGGCCGGGAATGATTCTCGATATCGGCTATCTGGTTGACGTGCCGTTGGCGACGCATCGCTACACTCCCCATTTTCGCGATGTGGTCGATGAGTATTTTTTTGAAGAGCGCCGACCGGAGTTCATTCACGTGCGGCGTGGTTGGGGCAAGGCCACGACCATCCCCGGCAATCGCAAATTCAAACAGCGTTACCTGAAACTGCCGGATGATCGCAAGTTCGGCCGCATTCCCAACGGCAATTACGTGCGACGCGATTTGATCGAGTTGCCGCAGGGACCGGCGCTGCCGCTGGCGTTGGAGCCCTTCGCCAATGGCCTGCGTTTATTGGCCGTCGAAGCGCCCAAGGCGTTGCGGCCCAAGCGCGCGACGCCGATTTTCCTCACCTGGGTCAACGAGTCGTCCTATCTGTCGGATTGTACGTTTTCCATCGGGTTGGCGCGCGAAGGCGGCGAACCGCGCATGATTTCCTACCCGCCGGTCATGGGTTGGTTGCCGCTGGGCGAATGGGAGCGCGGCCGCATCTACCGCGAGGTGGTGTGGGTCGACGCGCCTGACGATATCGGTTCCTATCGTTGGTTCGTGGGTGTGAAAACCTTCGGCCAGGATGAGGAACGGCGCGAGCTGCCCCTGACCGCGGCCGTCAGCAAGGAGGCGGCCAAACAGGAAGCGAATCGGTTGCTGGACGAGGCGGAAAACCTTGCCGCCCGTAACGCCGCCGGGGCCGATCTGGCCGTGCCGCTGTTGCGCCGCGCCGAATGGATCTATGGGGCCGAGCGGATCGCCAAGCGCGTCGAACAGGTCGATCGCCAGCGCTTGAATATGTACGTCGAAGCCGCGCGCAAGGCGGCTGAGGCTGACGAATATCTCGCCGCCGCGCTCAGCCTGCGTCGCTGTTGGCGGTTGGACGCGCGCGACAAACAGTTGAACGAACTCGGTTGGCGCGTGGCCGACAAGCTTTATGAAATCGGTCGTGCGCAGCAGGCTGCGGAAGAATACCGGGAAGCCTACGAGGCCTTTTCCGCCGCCTGCCAAGCGCAACCGCAACACGCCTGGGCGCGCAAACGCGCCGAACAGGTTCGTCTGCTGCGTGACCTGTAAAGAAAAAGCCCGCCGAAGTTGATTCGACGGGCCTTCGTTTGTCGGAAGGCCAAATTATTCGTAGTAGTATATTTCCAGACCGCGGCCGATCAACTCGCTGAGGAACTCGTCCGGCTGCTCCAAAATGCGCTCGGCGCTGTACACGCCGCCGTCTTTGCCCTTGAACTTGCCTTTGGTCAGCCACCACGCCGCTTGCACGGCCGGGAAGGCGGTCAACTGCGCGATGTGGCCGATGTAGGTGTAATAACGATACACCGCTTTGCCCTCGTCGACGCCGTACACGTCCACGCGCCCGACCGACTTGTCCAGCCCGCCGCCAGTGAAGATGCTGTCGATGCGATGGAAGAAGTTCGCGGCCTTTTTGCGGCGTTCATGCGTTTTGAACATGCCGGTTTTCGACAACGACTTGACCAACTGCACAATGTATGGAGGCTGCACGCCGCCGTGCAAGGTGGTTTCCTCCAGACCCGGCAGATTGCGCGGCAGACTGACGCTCTCGGCGTGGCCGGTGTAGTAAACCGGCAGCCAACCCATCGGGTAGGGGAACTCGACCATCTTGCGGCCGTCGCCGGTGTTCACCGGCATTTCCTTGCCGCGGAAGGTCTGCAGCGTCGTGCCGTTGAAGATGTGGAACAGGTGCATTAAATTGGTCGCGCCGACCGCCTCGTTGCTGCCCGCCGCCCAGTTGACGTTGATGCGCCGGCACTTCTCCATGCTGTTGTAACCCTTGCGCGCCAGCATCTGTGTGATGCCCGGGCTGTTGCCGAAACCGGTGAGGATTTTCACCTTGGCCTTTTTCGCTTCCTCGTCCAGCGTGAAGGTTTCAAGGTAAGCGTCGTAGTCGTCGGCAATCGACACGTACGGCGTCTTCGCCTCGATGCACACGCCGGCGCAATATTTTTCCATCACATAAAACGGACCGGCAAAGCCCAGCACGACGTCGTGCGTTTTCGCCTGTGCCACCAACCACTCGCGATCGGTGATGTCGTGACCGATCACCTCGGTCGGATACGACAAACCGAGCTTGGCGATCGTGTCCTGCGCCTTGGGAACGTTGAGATCGACGATGGTGACCGACTTCACAGCGGCCGCGTCGCGGTTCAATTCTCGCAGCGCTTCCACGGCCATGTCGCCGGCGCCGCCGAGCAACAGCACTTTCATGAGAATCCCTCCGAGATGTTTGTGAATCGTTCGCGATTGATAACATCCCTTTGTAAACATTATTGAAAAATGTTTCAAGAGTTGAAATTTTATTCTTTTCCTTTTTTCGACCTCACAGTTGTTTTCTCCTTCATCCACGTTATGTTAGAAAACGATGAGCATTCCCGCCAGAAAGGAAACAGTATATGCGCACTACCATGATTTTAATCACTCTGCTGCTGATTCTGCTTGTATTGGTGAACGGCTCTCCCACATCGACCGCTGCCGCTGTTGCGGATCGCGAAAAAGTATCCTCTGTGCTGTATCTCGCCAATCATGCGCAAGCGGAGCTCACCGTGACCGCCGCGTGTGGAGCGGCATATACTTCCGCCGCGCCGGGAGAAACGGCATTCCTCGATTGTGTCGACCCGAGTGCGGCCATTATCGGTGTAGCCTGGGAGGGGCAGGCTTTGCTCGATGCCACCGATGAAAATAATTTTCTCGTGCACACAACCTGCCCGGATGGCTTTCGCACGTTGCAGGGCGCGGTGGAAATCGTCGAAGGCCTGCGACCGCAACGCCGTGATTATTTCGTTCACCTTTGGACGATCGGGGAGTGCGCGCGATGAAAATGATCATCTGGCCGCTTCTGCTGATGTTCCTGCTTGTCGCGCCGATAGCGTGTACTTCCTGCACCGATGACGATGACGACGATGATAACGATGGTATCGACGATGACGGCGTCGACGACGATGCGCCCGACGACGATGCAACCGATGACGATCTCGATGATGACGATGACGACACACCGGCGCCGCACGCCCCGCGGTTCGTCCGCCCGCAACTGCCGCTGAACACGCACTATGTCGCCGCGTCGCACAACTCGTACATCTGGCGCGGCCTGCAGGGCATTCTTTCGCAAGTCGGCTCGCTGGGCCTGATCGACTCGCTCGACAAAAGCCAGGTGTTTCTGGAGATTGACGTCAACGATGTCGGCGGCGACGGCGATTTCTGGGTGCACCACAACGACACGACCGGCCGCGTACGACTGTCGAGCCTCCTGCGCAACGTGCGCTGGTGGTCCGACACGCACCCCGATCATCAGCCCATCGTGTTGGGCTTCGAATGGAACGTGGGAACCGGAACGGAGGAGATGGACGATCTGCGCGCGCTGTTCGCCGAATTTCTCGTCGCTCCGTCGCCGCTGACGGAAACCGGTCCGTTGTACGCCATGAGCGACTGGCTCGACGAATTATTGCTCAACCTCGATAGCGCGACGCGCGAGGAAATCGACGCACTGACGCCGCGCGAACTGGCCTGGGTGGTCGGCTATCCGACGCCGGCGCAGATGCGCGGCCGTGTGTTGTTGGAAGTGAGCAGCGAAATGTACGCCGCGCTGCCCGCGTTTTTTCTCATGGGCGGCGACGGTCAGATCGACAACAACAGCGAATCGTCGCTGGAAGACCTGACGTTGATTTCCACCAACCGCGCCGAACAACGCCTGACCCGCGTGTATCCCAAAGGCGAGCGGATTTTCAGCCTCAATTACGATTTGTTCACCGGCCTACGCAACGGCGTGTCCAACAGCGCGATGAACATGCAGTGGACCTCGGCGGCCGACAAAGCGGTGTTTGCGTTTCTCGATGAAGACGCGTCGGGCTTCGCACCGGTCGGCGAGATGCTGACCGACGACGGCGTGCCGGCTCGCTTGGGTCCGCCCGTTTTCGCCACCGCTTTTACCGCGCCCGCGCCGGCGCAGGCTTCGCTGACCGTAACGTTTGATGATTCGCTCGGCTTGCCGGAGGCGCCGTTGGCGATCTTCCAAGCGATCGTCGTCGGATTGAGCGGCGGCGAGGTGACGTCGATTTCCGCACCGTCGGCAACCGCGTTGAGTGAACGCCATGACAATGGCCTGACCGCCGTTTTTAGTCTAGCGCCGCAAACGATCACCGTGGAGGTGGCGGTCGAGGTCGCCGGCGATGAAGATGGATACGAGTTGTTCGTGGTTGGTCCCACCGTGGCGGATATGACGATCGTTGCGCCGTCGAGCGACGCGGGCGGCGCGATCTGGTTGTCGCCGTCGTTCACCGCGATCGATCTGACGCCGACCGGCGCTTGCACGACGCTTGGACCGTTCGGCGAACGCCTTTATGGCAACGTGGTCGAAGGCAAGTGCGATGCCGCCGACAATCCATCGTTCCTGCGGGAAATGAATTTTTAGCTTTCCGCTATTCCGCCCAGCGCTGCACCAGATTGAGCATTGTGCATGTTGCCAGTCCCATCGCGCGGGTGGAAACCCATTCGCGCGGGCCGTGCATCAGCATCGCGCCGCAGAACACGTTGGGCGTGGGCAGCCCCTTGGCGGTCAGGCCGCTGCCGTCGGTGCCGCCGCGCACGGGTACGCTTTCGGGCTTCAAGCCTGCGTCCTTAATCGCCTGGTTGAGTTTCGCGGCGATTTCCGGTTTGTCCTTGAGCCACTTGGCCATGTTGCGGTACTGCTCTTTGATCTGCACTTCGGTTTGCAGGCGCGGTTCCTCGGCGGCGATTTTCGCGACCAGCTCTTTCAAGCGACGGCCGCGAGCGGCGAGCCGATTGTCGTCGAAGTCGCGCAGGATGAACGTGATCTTCACTTCCGACGCGTTGCCCTCGATCTTGAGCGGGTGGAAAAAGCCATCGCGGCCCCCGGTGCGCTCCGGGCTTTCCTCCGGCCAGCATTCGGTGAGGAACTTGGCCGCGTAACGCATGGCGTTGACCATTTTGTCCTTCGCGTATCCCGGATGCACCGCCACGCCGGTAAACTTGACGGTCGCGCCGTCGGCGCTGAAGGTCTCGGCGTTCAGTTCGCCCGGCTTGCCGCCGTCGAAGGTGTAAGCGGCAAAAGCGTTGAAACGTTCGATGTCGAATTTCGAAGCGCCTTTGCCGATCTCCTCGTCCGGCGTGAAGCCGATGCGCAACGTCGGGCGCGGAATCGCGTCGTCTTTTTTCAGCATCTCCAGACCGGCGAGAATCACCGCAACGCCGGCTTTGTCGTCCGCGCCCAGCAGCGTCGTGCCGTCGGCGGTGATGATCGTGTCGCCCAGGCAGTCTTTCAACTCGGGCGAATCGGCCGGGTCGATCACGATGTCGTTGCCCAGCTTGATCGGCGAGCCGTCATAGTTTTTATGCAGCTGCGGTTTCACGCCGCTGGCCGGATAATCGGTTGCCGTGTCCACGTGCGCCAGCAGACCGATGACCGGCTTGTTCGCGACGTTGCCGGTGAAGGTGGCGAACAGGTAGCCGTTTTCGTCCAGCACGATGTCGGTGCAGCCCAGCGCGGCCAGTTTCCGCTGCAGCACGCGCTGAACGTCGAGCTGCGCCGCGGTGGACGGCATCGTTTCGACGGTCTCGTCGGACTGCGAGTCGATCTTCACGATTTCGATGAAATGGTCGACAAGCGACGTCTGGGCCAGAATCTCCTGCGGGTCGGTAAACAGCTTCACGGCGTTTCTCCTTTGGCGGATCGGTGGGCGATAATAAGTGGTTGGATCGTATCATGTATCGCCAAATGCTCAACCCCCGATCGGCGCTTGGCCCGGCGCGGGACAACCCGTATAATCGGGGCGCTCAACCAAGGGGAGACAACGGTGAGACAGCCTGTTTTGTTGGACGGCGAAAGTCTGACGCTGACCGAAGTCGAGCGGGTGGCCCGCCACGACGAGCCGGTGCAGATCGCCGAACGCGCCAAGGGAAAAATGCAGGAATCGCGGGCTATCGTCGAACGCATCGCGGCGGATCGCGCGCAGCGCGTGTACGGCGTGAACACCGGCTTCGGCAGCCTGAAGGATGTGGCGATCGCCAACGCCGATCTGGCACGGCTGCAACACAACCTGCTGATGAGTCATAGCGCCGGCGTGGGCGATCCGTTGCCGACCGACACGGTGCGCACGGCCATGGTGCTGCGCGCCAACGCGCTGGCCAAGGGCTTCAGCGGCGTACGGCTGGAAGTGGTGCAAACGC
>DAINPV010000014.1:0-25780 GCA_036743315.1 bacterium | reverse complement strand
TGGGCAACCATGGAGGGTTGCCCCTACAAATAACGCGGTTGCCTGTGTGCCACAGTTTTCGCCGTCAGGCGAAAGCTGTATAATTTGTCTTCTGAAGGATTATTCAATTTTATCACGTTTGGACAAATTGTGTTTTGCACAAAGCAATTGAATATTTTCAGGTGTATTCGAAGATCCGCCTTTGGAGAAAGGTATAATGTGGTCAAAATGCAAATCGTCAGTCGCACCACATAGAACGCATTTGCCTTGATCGCGCTTCCATACCTCCCTTTTTACTGATGTGGGAATTAGTCGTCTTGTTTTTAAATTTTTTGGAATTGGTTTGGAAAAATCTTCTTCCCCTTCAACAGCCTGCAGTTTAAATTTGAACACGTACCTTTCATTCTTCTTTTCTCTCCACGAATCGATAAGGTGAAAAACTCCATTGTAAGACCAGATTCCAGGTTTGATTTTTTCATAAACTTTGATTCTTAATGGAATATTTTGGTTTTTTTATAATCCTGTGCTGCTTCGTGAAATTTTCCATTGTCGGTAAACGTACCTCCTTTTGTACATTCTGGTTGATCTACTAATTTGGGATAAGGAGTCTCTTTCGTTTTCTTTTCATCATGGCCTTCATAAATAATTATTGTGCCATCTTCTTCAATTCGATCTTCATAAGGAGCATTACGCATTGTAGACATTAAAATTACACTATGGTTTCCTCCAACTTGATAATTCATCCCTTTCTGCAGACTTATTCCTTCACGCCGGCACATCTCAATATAAGAAATGATTTCATTCGCCATTTTTCAATTCCCACCTACCCTTTAAAAACCTCATCCTGCTCGATTTTGGCGAGGGTCCAGTCGAAGTCGCCGCCGGTAATGTTCGAGCCGCAGTATTCGCACACGCCGTGCATCGACACCTTCAGCGGCGCACCGCACGACGGGCAGCGGTCGCCCGGCTCGTCCCATTCGCCTTGGGGCTCCTTCTTTTTGAAGCCGGCCTTGCGGATGAACGTCCAGTACTCGGAGAACTTGCGCGTGCGGTTTTTGCCGCCCTCGACGATCTTCCCCTCGCGGTCGACGGTATAGTCGATCATCGAGGCGTACAGACGCACGGTGATGATGTCGAAGAACGGATCGCGCTCGACCTTGACCACCTCGATCTTCTGCAGGTTGATGTTCTCCAGCACGTTCGTGTAACCGTGGTCGCGGTAGCGCTGCAGCCAGAACAGGTGCGTCTGGAAGAGGCGGTCGGTTTCGTAGGGCCGCAGTCGCTCCCACTCCTTGGCCGACCAGGCCTTTTGCAGATGCATGAAGGTCGTGCCGATGCGCGCCCGGAACTCCTCCCACTTGAACTCCGGATACGCCAACGCGAAGGCCTTGCGGTCCGCGTCCAGCGTCGGCGAGTAAACGGTCGGGAAATTCGTGCCCGCCTCGACGCCGCCCAGCGACAGCGGCTGCCGCCGGCGATCCTCGACGGTCAGCTCATTGATCACCGTCAGTTGCCACGCGAACTCGCCGGGTTTGACCACCGTGCCGCAGTAGGCGCACGCGCCGCTGGCGTCGACCTTCACCGGGCTGCCGCACGAGGGGCACGACAGCGCCCGGGTGAATTCCGGCCCCTTGGAAACGACGCCCTTCTGCCGCCGGAAGCGCATCTGCGTGCGCGTGTAGAACGCCTTGCTTTTCTTCTCGTCGGCGACCGGCGTGAGCGTGTAGTTGGTTTCCAGGTTGACGACCAGTTCCCACCCGCTCGCCTGTTGCAGCACATCGCCGAGGGTCAGCGAGCCGACGATCGCGTCGTGCACGCGCATGTCCGTTCGCCGCCATTGCTGCAGCCGCTCCATCGCCGGCGGCGAAAGGTAAGGCGTCAGATTCGCCGGATCGCCGTCGACCCCGCGCGCCTGGTGGTAGCGCGCGTAGATCATCTGCACGAAATCGAGAAAGAGCATTTCGGAAAAATTCGGATCGTCGCGGCGTAGTTCGGCCAGCGCCTGCCGGGGGAGCTTTTTAAACTCCGGCCGCGGCCCCTGCATGCCCGGGCGCGGCTGACTTTTGTACTTCACGGCCACGATGATGCCGCCGACGATCACCGCGGCCGTCACCGGGTAACCGACAACCGGATACTCCACGCACAGCCAGATCAGCAGGCGGACGAGCAGGTAGACGATCTCGACCCAATCGCCGTCGCTGCTGCCGCCGCCTCCGCCGCTGCTGCCGCCGCCGAAGCCCTCGCCCCCGCCCAGGCGGGCCCAGGCGAGCGGCGCGGCCAATAGCGTCAGCGTCAACGCCAGCAATAAAGCGACGGCGATACGGCGCTTCATAGCATCACCGGCCGGTCGGGAATTTCATTGGGGTTCTCGCCTGCCGGCGGCAGATGTTCGCCCAGCAGCGCGGCCGTTTCGTCCAGCGCGGCCAGGAACGAAGCGGGGAAATCCGCCGCGAGCGCGGCCTGCTTGAGCTTCGCCGCCGCGAGGTTCCACGCGGGGCGCGGCACGGCGCGCTCGATCCCGATGTCGGCCAGCACCTCCGCCCGCCGCTCCAGCCACGATACGTAGATCAACAAGCCCGTGCGGTCCAGCGTCAGCGTGACGCCGCGGTCGGTCATCAGCGCCGCGGCCCGCTCGCGCACCTGCGCCTCGCGTCGGCGCGCCGTCGTCAGCCGGCGCCGCACCGGCGGCCAATAGCGGCTCGCCAGCCAGCCCAGCAACAACGACACCGGCAGATCGTACAGCAGGCTCCAGACGGGAAATTCGAGCGGCGCAAACAGCAGCGCGAGCAAGGACAGCGCCGCCAGAATCAACCCGGCGCGCAAATCCACGTCGGCGTAATTGCCCGACTTCCCGGCGAAGACCAGCACGAACTCGACCGAGGTTTTGCCCTCGGCCGCCGCCACGGCCCGTTCGATGCGGTCGAGCATCGCCGCCGCCTGTTGTTTTCCACGTTGCGCCATGGCGCCAAGATATCTTAGTTACACGAAGGGTGTCAAAGGAAGATGATGTTTGCGATTGTCCGGCGATTCCCTTCGCTTAGCCTCGTCGCGCCGGCGGTCCTTTAGTGGCCGCGTCCGATGTTGCGCCCGACCTTGTTGTGCTGCGCGACGTCGCGCCGCTCGTGGTAGTTGCCCTTTTTCGGCGATCCGGTCGCGTCGTGCCGCCATTTCTCTTGGAATCCCGAGGCGTTGAAGAACAATTTTTCGTCCCCGCGCCCGTGCTTGTCTTTCGGATGTTGCGACGCTTTGGTCATGGTGCGCCCCCCCGTCTCGTTTTCTGCGGGCCCTCGCCCTCCGCCCAAAATATAAGGCCGAAGCTTGGGAAAACAACTTACCGTGGGCCGTTCGTTTTTTCCCGCCGGCCGGTTGAACATTGTAAAAATTTTGCTAGAATAACTTCGTAACCGATGGAAGGGGAGGCTCCAATGAATGGATATCGCTTCTTGTGCGCCGCCGCGATCATTTTCCTGATGCTGGGTCCACTGTACGCCTGTCAGCCCGACGACGACGACAATGACTCCGACGACGATGACGATGATGACGACAACGACACCGGCGACGATGACGACACCGACGACGATGATGATGATGACGATGACGACGACACGCCGATCTGCCCGGAGATCGTCGAAGGCGGGCGCGCAGGCGAAGACGGTTCCTGGGCCGCGCTCGACGGCGCCGGGCGCACGCTGGTCGTGACGACCAAGGCCGGGGAGCTCGTGCTGTTCACCTCCGCCGACGGCCTGACCTGGACGATGGAACATATCGTCGGCCGCTGCGAAGGCTTCCTGCCGCGCGACCCGCAAATCGTTCTCGCCGGCGACGACACGCCGCACGTCGTGTTCTTCGACGACGTTGCCGAAGTGCTCGTGTACGTCCGCCGCAGCGGCGACGGCTGGATCGCGGAACCGCTCGATACACTGGATTACCAACATGCATTTTCGCTGGCGGTCGACCAAAGCGGCGCGGCTCATCTGGCCTATTATGGCGACGACACGCTGTATTACGCCACCGATAAAAACGGTGCGTGGGAACGGGAAGTCGCCGTCCAGGAATACATGTACTCGCATTTCGATTCGCATCTTGAGCTTGATGAAAGCGGCAATCCGCGCATCGCGTTTATCGGCGGCGGTTGTCTGGTAAAATTGGCGACCTACGGCGAAAAAGGCTGGGGCGTCGAAACGATCGACGATCAGCGGTACAAGGCGCTGACCCTGGGCGTCGACACCGACGGGCACAATCATATCGTCGCCTGGCCGGACGATGAAAACGCAACCGACTTGCGCTACTTTCACGACCTGGCCGGCACGTGGAGCGAATACACGGTGCTCGACCGTTTGGAAGGCCATCTCTCGCCGATCGTCTTCGCCGACGACAAGCTCTATTTCAGCGTGATCTATAGTTCTCCCTTTCTGGAGGTTGACTGGGTGTTGTCCAGCCTCGAGCCGGACGGCTCGACAGAGATGGTGGCCGGCCTCAGTTCGTCACAGTCCTTTTTCCCCGCCTGGACGCGCTCGGTCGACGGCGTCTTTCATTGCCTGTTTACCTCCGAGTACCCCTTCGACAACTATATGGATTACACCAACATCAACGGCGATTGGGAATTTCACCTTGTCGACCAAACCGTCACGCCGACAGACCCGTTGGCCCAAACGATCGACGCGCTCGGCGCAACCCACCTGCTGTATTTTGCGGACGGCGACGACCTCTTTTATCATGCGCAACGGCGGGAAACGGGCTGGGAGCGTCAGCCTTTGATCAATAATCTGCTGCCCTCCACGCTGGATCTGATCGCCGGAGCCGACGGAAAACCGACGGCGGCGTTCATTCAAGACAATTATCCGATCGTTGCCGTGTACGACGACGGCGCATGGAGCTATACGACCGTCGAAACGACCGCCGAGGTCAACGATCTGACGCTGGCCTTCGACAACGACGACCGTTTGCACCTGGCGCTGTGCGACTACAGCAATGAAGCCTTGCTGGTGTTGCAGTTGCAAGGTACGACCTGGAACGAGATTTACTCCGCGCCGATCAAATGCAGCGGTTTGCAGTTGTTGTTCGACCACAACAACAACACGCACCTGTGGTACGCGTATAACGGAGACACTTATTACGTCACTGACGCCGGCGGCACGTGGAATAAACAATTGTTGCAGGCCGGCGCGCATCCGACGGCGACGCCGCTGCTGACTTCCGACGGTCAGGTGCACCTGCTGACGATCGGCGACGGGGCGTTGCGGCACTTCGCCGGCCCTCCGGACGCTATGCAGAGCGAGGAACTTGTCTTGCTGGAAGACAACATGAGTTTCTTCCCCGGATTCGCCGCCGACGACGACGACCGGCTGTATGTCACCGTGCGCGAAGACGACAAACTGGCGCTGCTGGCCGGCACATTCGGCGATTGGCAGACCGTGACGTTCCCCGAATGGGGTGAAGTCGATATTTATTCGACGATAAGCGTCGACGCGGACGGCAATTGCCGCCTGGCCTGGCAGGCCGACGGCGCGCTGTGGTTCGCGACCATGCCTTGTCCCTAAGCGCTTACGGCAACGGCGGAAACAGTCCGTCGGCCAGGGCTTGCGCCATCAGCGCATGGCCGTACTTGGTGAAATGAACGCTGCCGTCCAGGAACAGAAACTCGTCCTTATGCGCGCGGAAAAGCGGCGCCGGGTCGATCAGCAGCACGCCCTGCTCCCGCGCGAGTTCGCGCAGCAGCGCATACTTGGCTTCGAGCTGCGCGCGATACTGCCGGATCTCCTTCGTTCCGCCGCTGGTCTGCCCGACCAAATAATAAGAAGGCTCGAGCGCCAGCACCGGTCGCGCGTCGTATTGCCGGCACAGTTCCAGCGCCTCGACGAACTGTCGTCGCACTTTGTCGTCGCTGAGGTTGCGATTGTTCTGCACCGAATTGACGATGACGTGCGACGGCTGCATGCGCGGTAGATCCTCTTTCATCCGCGAAAGGATGTAATTGATTTTTTTGGCGTTCACGCCCAGGTTGAGCACCTCGGCGGCGGGGTCCAGATCGCGGCGCAGAAGTTCCTGCATCACCGGCGGATAGGTAAACGGCCAATCGCGCGGAAACGGAAAACCGCCGGTGCTCGACCCGCCGTAGCACAGGATCCGCACCGGCGCGTGTTCGGCCCGCCCCGCAGCCTCTTCCTTTGGTTCGGGTGCGATGCTCATTAGAAATTTAAGACTGAGCGCTACCGTTATCACCGCGAGCACGGTCAAGGCGGCGGGCATGAAAAACGCGCGCTTCGTCCAGCGGAACCAGGCGCCGCTCGTTTGGCGGCGCGGCCGGCGCACCGCCAGTCGCATCAGCAAAAACGCCGCGCCGATGAAAACGACGACCATCGCGCGGAAAATGAAATCGCCCGGAAAGTTCGGCGAGGACAGCTCCAGAAACACGCGATGAAAATAAACGGCGACAAACGCCAGGATCGCATCGAGGCAGACCAGAAACAGCAGCACGGGGCGATAAGGCGCAACGGCAAACCACCACGCCAGGCGCCGTCGCGACCACCAAACGAACGGCGCCAGCAGCAGGCCGGCGAACAACGCCATCGCGGGAACCGAACGCAACAGAGTGCGCCCATACGAACGCGGCGACTCGCCTCCGGTGACCATGATTTCGCGCAGCACGCGCACCCGATGGAAAATGCGATTGGAATTCTGCGGCGTCAGCACGATCTCGAACGAACCGCTCGCTTCCGGAACGGCCGTTTGCATCGCCGTCCGTCCGTCGACGGCGATGGCAACCCCCTCGACGGTCTGCGTGAACCGCACGATTCCCTCCGCGGGCGGCGGCGAACCGGCAAGCGATCGTTTGTCGACCAGCCGCCCGGTCCGAAAGGTCAACAGCGCGCTGTCGAAATCCGGTGCGCGGCTCAGGCGGAAGTCGAGAAAATCGTCCCCCTGCCGATGAAAAAGAAAATGAAGAACCTCTTCGGGCTCCAACCGATAGGCCAGTTCGATTTCGTGCCATCCGCGTTGCGAAGCCTGGGCCAGCTTGACGTTGTTGAACGACAGCGCCAGATCGCCGTTGCGCGCGTAGCGCAACCGACCGTCCGGCGAAGCGTCCGGCGGAAAGGCAAAGTGGGAGAAAAAAATCACCAGAAAAAGAAAGACGAATCCATAAACCGTCGCATAAAACAGAACTTGCGCCCGTCGAGACAAAATCGTCCTTCCACCGGTTGATCGATTGATGGATTTCTGCGGTTACACGCGTGGATTGTAGGCCCAATGGCCGGCAGCGTCCAGCATTCGCTGCGCGGCGGGCGATCCGGCGTGATCGTCCGGCCCGCCGGCGCCGATTCCGATTGTCTTGACGGCGACAAATCATCAAAATATTATTTTCGCTGAAGCGATGGACGATATCCCGCTTCGATCGACCGATTTTTGCGGGAGGGATCATGATCAAATACGATTTCAAACAGTCGCACAAGGATCTTTACAAGGCGCGGGCCGGAAAAATCGTCGAAGTGACCGGCGACGCCGGCGTGTATCTGGCGGTCGACGGCAAAGGCGAACCGGGCGGCGCGGCGTTCTCGCTGGCGATTCAAAAAATCTACTCGGTGGCGTTCACGGCCAAGTTCGCGCTCAAGGCGCAAGGCGTGGTCGACTTCGTCGTCAATCCGCTGGAGACGCTGTGGTTGGTCGACGATCCGCAGTCCACGCCGTTGGCGGAATGGGGCTGGACGCTCTTGGTCCGCATTCCGGAAACCGTGACGAGCGCGCACCTGACGGCGATCAAAAAGGAAATCAATCGCAAAAACGGCCTGGATACGGCCGAGGTCAAACGCCGCAAGTGGAAGGAAGGCCGGGCGATGCAGACGCTGCACGTGGGCCCCTACGACAAGCTCGGCGAATCCTACGCAAAGATCGCCGCGCACGCGCAGGAGCGGGGTTGGACTCCCCAGGGGCCCGCGCACGAGGTCTACCTCTCGGATCCGCGGCGGACGAAGCCAGAAAACCTCAAAACCATCGTGCGGCTGCCGATCGTCAAGGCGAAGTAAGGCGCCCCGCGGCGGGCGGTCCGCCATAACGCTCCGGGGCTCTACTTGCCCAGCGCGCGTTTGATGCTGTCGGGAATGCGGCGCGGTTGTTTGGCCAGGTCGACGGCCTTTTGCATGTTCGTGCGGTTGTCCGGATGCTCGCGGCGCCAACGATGCTCCTGCCATTTGCGGTTGGCCTCGCCGACGATCTCCTCCAGGTCCTGCGGCGACAGGTGATCGGTGCGGATCACCGCGCTGCGGAAGCCGTCGTATTTGTCGAAATCGTCCGACAACAACCGCCCCTGTTCCTTAAGCAGCCGGTGATACTTGCTGCCCGGGAACGGCGTGGCGATGGTGAACTGCAACGATTCCGGATCGGCCCACAGCGCCAGGTCGATCGTCCGCTGCGCCGTCGCGCGCGTCTCGCCGGGCAGGCCGAACATGAAGGTCAGGTGCATCTTGATGTCCAGCTCGTGCGTCAGCTCGACGATCTCGCGCGCCTTGTCCAGGTCCAGCGACTTGTCGGCCTGCGCGATCAACTCCGGATTCGCCGTTTCGATGCCGTACTTGAGCGAATACAACCCGGCGTCCTTGAGCGCCTCGAGCGTCTCGCGGTCCATCCGGTCGATGCGCGCCATGATCGCCCACGGTGCGTTCAGGTTGCGCCGCTTGATCTCGCGCGCGAATTCGATCGTCCGCTTTTTGTGCACGTTGAACGTGTCGTCGTCGAAGTACACCGACCGGAACCCGCCCTGGCGCACCAGCCATTCCATCTCGTCGACCGTGTCGACCACCGAACGCATGCGGTACTTGCGCGAGTCGTACATGATCTGCGGCCACGCGCAAAACACGCAGCCGAAGGGGCACCCGCGCGAGGCCCACATCTGCACCGACGGACGCGGGATCGAGCCGGGTTCGTCGTGGTATTCGCGCATCGGCAGAAAATGGCGCGCGGGCCAGGGGAAGCGGTCGAGGTTTTCCTCCAACGGCCGCCGGCCCTCGTCGACGATCGTCGCGCCGTCGCGCCACAGCAGCCCCGCGCATCCTTTTAAGGAGGCGCCGGCCGCCAGTCGTTGCGTGAGTTCCAGCAAGGTCAGTTCGTACTCGCCGACCAGCACGACATCCAACTCGCGTTGCTCGGCCAGCCAGGCGGGTTCGTACATGAAAGCGTGCAGCCCGGCGAAGGCCAGCGTCGCGCCCGGCAGCCGCTTGCGCAGCTCGCGGGCCACGGCCAGGTCGGTGTCGATGGAAATCGTGCTGGCTTCGAGCACGACGATCTCGGGCCGGAAGTCCACCACGCGCGCGACGAACGATTCGCGGCTCGTCTTTTCGGCGCAGCCGTCGATCAGCAGCGCGTCGTGTCCCGCCCGTTCCAGCACCGCCGTCGCATAGGCGAGGAAAAAAGGAAAGGGCATATACTCGAGTTGCTCCTCCTCGTAATGCGGCCAGCGGCTGCCGGCGCGCACCCCGTAAAAGCCCGGTTTGGCCCACGGAGCGTTGCCGAGAAATACGCGCATCGTCCCTCCTGTCGTTCACCCGCAGCTTAATGCGCCCCTGGATTTCCCGCAACGTCGACTTATCGTTTAACCCATGACGCCGAATGGGTGTCTGCATTGACGTAAACGAAGCAACCTTGTTGGAAAGGAAACCGAAAATGAAAAATAAACTCCTCCTCGTCAGCATGTTAACCCTCCTGACCGTCGCCCTCATCGCCGTGCCCGCCATGGCCCGGCAAGGACGCGGCAGCCACCACGGCGGCGGTTACGGCCAGGGCATGGGCCCGGGCAACGGCCCCTGCGGCATGGGCATGGGCCCGGGTATGGGCCTGGGCTTCGGTCCCTTCTGGCTGGACGACAGCGCGGTCAAGGATCTGGGCCTGAGCGACGCGCAGATCGACAAGCTCGACGCGCTGCACCAGGCCAAGCAGCAGGATCAGATCGACCTGGACGCCGGGCTGCGCAAGGCGCACCTGGCCTTCCAGAACGCGATGCGCGCCGATAACGTCAGCGAAGCCGCCGCGAAGAAAGCGGCCGATCAGGTCGTCGCCGCGCAGAGCAAGCTGATGTACGCCCAGATCGAACATCAACTGGCCGTGCGCAACATCCTGACCGCCGAACAGTTCGACAAGCTCCAAACACTGCGCCCGATGAATCGCGATTGTCGTCGTCATTCGCAGCGGGTCGGCGCGCAGGATTCCTTCCCGCGCGGTCGTTGACCCGCGGGGAGATATATCGACCCTCCCCTCCTTTGTCCCGGATGCGGCCGCTCGAGAAATCGGGCGGCCGCGTCGTTTAAGCGGTCGGCGTCTTGTCGAGGACCTCGCGGATTTTCCTGGTCAGCGAGCGCGTGGTGAACGGCTTTTGGATGAACTCGATGTTCGCATCCAGAATGCCGTGGTGGGCGATGATGTTCTCGGTGTAGCCCGACATGAACAGCACCTTGAGCCCGGGGCGTTTCTCGCTCAATTTGGCGTACAGCTCCTTGCCGTTGAGCTCGGGCATGACCACGTCGGTCAGCAGAATGTCGATGTGATTGTCGTGCTGCTCGCAATAACGAAACGCTTCGCCGCCGTTGTTCATTTCGATGACGGCGTAGCCGTGCTTCTCCAGAATTTTGTGCGCCAGCCGCCGCACCATGTCCTCGTCCTCGACCAGCAGCACCGTTTCACGGCCGGTGGGATTTTCCGTTTCTTCGCGCATGGTCGCCTGCTGCGCTTGTTCGATAATGGCGGGAAAGTAGATCTTGAACGTCGTGCCGACTCCGAGTTCCGAGTAGACGTTCACCAGCCCCTGGTTCTGCCGCAGAATGCCGTACACGGTGGCCAGACCCAGACCCGTGCCCTTGCCCTTGGCCTTGGTCGAAAAAAACGGCTCGAAAATATGCTGTATCGTCTCTTCGCTCATGCCCACTCCGTTGTCGCCGACGGCGAGCATGATGAACTTCCCGGCCTGCAAGCCCGGATGCGCCTGGCAGTACTCCTCTTCGATAACCACGTTTTGCGTTTCGATGGTGAGCTTGCCGCCGTCGGGCATGGCGTCGCGCGCATTGACCGCCAGATTGACCAGAATCTGGTCGAGTTGCCCGGGGTCGACCTTGATCGACCACAGGTCGCCGGCCGGCCGGAACACGAAATCGACGTCCTCGCCGATGATGCGCCGGAGCATCTTCTGCGAGTTCTCCAGCACCTCGTTGGGCCGAATCACTTTCGGATCGATGATCTGTTTGCGGGAAAACGCCAACAATTGGGTGATCAGTTTGGCCGCGCGCTCGGCCGCGGTGCGGATCTCCTCGACATCGGCCTGGATCGGATCGTCCCAGCGCAACGACGATTGCACGATCTCCGCATACCCGGAAATGCCGGTGAGGATATTGTTGAAGTCATGGGCGACGCCGCCGGCCAACCGGCCGATCGCCTCCATCTTCATCGCCTGCTGCAACTGGTCCTGCAAGCGCGCTTGCTCCTGCTCATACTTCTGGCGCTGATGGGCGAGAATGGCGATGGCCAATTGGTCGGCCAACTGGCAGGCGAAGGTGATCTCATCGGCCAGCCAGCGGCGTTTGGCGCCCCGGTGCTCCAGGCACAAAACGCCCAACTCCTGGTCGCCCGCGCGAATGGCCGCCGCCAACACCGATGCGATGCCCCTCGGTTTCAGGTAGTTGTCCCGGCAACCGGCCGTGCGCGCATCGTCTTGCACGTCGTACACGTCAGCGAACGGCGCGCCGGCCAGCGAGATAATGTGATCGTCGCACGTCTCCCGATCCAGGACTTCCCCGCGCTCATGCCGGCCGTCGGCCGCGTCGTAGGCGTCCAGGCAGGTCAAGCGCGTGCCTTCCGGATTGAACAACCAGACGGCCAGACGATGCGTCTCGGCCGCCTTCGCCGCTTTTTCGGTCAATTCGGCGGCCAGCGACTCGATGTCCGTATCGGTCAGCGTCGATGAAGTGCTCACCGCGGCGATCACCCGTTGCTGTTCCTGCGCCCGCTGCAACGACGCCTGCAGCGAGGCCGTGTGCTGCGCGACTTCCCGCTCCAGATCGCTTTGCCGACGGCGTAAAAAGGACACGAACAACGCCAGGAGAATCGAGAGGATCGTCCCGCCGACGCCGATGCCCCACGCCGAACGGATGGGATAGGCTCGGAAGTATTTATCCGTCGGTGTACAGATCAGTACATAACAACGGCCGAACAGAAACACCGGCTGGTAATATTCCAGCGAAAGCCGCAGGATCTGCCCGGATTTGCCCGGCGTCGGATGAAAGGCTTCGCCCGCGGTCGGAAACTCCGCCAACAAATCGGACCGGCCGTCCATTGCCGCATGCAACAGATGAACGACTATATATCCTTCGGAAAGATTGGCTCGATCGCTGCGCAACAGATTTTGAAAGTCGATCTCGGCCAGCAGAAAGCCCTCCAGGCGCATCGAATCGACTCCGTTCCGGAAAACCGGACGGATCACCGTCATGGCCGATTGTCGCGCATCCCCCTCCTTCGGCTGATACGGCTCGGTTGTTGTGGACAAACCCGAAGCGGCGGCGATCTCCAAACCGGAGCGGCCGAGCTCGTCGACGCCCAGATCGAAACCGGCCAGGCGCTCCCGATCGTTCGCCGGTTCCACATAGAGAATCGGGAAATACGCCTCGCGGCGAGCCGCTGGAATCGCCTTGTTTTCCGTATCCCATTCCCAAATCCGAAACGGTTTTTCCCTGCCGGCGTTCGCGGCTTTTTCGAATGCCTGGCGACGGGAATCTTCCACATACGGCGCCCACTTGAGCGACTCCATGGCGCTGTTGCGCACCATCTTTTGCGAAAAATGAGCAAACTCCTCCTTTGTTATATGCTCGCTGCCCGTAAAAAAATTGGCGACGGCGGTCAGGTTGTTGTCGATGAGGAGCAACTCGTCGACCACCCGTTCCGCGTTGGGATCGGCCAGGTGTTGGAATTGGCTTTTGCGGGTTCGGCTTTCGGCTTCGTAAACCAGCAACGTCGCCGCCGCGACAACCGACAAACCGACGA
The DNA here is from genome assembly GCA_036743315.1 of bacterium. GTDB lineage: Bacteria > Lernaellota > Lernaellaia > Lernaellales > Lernaellaceae > CALBTQ01. Next base: position 12,787 of record DAINPV010000014.1, on the reverse strand, counting down.
TCGCCACCAGCAGCGCATCGGCCAGATGCAACGGCACATTCAGCGGCGCCGGCAAGCGCAGGCGCAACATTAAAAGGGCGAAAGCGCCCCAGACGATCAGCAGCAACAACGCCGTGCCGACGATCGGCGCCTCGCGCGTATGCCCCAGCGCCTCCCGCCAGACGGCCTCTTCCACGTCCATGCCCACCGCGTACAGCGCCCGGCCGTCCACCGGATCGAACACCGGCGCCAAAACGGAAACGAACGTTCCGAAAGCGTCGGTCTGCGGTTCAAAAGAGCGCGCCGCACCGTCGACAAAAACCTGCAGATCTTCGGTTGTCGCACGTCGGAACACCGTTCCCGAAGGCGCCGCGTGCGGATCGTCGGCCGGCAGACTGGTGGGGCCCAGAATTAAATTGTCGTTTTGCCGCAATAACAAGAAAATACTGTGCACCGGCACCAGATGGCTGTAAGCGACCAACTGGCTGCGCAACCGTTCGAAATGAATACGGCCGTGATCGACGGCGGTAAAGGTCAGTTCGTTCGCGTCTTGCTCGTCGATCATCTGGGCGATCGAAACGGCCTGCTGCACTAGGCGCTCGCGCATGCTCCGGTCGACGGTTTCCACCCGGCGCAACGTCACATGCCGCCCCAGGATGACGATGAAAAACGTCATCAGGATCAACGCAATCCACGGACGCCTTTTTTGGCCGAAAACAATCATCTTCTCTCCCGTCTCCACCATGAGAACCGGCTGGTCACAGCAACTCGCACGAGGGGATTACCCGCTTCGGCAACGACTCCATCGATATTCTTCCATGACAATAATGATCTCGACGCTAACGCAACCGCCACGTCGAGTGATTCGGAACGATCTCGAAATAATGGGCCGTTTCTATCGTCTCAGCGTTCTTTTTCATTGCACACCGACCCGCCACCATGTCGTAGTTGTTAGACGCTGCATCGGTCTGCATGTTTCTTTCATTATCCAAGCGCTCTGGAATGTGTCAAGGCTGGGCCGTGGCTAATAACTTTATAATTTTATATAATTTTAGGGACACCTTACTTAATTATCGGCGAATTAAGTAAGGTGTCCCTTAATTGGGTAGTCCTGTTATTCGGCCAGCAACAGCGCCTCGTAGGGGGCGAGGGAGATGTTTTTCGCCGCTTCGTTGCGCGCGGGCGACGAACTCAGCAGCACCGCGCCGCCCACGTCGGCCGGCAGTTGCGCCGGGCGGCCGGTGAAGTTGAGCGCGACGACGATCGATTGCGTTTCGTCGCGCCGGCGGTACAGGTAGACGTCCGGACGCGGCGCGCCGATCGGCTCATAGGATCCGGTTTGCAGCGCGGGCGTGTTTTTCCGAAGCCACGACAACCGCCGGTAAAAGCTCAACACCGATTCCGGATCGGCCGAGGCGGTCGCCACGCACAGCCGCGCGGCCTGCGGATCCACCGCCAACCACGGCTGGCCGCTGGAAAATCCCGCGCCCGGCTCCGGCGTCCACAGCATCGGCGTGCGGCAGGCGTCGCGCCCCTGGTACAGCGGCCAGACCATGCGCCCCAGCGGGTCCCGCACGTCCTGGCGCGGCCACCAGCGGTTGGTCATCGCCAGTTCCTCGCCGTAGTACATGAACGGCGTGCCGCGCAGCGTCAGCAGCATCGCGGCGCAGATTTTCGCCCGGTCCATTGCATAGGGCCGGTGCCCGTAGATCGCGTACCCGCCCAGCCGCCCGGCGTGGCGCGGCACGTCGTGGTTCGACAGCACGTAGGCCGGCCAGCCGTCCGCCGGACAACGTTCCTCGAAGCGGTCGACCACGCGCCGGAACGCGTCGGCCCGGAAGCGCGCCACGGCGAGAAACTCCATGTTGAACGCCAGGTGCAGTTCCTCACGGTTGGTGTAGGCCGCCGCCGGCGACGGCTGCCACGGGAACGAAACGATCTCCCCGACCATCATCCGGTCGCGGTATTCGTCGGTGAGGCGGCGGAACTCTTTGAGCACCGCGTGCGTTTCAGGCAGGTCGCGCGTGTAGGTCGTGTCCTGCAGCTTGCCCATGTACCAGCCCGCCAGCAGCCGCGGATTGTCGCGGAAGTTTTCGTCCTCGAGCAGGTAGTTGATCAGGTCGAGCCGGAAGCCGTCGACGCCCTTGTCCAGCCAGAAGCGGATGTCGTCGAGCACCGCGCGCTTGACCTCCGGATGGCGCCAGTTCAGATCGGGCTGAAAATCGAAGAACGCGTGGTAGAAGTACTGGCCGGTCTTTTCGTCGAACCGCCACGCCTTGCCGCCCGGCGCCGCCTGCCAGTTGTTGGGCTCCCGGCCGCCCTTGCCGTCGCGCCAGATGTACCAATCGCGCTTGGGATTGTCGCGGCTCGCACGCGATTCGACGAACCACGGGTGCTCGTCCGACGTGTGGTTGGGCACGAAGTCGTTGATGATCCGAATGCCGCGCCGGTGCGCCTCGGCCAACAGCCGTTCGAAATCGGCCATCGTCCCGTGCTCCGGATGCACCTGCCGGTAGTCGGACACGTCATAGCCGAAATCGCGGTTCGGGCTCTGGTAGAAGGGCGTCAGCCAGATCGCGTCGACGCCCAGCGAGTCGGGCGTGGAGTCGTTGAGGTAATCCAGATGGTCGCAGATGCCCGGCAAATCGCCGATACCGTCGCCGTTGGCGTCGGCGAAGCTGCGCACATAAATCTGGTAGACGATGCCGCGTTGCCACCACGGCGCGGCGGGGGTCGGTTTGCTGTCGCTCATTGATCAACTCTTCGTTCGTTGTCGCCTCGGTGCCGTCTTCGCCCGGTCCAGGCACCGTACTTGATTCACGAACGCGAGTCAATTTTCATCGCGCTCAATACAGCCGGTAGTGTTCGCCGACGATGAACTGCCGCGGCGGCGCGGTCGGGCCGGTCATGTACACGCCCCACAGGTGCTCCAGTTCCGCCGGTAACGTCAGCTCCTCGTAACCATCGGGGTTGAAGCGCAGCACCCGGCCGCCGAACGTATTGTTTTTGCGGTCCGCCGCCACGTACACCGTATCGTCGCCGTAAGCGATCGCGTTGCGCACATAGAGGTCGGTGACGTCCGTTTCGAACGAACGGCAATGCCATTGACCGTCGCGCTTTTCCAGGAACCGCGTGTCTTTATGCAATTCAAAAGCCACGACGTGATCGCCGTGCCGCGCCAGATACTGCGGCGTCACGCGCTCGGGCAGCAGACATCCGGCCGGCATCGCGATCTGCGTCCACGCGCCGTCGGCGATCTCTCCCACCCAATACACGTCGTTTTGCTGGTAAACGACATAGCCGTCCAGCGATTCGTCGAGGCTCAGGTCCATCAACCAGGCGTCCGTGAAACCGGCGGGCAGCGCGTAATCGCTCCACTGCACGCCGTCGTATGTCAACGTTTGTCGGGCGCCTTCGTAATACATCTGCAACATCCCGGTTGACGCGGTCGGCAGGTCGATCGCATAGATGCCGCTGTCGTCCCCGTCGAACACGACCTGCGGCGTCGCTCCGTCATAATGCAGCAGTTGCATGTTGGCGAAGGAAACCTCCGGCTGCAGGGGGATGAACAAAAACCACATGAACCTCGCGTTTGCCCACAGCGTGTCGCCGTTCGGCCGGCCGATCCATTCCACATAGCGCATCGCCTGCGCGGGCGCCAATTCGTCGGTCGCGCGCCAGCCGTTGGTGCGGTCATAGGACAGCCAGCGGTTGCCCGTCGTATAGAAAATTATGTCCAGGTTGTCGTAGTTGTAAAAGAAATTCCACAGCGAGTAACCGTACTGACCGTCGACGATCAACACCGGGCCGCGCAGCAACTGCGTGTCTTCATCGACCGTCGGGGCCGGAATCGTCTGCCTGTCCCAGCCGTCGGCGGTCTGCGTCCAGGCGGCGTACTCGTCCGCGGTCGAGCCCAGCAGTACCAGACGATCGTCGGCAGACGGCGTGGTGTCGTCGTCGGCGTCGTCGTCGCTATCGTCGTCGCTATCGTCGTCATCATCGCTGTCGTCATCGCTGTCGTCATCGCTGTCGTCATCGATATCGTCATCGGGCGCGGTGTCGTTGTCGTCGTCGTCGTCGCTATCGTCGTCGGGGGGCAACGTGTCGTTATCGTCATCGACGGGGGAAGAATCGTCGTCGTCAGCACCGTCATCATCGTCGTCGTCGCAACTCGGCGCTCCCATCAACGCCAACGATAAGATAATCAGAATCAAACCGATCGGCAGACGCCGTGCATTCCATTTCATCATCGCCTCCCATCCGGTCCTTGATGACCGCAATTAAAAATACCTCAATTCGGCCAAAAGTAAATAGCCGTTATTTTGTGGAAAATGATTAAAAAGGATTCCCCCAAGGCCGACCAAATGCGGCGCAGGGTTCGCCCGCCGGCCGCTTCGATGGGTACAAGTACGATTGCCTGCACCGGGCCGTCGGTTGGATTCTGCTGCTGCGCAAGGTAGCGCGATTACCCTTTCGCCATCGGCCCGGTCGCGCCGTCGAGGGTGCGGCGGACCATCTTCGCCAGATCGCCGGGCGAATAGGGCTTGCCGATGAACCGCACGCCCTCGTCGATCACCCCGTGGTGGACAATGATGTTTTCCGTGTACCCCGAGGTGAACAGCACCCTGGCTTCCGGATGAATTTTCGCCAGGCGTTCGGCCAGTTGCCGGCCGTTGATCACCGGCATGACCACGTCGGTCAGCAGCAGGTGAATCGGCTCGCGGTATTGCTCGGCAAGAGCCAGCGCATCGCCGCCGCTGTCGGCGTGCAAAACCTGATAGCCGAGGCGCTTGAGCACCTTGACCGCCAGGTTGCGCACGATCTCCTCGTCCTCAACCAGCAAAATCGTCTCCTTGCCGCCCGGCATTTCGTTCGTACGGCCGATCAACACCGGCTTTTCGGCCTTCTCCTCGACGCGCGGCAAGTAGATCTTGAAGGTCGTGCCCCGGCCCTCTTCGGAATACACCTCGACGTTGCCGCCGGCCTGCTTGACCGCGCCGTAGATCGTCGCCAGGCCCAGGCCGGTGCCCTTGCCCTTCTCCTTGGTGGTGAAAAACGGCTCGAACAGGTGGGCTTTGACCTCGTCGCTCATGCCCGCGCCCGTGTCGCTGACCGCCAACAGCACGTACGCGCCCGGCGTCGAATAGGAGCGCAAGCGGCAATACTCCTCGCTCAATTCGACGTTGGCCGTCTCGATGATCAGCTTGCCGCCGTTGGGCATCGCGTCGCGCGCGTTGACCGCCAGGTTCACCAGGATCTGCTCGAACTGCCCCTGGTCGATTTTCACCACGCCCAGGTCGTGGCCCGCCAGGGTTTGCAGTTCGACGTCCTCGCCGATCAAGCGCACCAGCATTTTGTGCATCGCTTCGATGAGTTCGTTCAGGTTCAGCATCTTGGGTTCGATGATCTGCTTGCGCGAAAAAGCCAGCAGTTGACGGGTCAGCGCGGTCGCGCTGTCGGCCGCCTTGCGAATTTCCTCCAGCGTTTCGGTCAGCGGATCGTTCTTTTTCAGATCGAGCAACGCCAGTTGCAGATTGCCGCTGATGCCCGTCAGCAGGTTGTTGAAGTCGTGGGCCACGCCGCCGGCCAGGCGGCCCACCGCTTCCATCTTCATCGCCTGCTGCAGTTGATCCTGCAGTTTACGTTGATCGTTTTCGGCTTGCACGCGCTCGGTCATGTCGCGGATGTTCAGCACGACGCCCTGCACGGACGGATCGTGCAGCAGGTTGATGCCGACCGCTTCCAGGTGCACCCAACTCCCGTTTTTGTGCCGAAAACGATACTCCACCTTCTCGACCTCGCCCGGTCGTCTCAGCCCCTCTTGGAACGCTTCCTTCACGCGAGGCAAATCCTCCGGATGAACGCCGCCAAAGGTGTTCATCCCGTTGACCTCTTCGACCCGATAGCCGAGAACGCGCGTCACCTGGTCGCTGATGTAAATGAGACGTCCCTTCTCGTCCAGAATTTCGAAGATGTCGTTGGAGTTTTGCACCAAAAAACGAAACCGTTTTTCGCTTTCGCGCAACACCGTCTCGACCCGCTTGCGCTCGGAAATGTCGCGATCGAAAGCGATGGCGAAAAACTGATCGTCGAAGCTGAAATAGTTGGTGTTCACCTCGACGGGAAAGATCGTGCCGTCTTTTCGGATGTGGCGCGATTCGAAACTCATGTATCCGTTTTCGCGCATCTGTTGTTTATGGTTTTCCCACTGGCCGGCGGGAAAATCCGGGTCGATGTCGAAGACTTTCATCTGCAGCAATTCGTCGCGCGGATAGCCCAACGAGCTGCAGGCCGAATCGTTCGCGTACACGATGTTGCCCGCGTTGCCGACCCATAAAATGCTGTCTTTGGCGTGATCCATGGCGAACTGCGTGCGCCGCATCGCCTCCTCCGCCCGCAGCCGATCGGTCACGTCGCGGATCAACCCCAGAATGCCGGCGATCTTCTCGCCCTTGGTGACGATCGAGGCATTGATTTCGACCGGGAAAATCGTTCCATCCTTGTGTTTCACCATGTACAACGCATTTAAAACCCGCTCGCCGGAGCCGATGACCTGCATAAAATGCGTCATGGCGCTCGGAATTTGCTCCTGCGTTACATGGTTGATAAACATCGTCCCGATCATTTCCTCCGGTTCATAACCGAAAACGGATTTCGCTGCGGGCGAGATGTAATCGATCTTTCCTTGCTCGTCGGTGATGAACAGCACGTCAAGCAGGCTTTCGGCCATGCCGCGGAATTTCGCCTCGCTCTCGCGCAGCTTTTCTTCTCCCTGCAACCGCTTGGTCACATCGAGAAACATCACCGTAACGCGCCCCGGCGACGCCTGGAATGCATAAACGTCGTACGCGCCATGAATCGTTTCTTCCTGATAATTCACCTGCGAGTTGACCCAATGACCGCCATCGCGGGCGATCTCCAGGTAGCGGGCGGGCACTTCGGTCTGCGCCAGCGGGGGAAACGCTTCCTCGATCGTCCGGCCGATAAACGGATCGTGGTCGACGCCCAGAATCCTATTCGCGGCCGGATTGGCGCCGGTGAAAATCAGCCGGCCGTCGTCCTCCAGCCGATACATGTGTATGCCCATCGGCGAGGATTCGACGATGCTGCGGTACTTATGCTCGGACGATTCCAGCTCGCGTAGAATTCTCTTGGCCTCGCTGATGTCGCGTGCAACGGAAATTACCGCCTGCACCTTGCCCGCGGCGTCGAACTCCGGCATCAACAGCCGGTCGATCCACCGGCCATCGGACGTCGGAATTTCCCGGCGAGAATTCCGGCCGTTCTGAAAAACCTGCCGCACCGCTTCTTCCAATTCCGCGCTGATCGAAGCGGGCAAACCGGCTTCGGCAAAGGTCTTGCCGATGAATCGCTCGGGCGGAATGCCGGTCTGGCTTTCAATCACCGGGTTGATGTAAAGCACGCGACCATTTGCGTCGAAGCGAATGATCGTATCCACGCTGTTGTCGGCCAGCGCGCGGAACGTCTCCTCGCGCTCGCGCAACGCGTCTTCCATCTTCTTGCGTTCGTGAATGTCCGTGTGCGTGCCGATGATCCGCACCGGCCGACCGTTCGCCTCGCGTTCGACGACCTGCCCGCGGGCCAACACCCATTTCCACTCGCCCGCCTTGGTCCGCATGCGAAAATCGACCATGTACTGCGGACTGCGTTGCTCGAGGTAATCGTTCAACGCCCGCTCGACCCGCTCCCGGTCCTCCGGATGAAGCAGGTTCAGCCACGTTTCATACGAAGGGACAAACTCATTGGGCTCATAGCCGATCATCGTGAAATACAAGGGGCTGAAGTACATGTCGCGGGTCGCGTAATTCCAATCCCACACCGCATCGTTGACCGCCGACAACGCCAACGTCAGCCGCTCTTCGCTGCGCCGCACGGCCTCTTCCGCCCGGTGACGGTCGGTAACATCGCGAATCACGGTGATGAAACCGCGCGGCGACCCGTCGGCATAGCGCAACAACGATGAATGCGCCTCGATCATCGCCAGGCTGCCATTCTGCAAATGGATGCGGTATTGCGTGTTCTGCGAATGGCCCGTTTGTAACGTGAAGGCGAAGTTGGCGAAGGCCTTCTCGCGATCCTCCTTCACCAGCAAATCGCCGATGTTTTTATTGGCCCGATAAAAATCCTCGAACGATTCCGCCCCGTACATCTTCAACGCCTGCCGGCTCAACGACATCAGATTGCCCTGCAAATCGTAGACGATGACCGGGTCCGGCATGGTCTCGATCAGCGTGCGGTGCCATTCCTCGCTTTCCTGCAGCAGCTTTTCCGCCTGCTTTTGTTCGGTCACGTCGCGCGCCATGGCCAGGTTGATCCCCTTGGCCGGAATCGGGCGCACCATCCAATTAAAAATGCGATAATCGCCCCGGGCGGTGCGTACGCGGTTTTCGAAATGCGCAATGTTCTTGCCGCTGTGAAGCTGTTGTTGAACGATTTCCGTCGTGCGGGGAAGATCGTCGGGGTGGATAAGGTCCAGAATCGATCGGCCCAGCAATTCCATTTCCGCATAACCGAGGGTTGTTAGAAAAGCCGGATTGATGGTCAACAGCTTGTCGGTGTCGAATTCGGTAATGCAGATCATATCCAGCGACATGTTGAAAATCGTCGCCGTGTTCTGTTCGATGCGCTCCAACCGGGCGATGCGCTCCCGCGCCTCCTGCAACTCCCGCTCGAGCATTTGCACGGTATTTTTCTTTTGCGGCATGCCTCCCCCATACACTTGGGAAACCGGGAAGGAACGTTGTTTTAACTAAACAATGATACTATAGATTTTTGTTTTTGGCGAGATGGAGAATCCTCGACCCCGCCCGCTTGCCGACCATTCTTTCACCCATCGACAATCCTCACACAATTGCGAGTATTATCAACAGCATGCATCGACACAAAAAACGTGCAACTTGAGTAATTATCAAGCGCTGCCGATCGCGGTTGCGGCCATTATCAAATGATAATAATTATATATCCTCCCTCCCCTCGGCGCTTAACCGGTGGAAACGACAGTATCTTTTTCTGATTGAATGTAGAAATTTTCGAAGTAAATGAAGTCGCGCGCCAGCCGCCGCAAAACAACTTCCTCTGAGGTCCAGGTTTTCGACCTGGGTAACAATTTACCCTGCCGGCTTCACCATGTTGGAGCACCGACATTTCCTCTTTGCCTGCGCCTCATCTCGACCGTCTCGCCCTTGGTGTTGCGCATGGTGAAGTGAATCGGATCGGCGTCGGCCAGCAGCGACTTGCTCAGCAGCTTCACGCCGTAGTACTTCTCGTACAGCTTCGCGTAGGCGTTGTCGATTACGAGCGCGGCCGCGAACGACGGCTCCGCCGAGGCCGCGCTGCCCGGCAGGCTCAACGCCGACAGCCGCGACAAATTCTGGCCGTATCCGCCGCCCTCATTCCGCACTCGGAAATCGAAAATCCGCAATCGAAAATCCCTTAACAAAAGGGATTTTCGTCGTCGGTAGCCAGCAAAAACCTCCAATTCCATAGGTGGTGTCAACTCCAAATCTCGTATCGCTTATTTGGCAAAAAAACATATGTCAATCCTTTTTTGAAATTCATATATGAATAACCATTCGAATGAAAAACGGGGGCACGCTGGAATCCTGTTCCCTAATTTTCCGGCACTCCTTTGGCTTCGCCAAAACTAGGGCACACGAAGACAAAGAGGTTAGGAAGGGTATCGTCTGGTCCTGGATGCCCGCCTGCGCGGGCATGACAATGTAAGCCTTCCCCCGCGCGGCCCGGCCGGCAGGTTATTTGTAGGGGTAATCCCCCGTGGTTGCCCCGGCCGGGGCTGCCCTAACCTGGGTAGGCACGGGAGCCTACCCGATGGCAGGCGACTGCCCCGTTCCGGGTTGCCCTGGAAAATGAGGGACAGTTCAGGTCCATATGAGTGTCGGTGCAGGTCGGTCGGGGCCGCTGCCGGCTCCCGTCCTCTCCCCCGTTAGGAATTCACAGCATGGTTATTATCTGAAAAAATACTAGAATATTCCATCCTATAAATACGATAACATCCGATTAACCCTCTTCAATCGACGATTTCACGCCGTACGACCCGGCAAGCGAGTCAAAATAAGCAAAAATGGTGCAAATTTCTCGAATAATCGTTCTATTGGCGTGGGACACTTTTTCGCAAGTGTCCCACCCATGATTTTCACAACCAATTGATATCATTGATTAATAGTGAATAATTGGCGTGGGACAAAGTGTCCCAAAGTGTCCCATATATCCCATAATATGAGGATAAACCGGGACACGTAGCGAGTACATGTTCCTGGGTTTATCCCCCATGCGCGTCAGCGCCGGTCGAGGCTGCGAACAATGAATGAAACATCGGTCCGACGAATGATTCCCGATTCCGCATTCGGAGTTCGTAATTCGGCATTGGACCGGTACGGTTATTTTTCGGGCATTTCCATGAACGTGGTTTGCATTTCGTCGTCGCGGCCGGCTTCGCGCACGGCCAGGCGCACTTCGCCGATGATCAGTTCGTCGTTCAGCTTGAATTCGGTGCGCTTGCTGATCAGCTTGCCGCCGACGATCACCCCATTGGCGCTGCCCAGGTCTTCCACCTCGAGGTAGTTTTCGCGGACGTACAGCAGGCAATGGCTGCGGCTGACGCTCTTTTCGTTGATCACGATGTCGTTGTCGCTCTGCCGCCCAACGGACACCGTGCCCACCTTCAGTGGATAAACGATGGTGCGATTCCGGCTGTCAATCACTTCCAGATTATACATAGTCTCTCCCCACCAACTTTTTAAGAAATCCTTTTGCGGAAAATACCCGATTCCATGCGGCGGTGCAATCAACCATTGCATGCGATATAAATAACCTGATTTGCCTATTCGCCGGCGGTGGTCGCCGCCAGATCCCACAGCACCCACAGGTTGCGCGGCACGCCCGGCAGATCCTCTTCCTGCATTTGTCCCTTTTCCAGGCGCAGGATGACCCCGGCGTCGCCCACCATCCCTTCCAGCAGATGATAGCCGACCACCCAGCCCAACGCGGCGTCCTTCATGCGCACCGCGAGGAAGGTGTGGTCTTCCCAATAGAGGGGGGTCGTCCATTGTCCATCTTCCCAGGTGAAGATTTTACCGCCGGTGATCCAGATTTTATCGCCCTCATAGCCGACGACGACGGCCCGGTCCGCAGCGGTCATCGCCACGCCATTCAAACCGCTGGAGGAGTGCGTTTGTTCGGGGAAGGTCTGGTCTTCGCTCCACACGCCGTGGCGATAGTTGTAGAGGGTGAAACCAGCGAAGGTATCGGTCACCCAAGCACCCGCCGCCATCCCCGTTTCGGCATCGAGGAAACTCACCTCGTTGATCACCGTGCCGATGAAGGAATACACGACGTTCCAGACATTCATCGCCGCGTCATATTTGGCCAGAGAACTATAAAATGGATACGCTGCGCAATCCAAAACGGCGAACAGTTCGCCCTCGACGATAAACGGCTTTTTCAGCCGGCTGACGGTGGGCAGCGCGGATGTGTCGGTCAGCGTCCACCCGCCCGCGGCGTAGCGATAGGCGAACGGCTGAAAGGCCGCTGCATAGCCCATCACCCAATCGGCGTTCGGCTCGGCGAAAACGCTCTGGATCGTATATTGGGCGAAGATCGGCGCGAACGAGGTATCCTGGGACCACAGCGCGCCGTCGTAGCGCAGCAGCTTTTTGCCGTCGGCGGCCAGGCCGTGATCGGGCGCGGAAAAGTGGATGCACTTCATGTAACCCATTTTGACCGGCGGCTCGACGTAGCTCCATTGCCCGTGGGCATATTTCAGGAAAAAGCCGTTGTCCTCGCGATCATCCGCGCGATACAGCAACGGCTGGCTGCCCACCGCCCACAAGACGGTCGGGTCGGTGTCGTCATCGTCGGCGGTATCGTCGTCGGCAGTATCGTCGTCAAGCGTATCGTCGTCGAGCGAATCGTCGTCGGTAAGATCGTCGTCGGTCTCGTCGTCGTCCGTAGCGTCATCGTCCACAGCATCGTCGTCATCGTTAGCCTGCCCTGAGCCCGCCGAAGGGTCATCGTCGGCGGCGCAGGAAATGAGCAGCGGCCAAGCGGCCAACAAGCAGAATACGACGGACAAAAGAAGGCTGTGCGTTTTCATCGCGATCCTCCCTATTGCCCCCAATGAAGAGAAGCGTAGAACAGCACCCGGCCAAACTCAAGGCAAAAGCAACGACAAACCGCCGATGAGCGAGCTTCATATCGTCCCCGACCTTTCGCTTGAACAGCAACAGATTTACCGCGCGAACGACATGGACATCGTGTCCGGCGTGGGGCAGGCAACGATGGATAGCCTACCGACATCATATATTATCTTGATTAATTAGAACGCTCAACCTTATGGCTTTTCGGTGATCACCTGCAGGCGGAACAGATACTCGAAGTAGTGCTCGTCGGTTTCCTGACCGCACTGCACGCAGGCCTGAAATTCCTTGTCCCAATCCAGCAGGTAAGGGGCGAGAAATTCCTGCGCTTCGTGATACGTGGCCAGGTTGTGCCACCAGTCGCTTTCCGGCGCGTCGATGGTCGGCCAGTCCAATTCGGTTTCACCGTCTTCGTTCGCGAAAAAGGAGGTGCATTGCACGCCTGCGGCTTCGGCCGGCGACCAGGACGCCTCGCGATAGGCTTGATACACAACGAGCAACCAGAGTTGTTCGAAATCCCCCGGGCCCACGTCGGCGCCCAGCTTGGTCAGCTCATCGGTAATGGAGGTGGTCACGCAGACCGATGAGCTGACCAAGCTGGGCGCCGACGTGGGCCCGGGGGATTTCGAACA
>DAINPV010000013.1:0-25890 GCA_036743315.1 bacterium | reverse complement strand
AAAAGCTCCAAGCAGGCACGAGATAAATTTTTTGCATAGCACGATTGCAACCTTTGTCTCCGCATTCGGCGACTATTCGAAGGAGATCAACGTCTACAGCAGCGAAAACGGCGCCTGGTGGGCATCGGCGCCGAACTATTTTGAGGATTGGTTCTTTCTCACCATGGGACCGGTTTTATCGGTTATTGTACTTATCTCCATTTATCTCTTTTTCACTCAAGAGAAACAAAAGCGCAATTATTATTGGTGGTTTCCCCTGCCGCTGTTCCTTCTTCCGTTCCTCTTCATTCCGAAAAAGAATACCTGGTATGTGATCGTTCCTTGCGTCTATTTAATCATCATGGCTGCCGGCGCGTTTTCCGAGTGGGGCTGCCGACAAAGGTCGATCACACGCTTGGTGTCGTCAACGATCGTTTTGGCGCTTTTAATGGCTCAATTTTTATTTTTCACGTTCATTCACCCACCGTACGCCCCTGCGACGGCGATGCCATTTCCTTATACCAACACCGCTTTGTGCAATAAAACGGCTTTCAAAATTGAACCGGAATCAATGACCTATCGCTTGAAAATAATGCTGGCCAATATCGAGAAACCAAAAAGCGATGCCGGAGTCCTGCATTTGCTTACCTTTACTGCCGGCGAAATCTATCCGGTCGTCGACTTCATCCTGAGCGGAGAAGCTCCCGATATTGTCCAATGCGGACCTGACGAATGGGAGAAAATCGACGTGATTTTTTGGCTTGTCAACAAAGACAGACAAAAGATCGCCGCATTTATCAACCAAGGAAATCGGGAGAAATTCAACCAGGCGATTATTCGTGATTGGACTTCCTTCGTCGAATATTATCGGGAATTGATCGACGTTCCCGACAACTCGGAGGAAATCCAAAGCAAATTTGCCAATGCCCGCGTACAAGCGCTGCCCACCGGCGATTATCTGTTGTATCCATAGAAAACCCCCGACCGCGATCGGGGGTTAATCGTATATCGTCGTCGGCTGCCGTCTAGAGCAGATCGTTGAACAGCACGATCGGGTCCGGATAGAACCAGGCGCTCATGCGCTTGATGTTGTAGTTGAATATTTTCGACGGATCGAATCCTTCCTCGGGCTCGTTGGGGAAATCGATCGCCAGCACGGTGACCAGGTCGAAATCGTCCGGCCGCAGACCCCAAGCGGTGAACGGAACGGTATGACTGCGCGCGTCGCGCGGCAAAACCGCCATGTGCGCCGGCATGTAATACGAGTAGTAATTGGGCATGACGATCACCAGGAACAAGTCGATGTCCCGATCCTCGTCCAGCAATTCCCAGGCGACTTCGCCGGTCGAATAATTGTAGTGCGTGAGTTCCGGATCGAAGCGCGGACCGTAATCCTGATCCTCGAAGGCAACACCGTCCTCGAAGCCGGAAATGTCTTCGGCATATTTCAAGGCGACCTGCATGTTGCTGAACTCTCCGCTTGTCTTGAGCATATCGGTCTTGACGCTCAGCACCAGGTAGTCGGCATCAGGCATTGCCGCATAATCCAGAAACACCGGCTCTTTATCCAACGCGGCCAGGCTCAAGGGAATCAGCGAACGGTTGGGTACTTCCGCGCCGAGAATCGCCAAGTAGTCGAATTCGGATTGAGCCCCATTGACGATGAACGGGATACTCTGTCCGTCGACGCCGACCTCCTGCACTTCCATATCCGGCTTGCCGATCAGATCCCAATCCGGCAAGGCGCCGACATGCGAAACCGACGCGCCCCTGTTGAATAACGGCACGATCAGCGGCTTGAACACATCGAAAAAATCCCCACTGGTCGCCAACTCCACGACCATCGCGGCGAAGGTCTCGAAGTCCATCATCGCCGCCAGATCCACCTGCGGTAAAAACGCCTGCACGGACGTGCGCAACGCGTTCTCGTACACCGGAATCTGATAGGTCTCATTCACCGCCCACACGCCCAACTCACCGTAACCGGGGATATCCAACATCACGTTGACGTCCGGGATGTAGAAATTGGTCGGCAGGTGAGTGCAATCGGGGCCATACTCGTAGGCCAGGCAGATTTCAAAATCGTTCCAAGTGAAGTACTCATGTGCGTCCAGCAGCGAGTTGCGCGCCAGCGACTGTCCGGGCAGCACCAGGCCGAAATGCAACGGATCGATGAACGCGTCCACCAGATTTTGCGGATTGGTCAACGACAGCGGCTGCCCGTCGAGCGTGAACGCACCGGGCTGCGAATCGTTTGAAATTTGATTGGGATAATCCGGCGCAAGACGGAAATACATCACCGCTGCGTCGAGCGTGTAGCTCCATGAGGTGTAATACTGCTTGTAGACCGAAACAGTGACCGGTCCGTCGGCGACAATTGGAATGACAACCCGTCCTTCGTTGTTGGTGTAGTATGAGTTGAGGCCGAATTGCACCCGCGCACTCGGCATCGGAGCGCAGGTTTCGCCGTCAAACACATACACTGTAACCTGATCGGTCGCCGGACCGCCGCCGAAAAGCGTCCCTTCGCCGAGGCCGACGGGATCGGGTAAGACGCAGGTCAGCGCTCCGTATTCGACATCCGGTTTCAGGTAGTCCTCTTCCGGACGCATCGGCGAAGCGGCCGCATCGCTTTCCTCGGTCGGCGTGTCGTCGCTGACCGTGTCGTCCCCCTCGCCTTGCGGAGCGATCCCCGGTTGCAGATCAGCCTGGGTGGCGATGGAGTCATCATCGTCATCCGCCGTTGAATCGGCAATGTCCGCATCGTGCCCGCAGCCGGTGAAAAGTAAGAGAAGAGAGAGGACCAACACCCAGAGGATTGTGCTTGACGGTTTCATCACGCTACTCCCCTATTCGAATTGTTATACGGATGTTGTCGGCGTTGCACCTGGTTGAAATTTTCCATTACTTGAACAGGCAAAATCTGCGCCAAACGCTCATTTAATCGCGCCAATGAATCCATGGCAATAACCTGTCGATATCAGCGAACATTCGGGATAGTCGACGAAAATAATTCACACGCCTTGTCGCAGAAGATGATCAATGGCTGATAAATTTTGCGCAGTATCGCTTGGAATTTATCGACCGCCTTGCAAAAATCTTGTATCCATTGTGCAATTCGCCGGCCGACAAAATGAGGATCGACCATGACTTCAGTCATCAAGCGGATCGCCTTTTCGCCGCAGCATAATGCCGATCATTTTCTCATCCTGCTGCCTTTGGCTGTTCATTGGGACATCAAACAAGGATCCTTCAACTGGCGGGCGGAAAACGAAACGACGCTGACGGCCGATCTTCCCTTCGGACAATGCCGCCTCGCATTCCTCGACGATGAACGTGACGAACAACTCGTGCGTGTCGCCTGTACGGTGAAGATTACCGAGCCGGTCAATCTGCACGCCTTGGAAATCCGTTATCGGCCGACGTTCGGTCGACCGACGCGCTGGTACGTGCCCTATTTGCGGCCGGGCGAAAAGATGGTCATCGCCGATCAAATGTACCGCTCGCCGGTGATGATCGCGCAAAAGAATGATCGCTACCTTGCCCTGCTGCCCGACCTGCATAACTGGCCGATCGAGGAAAAAACATACCTCGATTTTCTCTATGACGCCGGCGACGACGGTTGTCGGATGACCCATGGCCTGGGTCCCTGGAAAACCAGCGGCCACGTCTTCTTTCGTAAAACGAAACGCTGGAAGCTGTTGGCGCGGGGTTCCGAAATCCGTTTTGGCCATTATCTGTTGCTTGCCTCACCGCCACCCGCTTCGTTCCATGGCCGCGCCGCCTCGCTGTTATGGGAGCGCTTCGCGCGCCGCGATGATCCGCGCCCGCAGATGCTGCCGCTGGTCGAATACGAAAAGTTGGCGGTCGAACGCATTTTCGCATCCGATCTGTACCATGAATTTTCCTATCGCGACCGGCCCGTCGCCGGGATGATCACCCAAACCGTTACCGCGCGGCGCAAACCGGGCTTGATGAACGGCCAGGAACTGGCGGGCTACCTGCGTCAGCAGGATCGGCTGATCAAGATGATGCGTCTGATTCAGGTAACGCTGTTCACCAATCGCCTCGGCTACTATTTATTGACCGAGGCGATCCACACCGGCCGTATGAAGGCCTTGCCGATGATCTCCTTCGCCTGCTGGTTCAACCAGGTGCGCACCGCTCTGGGGGCGCGGTTGCACGCCGAGGAAACCGGCGACCGCGTTTTGGCCGAAAAATGCGCGCGCATCGTCGAGTTGTTCCTCAACGCACCGTGCGCCGACGGTTTGCCGCCCGCCGTGTGCCTGTTCCCCGATGGCGAGGTTTCCTGGAAGAACGGCACGCGCGCCTTCGCCATGAGCGACGATTTCCATCTGCCCGATACGGCGGTAACCGCCTTTCATCTGCTCGAATGGCACGAGCATGTCGCCGCCGACGAGCGCATCGTCGCATTGTGTCGTTCCCTGGCGGAGCGTTTCCTGACGCTGCAAGACATAGCCGGCGCTTTCCCTTCCTGGGTCAAGGAGAACGGCGAGATCGATCCCACGCTGGCGCAAAGCGCGGCGGCAGCAGCCCCGGCCATGTTGCTGGCACGACTTCATCGTCTGTTTCCCGAACGCCGCTACGCCGAGGCCGCCGAGCGGGCGTTGCGGTTCATCGAGCGCGAGGTGTTGCCGGAAGACAAATGGTTCGACTACGAACTGCTGCTCTCCTGCGCCGGTCGCCCCACCGGTCAGGACGGCCCCGAGCTGTTCACCCGCGCCTATCCGGCCAACAGTTTGAGCACGTATTGGGCAGCCTACGCCTGTTTGGATTTGCACCGGGCCGACGGCAACGACGATCTACTACGCCTGGGACGCGAGATTCTCGACCGCCTGAGCCTCTTCCAGCAGGTAGTCGATCACCCGCGGCTGTCCTTCGATACCTTCGGCGGTTTCGGCGTGATGAATGCCGATGCGGAGTTCAACGACGCACGGCAGGGCTTGTTCGTACCGCTTTACCTGGAGTACCACCAGTCCACCGGCGATCCGGAACTGTATGCGCGCGCTACGGCGGCGTTGCGCGCCTGCTTCACCTCGATGCTCACGCCGGAAAACGAGCCGGTCGCGGCGGGCAACCTGATTCGCTATCGACCGAGCGATCGCGGTGCAATACTTGAAAATTACGGCCACACGGGGCGCGACGAGCCCTCCGGCGGCTATCTCTCACCCGACTGGGGCTGCGGCACCTCGCTTTACGGCAGCGGCCTGGCGCGGCGGTTTGTCGGCCCGGAAATCGATCCGTTGCGCCCAGCAAAGGAAAACCGATGACCAAACGACCGTTGATTTTCGGCGAAGTTTTGTTCGACGTGTTTCCCGACGGCCGCGCGGTGCTCGGCGGCGCGCCCTTCAACGTCGCGTGGCATCTGCACGGTCTCGGTTGCGCGCCGTTGATGGTTAGTCGCGTCGGGCGCGACGAGCGCGGCGCGCAAATCGTCGAGCGCATGACCAACTGGGGCATGGACGCCGCCGGTATGCAAACCGACGACGAACACGCCACCGGCGCGGTCGAAGTGACTTTCCGCAACAGCCAGCCGTCGTATGAGATCGTCACCGAGCGCGCCTACGATTTCATCGCCTGGCCGCCGCTTGCCGCCTGTCTGGCCGCTCATCCGCCGGCGCTGCTGTATCACGGCTCGCTGATCGCCCGTTCGCCGGTCTCGCGGCAGACGCTGCTTACCTTGCGGGAAAAATTCGCCGCGCCGCTGTTCCTCGACGTCAATTTGCGTCAACCCTGGTGGACGCCCGAAGGAATCGAGAATCTTATGCACGCGGCGACGTGGATCAAAATGAACGACGAGGAACTCACCCTGTTGCAGCCGGAACCGGTCGATCCGCTTGCCGCCGCACACGCGCTGTGTAAGCGCTGCCGGGCGCAAGCGGCGATCGTCACCCGGGGCGCCAAGGGCGCGACGATCGTTTTTGCCGACGGCCGAGCGCTGCAAGCCGCCGCCCCGCCGGTGACGAACCTGGTCGACACGGTCGGCGCCGGCGACGCCTTCAGTGCGGTCATCCTGGCCGGGATCGTCAACGGATTGCCGTGGGAAAAATCGTTACGGCGGGCGGTGCAATTCGCCGCAAAAATCTGCACCATGCGGGGAGCGACGACGACCGATCGCAACCTCTATGCGGTTTAATCGTCGCTGTCGAGAATGGCGCGCACTTCCTGCAGCAGAACGTCGATCGAAAACGGCTTCTGGATAAAGCGTGTGCCTCGCTCCAGTACACCGTGATGGGCGATGACGTCTTCCGTGTAACCGGACATATACAATACTTTCAAATGCGGCTGCCGGCCGACGAGTTGGCGATAGAGATCCTTGCCGTTCATTTGCGGCATCACCACATCGGTCAACAACAAATCGATCGGCCGCCCCAGGCGGTCCATCAGCGCCAGCGCTTCCTCGCCGTTGTTGGCCATCAGCACCTGATAGCCATGACGCATCAACACCTTGCGCACCAGCGAGCGGACCATCATTTCGTCTTCCACGACCATCACCAGTTCCGTCCCCGTCGGCGCCGCCGCCTTGTTGACCTGATGCACCTGTCCTGGTTCTTCTTGCGAACGAGGCAGATAAATGCGGAAGGTTGTGCCCTGCCCCGGTTCCGAGTAGACGTTGATGAATCCGTCGTTCTGCTTGACCACGCCGTACACGGTCGATAATCCCAAACCGGTTCCTTTGTTAATGGCTTTGGTCGAAAAGAACGGCTCGAAAATCCGTTCTTTGGTTTCCTCGTCCATCCCCGCGCCGGTATCGGTAACGGTCAACAACACATAATCGCCGGGTGCCATGCCGCGAAATTGCTGCGCATTGTCCCGGTCGAAGGAAATGTTGCGGGTTTCGATGATCAACGAACCGCCGTTAGGCATGGCGTCGCGGGCGTTGGCGGCGAGGTTGACCAGTATCTGGTCGATCTGTACCGCGTCAATTTTGATCTGCCACAGACCGTCGGCCGGCCGGAACGAGAACCGGATATCCTCGCCGATAATGCGCACCAGCATCTTCTGCGATTGTTGGATCAGTTCGTTGAGTTGCACCACTTTAGGGGAAATGATTTGCTTGCGCGAAAACGCCAGCAATTGTTGAATCAACGCCGCCGCGCGATCCGCCGCCCGTAAAATCTCGGACATTTCATCGCGAATGGAGCCATTGCCTTCCAATTCGCTCATCACCATTTCCGCGTACCCGGTGATGCCGGTGAGAATATTGTTGAAGTCGTGCGCCACGCCGCCGGCCAGTCGACCGATCGCTTCCATCTTCTGCGATTGCATCAACTGCTCTTCCAGGCGCCGCTTGTCTTCTTCCGACTTTTTGCGCTCGGTGATGTCGCGGCTGACGCCCAACAGACCGATCAAGCGATCTTCGCTGTCGAAGATCGGCACGCGGATCGTGTCATAATAGCGAGAGTTTCCTTTGACGGTGCTGCCCTTTTCTTCCGAACGGATGGGGGTCCGTTGCGAAATCGCCAGCGTATCTCCCTGCCGATTTAATTCCAGCATATCGGCCGGCATGATCTCCTCGTCCATTCGGCCGATGATTTCATGAATTCCCAAACCCAACATGTCGGCAAACGCTTTGTTGACGATAAGAATGCGCCCCAAGATATCCTTAAAATACACCATGTCGGGAATGGCCGAGAGCAGCGACTGCAATTGACTATGCTTTTCGTCCAGCGCCGTTTCCGCCGCCTTACGCTCGGTGATATCGCGGGCGGTGGTAAGGTTATGAAGTTCGCCGTCGATGTGAAGGAGCCGCGACGAAATCAAAACGGTTTTGACTTCACCGGAGCTGATGCACAGGTGTGCCTCCATGTTCTCAACATAACCTTTATTTTGCACTTCCTGCACCAAGGCTTTACGTTCTTCATCGCTACGCCAAACTCCCAGCTCCACCATGGTGCGGCCGACCACATCTTCAGCCGAATAGCCGGCATTCCGACAGAATCCTTCATTGACCGCCACGCAGACTCCATCACGTAGACGATTGATGCTCACCGGATCGGGGATCGTCTGAAAAACGATCTGGAATAGATTTTTGCTTTCCCGCAGTTCGCCTTCCACCCGCTTGCGTTCTTCGATTTCCTTTCGCATGGTTTGAACGGTCAGATCGAGTTCCCGGGTCCGCTCGTCGACGACGCGACTGATTTTTTCCTGTGCGATTTGATGCAGCAGATTGACGCGTTCATCCAGGGCGAAGGCAAGTATAATAACGCCGACGGCGAAACCGAGATGCAGGCTGTGCAAGGTGACCAGGCTGGGAATGATAACGCCGAAAAGGGTCATAAAAAACACAAAGCCGCCGACAATGAACATCAACCAAGCGATAAAAAATAACCTGGCCGGCTGGTACCCTTGCTTCCAAACCCGCCAAGTGGTGTGCATGATGACTAAAATGATAAACATCGCCAAAGCGGAAGACAGATAGTGCGAATAGAGTGGATTGAAAAAGAGCAGCCCTAAAGTAAGAAAGAACAACAAAGAAAGCGTCAGCAACCATCGATCCGAACGAGGCGCGTACTTTTTAATTTGCAGAAACTTGCGGGAAAACAAAACGCCGCAAGCCAAGGTTGCGCCGGCAAAGAGAGTCATCGAGTTCATCTTCCACCAAGTGGTTTGCGGCCAGAAAAATTGATTGCCGTAACCCGTCAAGCCGGCCAAATAGAAAACGAAGGAGATGATATAGATAAAAAAGAGTAGATTGATCTTATCGCGGATGAGCAGGTAGTTGCGAAAATGGATCAGCGACAGCATCACGAATATGCCGAATATAATGCTTAAATAGGCCGACAAATCCCTCTCAAAAGTATTGAAATAATCGGTCGATTGGAGCCGCAAATCCATTAAAAAAGTCGTATCGCTGGAAAACATCATATAATAGGTTTGCTCTTCACCGGCCGGCACGGTGATTCTGAAAACATGATTGCGATGCCGAAGTCCAATATCCGGCAACTGGTGATAGCATCCGCCGGTCACCTGTCGATAGCTTCCATCCAATTGCGGCAGGTAGAGCTCGATTCGTTTGATAAATGGGTAATTGTAAATCAGCAAAAATTCTCGATTTTCGGAATCTTGGTTGCGCAAGGTAAAACGAACCCAATAGTTGGCCCGGCGAAATCCGAAATTGTATGTCTTGCCATTGCCGGGACGAAACAAATTGTTGCTCTTTTCAGAAAGAAAGTCTTGTAATATCAGATTATTATCGCTATCGACGTAATACTCCAACACCCGCGAAAGCGATATTGCCCGGGTGTTTTCATCCAATAGGAGACTTTGTGCGCCAAAGGCATCGGTTAAAGCAAAAAAAGTCAGACTTAAGCTGAGAAGAAATAAAAAATATTTGATGATTTTCATCTAATCCGTTTCCAACTTTCCGAATCAGGGTAATTCTTTCGCAGAACGTATCGGCCATTTCATGTACAAAGTAAATGATGGAATCACAATTCGATCTAGATTTTTACCGTAGGTACAACTTGAAATCCCTGAGGTAGTATCGCTATATTTGTTTTTTTATTGTATTTTTTGTCAATATGCTGAAGGACAATATCTCGAGGATCGTCAATAGGATACAATTTGATTGCCCGCAATTGGTCGGCGGGCATGCCGGAATAAACATAAACGTGGACCCGTCTCAGGATTTGCGCCAAAATCTGCGCTTGCCATTGGTCAATTATCGTAGCCGGTTGCGCGGCGATCCAGGCCAGCACGTCGGTCGCCGTTTCGCCGTGCTGCATGATTTCGGCAAAATGGCGATGCCCCGCAAAACCGTCCGCGCATTCGGCACAAAGTAAAATCGCTCCGTCGTCGCGCACGATGTTGGCCGCCGCCGCGATTCCCTTCACCGCTTGGTAGATATTCTGGTCGAGTGGATACCCACAGTTGGAAGTTACCACTAGCGGATACCGTTCCCGCACCGTTACGAACGAATGTTCCTTCACCCAGGCACAACCCGTGCGATGTGCCGCCAGATGATCGCCCGCGAAAAATCCGGTGATTGTATTGTCCACGTCCACCGTCACGTTGAGCAGAAAATCGGGCGGACAAACGGCGACCATTTCCTCCAGCAAGCGACGGATGGGATTTTCCGTCAGCGTGCCCCAGGTGCTGCACGGGTCGGCGATCAACTCCCGGCGATGCAGGCTCAGGATCGTCTCGATGCCCGCCACGCCGGGTACGACCGCCTTGTCGCCGCCGGAATAGCCGACGAAAAAATGCGGCTCAATCAGACCGATGGCTAGGCGCTTGTCGGCCTCCAGGTAGTGTTTGTTCAGAATGATCGGCGAACCGTCGCTTGCCCGGCCCATGGTTGTCAGTCCGCTATGGTCGAAGGCGTCGTGGTTGACGATCCGCACGCGCCGTACAATTTCGTCGCCGAACATCAGTCGCAGTTCGTCGGGCGTGTTGGGCCGATGCCCGCCGTTGCCCAGTAGGATGGTGATGTTTTCGTCCGGCACGGGCAATTCGGCCAGCAACAACGGCAATAGCACGCGGTTGGGCAACGGCCGGGTGCCGTCGGCGGTGACGATCGTCACGCGGTCCTGCGGCTTGACGATTTCCCGCAACGGCGCGCCGCCGAGCGGCCGGCGGCAAGCTTGTTGAAAGGCGGTGGTCAGATCGGGTAACGGCGACGCATCGCGCGGCGCCAACATATGCAGCCGCGCCGACGACAGGCCGCGCAAAGACAGTGTGCCCTTGCCGTAACACAGATTGATCGCCCGACCGTCGTTCACCGGCGTTGATTCTCCCCTCACCCGTCGGACATTGGCGGCTGACGACTAGGCCAGCAACTGCATCGAGTTGATGTACGGCGGATCTTCCTTCTCCATGATCTCGATGATTTCCTTGTGCATCCGCTTTTTCAGTTCGCGGAAAATGCCCCGTTCCTTCTGGAACGACTTGGCGAAGGCCATCACCTCGGTCTGCAGCGATTCCAGATCGGGGCAAGCCTTCACGATCGCATGATGCTCGGCCATCTCCTGCGCGCCCACGCGCTTGCCGGTAAAAATCATCTCTTCCAGTTTGTAGTACGGAAACGCGCGGCGGACGATCGCCAGCATGCCCGGCAGGAACGGAATGTTCAGATCGACTTCGGGAAAGCAGAAAAACCCGCGGTCGGCGCGCATGAAACGGAAGTCGCACGCGCACGCCATGATCGCCCCGTCGCCGAAGGTATGCCCGCTGATCGCGGCGATGACCGGCATCGGGAAAGTCAGCATCTTGATAAACATATCGTTGAGCCCGCTGAGAAAACCCTTGAGCTGTTCGCGCTTCACCTCGTCGCCCAGGATGGACATCACCCAATTCAAGTCGATGCCCTGCGACCAAGTTTTCGGATCGCTGGACGACAGCACCAGCGCCCGGATCGAATTGTCCGCTTCCACTTCATCGAAAACGCGTAGAAAATCGGCGATGAACTCCGGATTGTGGCGGTTTTCGCCCTGGTCCATAATCACATTGGCCACCGAGTCCACTTTTTCCCAACGGATAACCGGCATTACAGCTTCCTTTCGTGTGCGGGATTGAAATCGTCGGCGATGCTTCACGGATGTTCGGCGCGTATCATAACTACAGAAGAGCGCCGCTGTCTATCGGTTTGCCGGCGGCAACGCCTCGATGTCCGGCGGCGTGCAGAATTCCGGTGCAATCAACGGATTGCAGCGCGACGGCGCGCCGTCGGGAATGCTGATCCAATAGTCGTACTCGGGCACTTCCTGCGGAAAGTCGGTGCTCACCGCGTGGGCGCCGCTGACGAACGCTGCTTCGGCCTGCGTGTGATCGTTGTTGATTGCGTTTTCGCAGCACGAATCGGCGCGCGTGCGCACAATGAACCCGGCCTGCACTGCCTCGCCGATCTGCGTGGCCGAACCGAGCGGATCGTTCATCGGCAGAATGCCCGCCCACGAATCGTCGACTCCAGCATCGGTGAACATCAGTCCGTCTTCAAGGTCCGGATACGCCGCCATGTAGTTCTCGCGGAATTCGCCGCCGTCATGCGCATGAAACAGGATCTTGTTGCGCGTGGCGCCCAACGTCGGCCAACCTTCGGTGGTGATCGCTTCGGCGAGCGTTTCGTATTCGCCGCGCACATCGTCGGGCGTCAGGATGCGCTCGCGCGGCCACACTTCCAGAATCGCCTCCTGGACGTCGTCGACGTGCTCTTCGATGTGGTTGATGTTCAGATCGTCCTTCGGCTCCAAAAAGACGATCAACGCGTGATGACCCGGATGCTCGTCGGACCAATCCTTGAGCACGGTCAGGCAATCGACCAGCGTGTCGCAGGTGGTCAGCGGATCGATCACCGGCGCGTGGAAAACCTTCAAGCCCTGCCCGTACACCCAGTGCACGTCCAACTCGAACTGTCGAACGCCGATATCGAGTTGCTCGTTGAGCGGCGCGTGCGTGTAGCGATAATCCGGATAAATGAACGGCCCGTGGGGAATGATGTGATAGCTGTTGTGCGTGCCCAATGCCTGCAGATCGTTCAGATGCAAAAACTCGTCGTTGGGATACTCCGGCTCGATATACGTATCGTCGTCGCCCGATTCGTCATCGGTTGTATCGTCGTCCGCCGTGTCGTCATCGCCGGCGTCGTCGTCGGTTGAATCGTCATCGGCGGATGAATCGTCATCGTCGACCGCGTCGTCATCGTCGGTTTCATCATCGTCGGAGAAAACATCATTGTCGTCGTTGTCGTCGTCATCGTCGCCGCAACCAAGCGGAAACATAAGCAACAAAAATAAAACCGGCCAACACCACTTCATCGTACGCCTCCTTAAAGCCAAGCCCTGCTAATGTATTTATAACGTTGTTTGGCTTTCGTTAGAAGGGCCGATTCAGCAGGCGCAGCCGTCATCGTCATCGTTGGTGTCGTTGTCATCGTCGATGGACGAATCGTCGTTGTCGTCATCGTCGTCCACGGCGTCGTCGTCGGTCGTGTCGTCGTCGCCGAAATCGTCGTCATTCGCCCCATCATCATCGATCAGGTCGTCATCGAGCGTATCGTCGTCAACAACCGTGTCGTCGTCAACAACCGTGTCGTCGTCCAGCGTATCGTCATCAACGACCGTATCGTCGTCGATGGTGTCGTCATCGCCCGCCGGGAGCAAGAAGTCCATTGCCGCCGTCATGAGTTGCGCGCGCGTATCCGCGGAAAAAATCGTTTCGAAAGGAAAGCCCAGGTACACGACTTTAAACGCGCCGGCGTCGGCGACGACCGCCGCACCGTAGGCGGTGCCCGCGTATTGCAGATCGGTCGAACCGTCGAGCCCCGCGACGGCATCGGGCCAGTTGGCTGCATAAATCAAGTAGTCGAGATAGTCGAAAGAGAACGGCTCGATGCCCGCAAACAATCCCGAGGCGGTCACCTCGCCCACACCGCCGCTGTCGGCTTGGTACTGCGCGCGCAGGTAATCGGTAAAAAAGGCTTGCTCGTCCTCGTCGCCGTTCTCCCACAGATCCCAACCGATTTCCGCGCCGGAAACGAACAACGCGCCGCCGTTGTCCAGGTAGTTCATCAGGCGATTGCGTTCGGCCGGTGTGAAGGTTTCGTCGCCCGTCGAATCCTCGCCGCAAATCCAGACCACCGCCGGGTAATCGTTGAGGTCGACCTCGTCGGCGATCACCGCGTCGTTAGCGGCCGAATCGAAATCCACGCCCGCCGCAGCCAGCGCCTGCGCATGGGCGATAACGTAGTCGTAGGAATTCATCCGCTGCAGGTAGCCGCGGTAGATCGTCCCGCCGCCGTAGTAGCCTTCGGGCACGTTAGCGTACTTGTCGAGCCGATCGAAGCCGTTGACGATCAACACGCGCGGTCCGTTGCCGGTGCTGACGGCCAGCGTTTCGGTGGGGAAGCTTTCGCCACCCTCGTTGCGTGCCGCCACGCGCAGATAGACGACGTACGAGTCGTCGGCCGATGAGGCCAGTCTGTGCACGGTGCGCGTTTCGTCGATCGCGTCGCTGACGCCCTTGCCCGAACGGCTCAAGTACAAACGATAGGACTCGGCCTCGTCGCCGGCCAGCCCGCCGTTGTCGAAGATCGGTGGATACCACGAAACGAGCGGCGCGCCGTCGTCCATCACCGCCAAAGGCGCCAGCGGCGGTTCGGGTAGAAAGCGCGGCGTCAGACCGTCGCGGTTGGCGTAGTAACGTACGACGGCCTGATAAACCGCGCGCGCCACCAGTTGGCGGAACCCGGGCTGTTTGAGCTGCTCGGCGTCCGACGGCGTATCGTGAAACGCCACCTCGAAGATGATGCCCGGCGTTTCATCGTTGTAGTTGGGATTGATCTCGCCGTACCAGTTCGTGTGCTGACCGCCGTTCGTCCAGGAGGCGTCCCACCCGGCGCGGATGTCGTTGACGATCTCGTTGTGCACGGCGCTGCGCAGTTCGAGGCTGCCCGCGACACCGTTGAACGCGCCGTCCCAGCCATAGGACGAATAAGCGAACGTGCTGGTGCCCGTACCCGGATCGGGCGCATTGGTGTGCCAACTCAGGTAGAGGCCGTCCTCCCAGGATTCGTGTTCCCACTTGGTGTATCGCGCCATGGTCGTGACCGTGTTGGTCGCGCAATCGGCGCAACCCATAAACGGCGCGTGGTACAAGCCTGACATCTCCCAACGCGGTTTGGCGGCGTCTTCGTGCATCCCGCCGCCGAAGCGCACGGCGTCGGCGACGACAAAGGTGTTCGGGTCGCTCCCCTGGTTGGAAACGACAAGTTGCCGGCGTTCGGGCGGATCGTCGACCAAAAAGTAGTAACGCCCCAGATCCTTCCAAGTGAAGCCGTCGCGTTGCAGATTCAGGCGCACAGCGGTTGCGCCGTCGGCATGGCGCACGGTGAACAAGGCGTCGGTCGCGCGGTTCGTCCCGCCGGTGTACCACACATACACATGGTGGAAGCCGTCGGCGGGCAACGCGGCGGTGAAGGTCGCCGTGGCCGTTTCGGTCGAGGAGACTTCGGCCACCAGGTAGTCGTCGCCGTAGTAGTCGGGGCTGGACGTCGACGCCCACCAGTCGCCGACCGCGACGCAGCCGGCGTCGTTGTTGTCGACGATGTCCATCGCCGTGTTCATGTCGCGCTCGCGCACGGTATAGACCAGCGCGCCGGCGTTGTGGAAATACGGCAGCAGGTATTGCAACACCGCCTCGGGATTGGAGAAGTCCTCGACGATGCCGTTGGTGTTCGGGCGTTGCGTCAGCCAGGAGCCCTCGCCGTCGCTGTAGTACCAACCGTGGCCCGGCGAAAGGAAGATCGACTTGCCGCTCAGAAAGCCCGTCGCCTGCGGCTGCGAGAATCCCGGCGGTCCGACGCGGATCTTGGACTCGTATGGTTTCGGACCGACCGGCGGAGGCGCCGGAAACATTTCGCCGATGGGGCGATAGTCATCGCGCGGATCGTCGCGGACCAGCAGGCGTGCGTTGCGGCCCGGGGCGACCGACCGCATCGTTTCGCCCAACGCGTGCATCAATGGATCGGTGATCGTCTCGTCGCCGTCGTGCGCAAATCCGTCCGGAAACGTCAGATAAAGCACAAACCCGGCGTCATCGGCGGCCACGCGGTCGAGCGTCGTACCGGCGGGAAAATAGGAGGCATGATCCTTGGTTCCTTCCACCAACAGGCGTAGCGCGCCCTCGCCATCGGCCCAGGGCGTGCCGGGCAGATCGACCGCCCGCCAGCGCAACTCCGCGCGTTCGTAGGACACGGCGATCGGCCCGTTTGCCGCACGCAGGACGACCCGCGCCGTTTCGCCGCCGACGCCGTCGGCCGGCAACCACAGGTAGAGGATCAGTGCCAACAACGGCGGAATGATCGATCGCTTCATGTATCCCACCCACTGAGTCGATTCACTATACCTTCCCCCGCCTTCTCAGGCAAAGCCGGCGAACCTGACATACGTTCGTTGTGTAAAGTTACGGCCGGCATGACCCGACAGCCCGTCAGCTTGTTTGCGACGAGATGCGCTGAAATGCCGAACTCTTATTTCCAATCGTTTTGTCTTGCGATAGAATGCAAAGCCGAGTGGAGCAGTGTCGGATAAATTCCGTATAAAATCGTAAAAGCAAAGACCTGGCTGCGCTTGTACTCCAGTTGGAATCGAAAGACGACAGCATGGGTAAAAGAAAACAGATGAGTCCTCGCAAAACGACACCCGAATTGGGCAGCCTCCTATTTTTCGGCCTGATGATTTTGGCCACCCTTTTTACCGTATTGATTGCCGGGCTGGTTTTTTTTAGTGACTATTCCCGCCTTCGGGAAGAAACCGAGGTGATTCGACGGCAGTATACCGATGCACAGAAGAACCTCATCAAAGAAGAGGTCAATAAAGCCTTTCATTACATTCAATACATGCAGTCGATTCGGGAAAGACGGCTGCGCGAAACAATTAAAAACCGCACCATGGAAGCACATGCGATCGGCACGCATTTGGTCGAAAAGTACCGAGGAAAGTTGCCGCCGGAGAAAATCAAGTCGCTGATCATCGAAGCGCTCCGGGCCATTCGTTTTCATGATGGGCGCGGTTATTATTTCGCCACCGACCACAACGGCGTGGAAATCCTTTTTACCGATCGGCCGGAGTTGGAAGGGAAAAACCTGCTGGACATGCAGGACACCCAGGGCCGATACGTGATCCGCGATATGATCGATATCTCCATGAATCAAGCGGAGGGATTTTACAATTACTCCTGGACCAAACCCGGCAACGAGGGCCGCGGTTTCCCCAAGATCGCCTACGTTAAATATTTTGAACCGTTCAACGGTTTTATCGGCACCGGTGAATATTTAGACGACGTTGAAAAGGACATACAAGGCGAAGTCCTCGATCGGATCAGTCACATCCGTTTCGGCAATGATGGGTATATTTTTGTCGTCAGTTATAACGGCGTGACCTTGATGAACAGCACCCAGCCGCACTTGATCGGCAAAAACATCTGGGACATGACCGACCCCTACGGCGTTAAAGTGATTCAGGAGGAAAGGCGGGCGGTGGAAAATCCGGAGGGCGATTTCATCTATTACCACTGGGAAAAGCCGACGACCGGCAAACACGCCCCCAAAGTATCGTTCATGAAAGGCATTCCGGAATGGCAGTGGATGATCGGCGCCGGCGTCTATTTGGATGAAGTCGAGTCGATCATTCAACAAAAGGAAGCGGCCTTGCGTCATGAGGTCATGACCAGCTTAAAATGGTTGATCGTCGTTTTCCTGTTTATCCTGGCTTTGATTTACTTTCTTTCCTATCTTGTCTCCCGTACTTTCAACCGTCAGATTACGGTCTTCCTTTCCTTCTTCCACGCCATGGAAGCGGGCGGCGAACCGATCGATGTGACGCCGCTCCGCATCGCCGAATTTCAGGCTCTGGCGCAATCGGCCAATGTGATGCTGACCAAAAGACGCGAGGCGGAAAAGGCCTTGCGCGATAGTCAGGATCGTCACCACGACATTCTGAAAACAACCCTGGACGGCTTC
Source organism: bacterium (assembly GCA_036743315.1). Lineage (GTDB taxonomy): Bacteria > Lernaellota > Lernaellaia > Lernaellales > Lernaellaceae > CALBTQ01. The sequence continues at coordinate 8,432 of DAINPV010000013.1, read as the reverse complement.
TGGCTGCTCAGCCCACAAGGCCGTTTGCTGGAGGTCAACGAAGCCTATTGTCGGATGAGCGGTTACCGGGAAGATGAACTGCTTACGATGGCCGTTACGGACATGGAAGCCCAGGAAAATCAAGCGGAAACGGCCAGACACATCGATAAAGTGCAAAAGCAGGGTTACGACCGATTCGAAACCCGCCATCGCCGCAAAGACGGCAGCCTTTTCGACGTGGAAGTCAGTGTCCAGTACAAGACGGCGGTAGGCGGCAATCTGGTGGCCTTCATCCGCGACATCACCGAGCGCAAACGGGCGGAAGAAGAGCGCGGCAGGCTTCAGGAACAATTGATCCAAGCCCAAAAAATGGAATCCATCGGTCGTCTGGCCGGTGGCGTGGCGCACGATTTCAACAATCTGCTGACCGGCATCAGCGGCAACGTCGCGCTGGCCATGATGGATTTGTCCGCCGACGATCCGCTTCATGAACTGCTCTCGGATGTCAGTCAGGCGGCCGACAGCGCCGCCGCATTGACGCGGCAACTCCTGGCCTTCTCGCGCAAACAATTGATCGAACCCAAAGTGTTGAACCTGAACGAAGTCATCGAGCGCTCATTCCGGATGTTGCGCCGTCTGATCGGCGAGGACATCGAGCTCGTTGTCACCCCCGGGCACGACATCGGCTGCGTAAAAATTGATCCCGGCCAAGCCGAGCAGATCCTGGTCAACCTGGCGGTCAACGCCCGCGACGCCCTGCCGGATGGCGGTCGCCTTACCTTGGAAACGGCCAACGTGTTTCTTGATGAAGATTACTGCCGGCGTCACGAAAGCAATCTCCCGCCCGGCGAATATGTCATGCTGGCGGTTTCGGACGACGGCGTCGGCATGGACCAGGAAGTCCGCAGCCACCTTTTCGAACCATTCTTTACGACGAAGGAAAAGGGCAAAGGGACCGGCCTGGGTTTGGCAATGGTCTACGGGGCGGTCCAACAGAACGAGGGGCACATCGAGGTCGATTCCGAGCCGGGGCGAGGCACAACCTTTAAAATCTACCTGCCGCGGGTGACGGCCGAGGCGCAAGAAATGACGTGTCCCGTCGAAGAAGACTTGCCGGCGGGAACCGAAACGGTCCTGGTCGTGGAAGACGAGCCGATGGTGCGGAACTTGGCCGTCAAGGTCCTCCAACGACAGGGATATCGCGTTTTCGCCTTCGCCAACGGCGCCGAAGCGCTGCGCGCCGTCCGGCAGATGAGCGAGCCGGTGCATTTGTTGATGACGGATGTCGTCATGCCAGGGATGAACGGCAAGGAATTGGCGCAGACCATTCGAGAATTACGGCCGGAGATCAAGGTGCTCTATGCTTCCGGCTACACCGAAAACGCCATCGCCCACCACGGCGTGTTGGAGGAAGGAATCGAATTCATCGGCAAGCCCTATGCGCCGCAAACCCTGGCAGTGAAAGTGCGCGAAGTTCTCAATAAATAATCCGGCGTTGTCCACAAGTAATTTTTACTATGAGCAACGAAATACAGGAATCACGTTTTGTAGTTATCCGTTTCCAACGGTGCTGACGCGCCTGGAAGCCGTTGCTTGGTGCGATAATATCCCGGACAAGGTTGAACAAATGGGACACTTTGGGACAGGTTGTCCCACTGTTTCATTCATAGCATTTCCTTTGATATCAAGTGGTTATCAATATTTTAGGGCGGGACACAGACGGGACAGTGTCCCACGCTGATAGAATGCGTGTTCGATAACGGAAATCCCAGAAAAAGTCGCATGATCCCCAGGCGCTATGCACCGGTATACCCCCGATCGCCCATGGTGTCGCCAAACGAATCCAATTCTTTTGAAAACAATTATTCAAGTTTAAGTACTGCGAAAATGATTGCTTTTAACCATTATATTCTGTATGAATAATGTTTGGATAATAATTAATCGCAGCAGGCCCGGAGATCGAATACCAATTGTTATCACAAGCAAAAGGGATCACGCTCGGCGTCGATCCTGGTAGTGGTTTATGGTCGAAGGTCCGCCCGGACCTGTTGATTTTCGGCATCGCGTTGGCCGCCGGACTGCACACGCTGTGTCAGCCGTTGGGCCGCGACCAGGGTATTTGCAGCTACATCGCCACGGATATTTTACAAGGCGGCATGCCCTACAAAGACGCATGGGATATCCGTCCGCCGGGCATCTACTACGTCGATGCGCTGGCCATCTGGCTGTTCGGTAAAACCGGCTTCGCGTTGCGGTTGCTGGACTGGCTCATGCTGTCGTTGACCGCGGTGGCGATCGGCCGCCTGGGGACATTCTTCATCGATCGACGCAGCGGCACATGGGCGGGCATCCTGTTCGCGGTCGCCTATTTTCTGGGCAACGATTTCTGGGCGCAGGCCAACGGCGACACCTATGTCGTGCTGCCGATGGTGCTGACGATGCTATGCTTGGCGCCGCAACGCCGCGGTCCGCAGTCGGTGTGGGATTTCGCCGCCGGCCTCTTGATCGCCTGGATCGTGCTGATGCGCTATTCGCACGGGCTGATCATGCTGCCGGCGTTGGCGATGATCTTCGGCGAGCGCTTCGCGCAACGCCCGTACGGTTGGTTGCGACGCAGCGGGCGAGCGGCGTCGCTTGGCGCCGGGTTCGTCATTTCCCTGGGCGGGTACCTGCTGTATCTGCACTTGCACGGGGCGCTGCACGATTTTCTCTACACCGTTTTCGTGTTCGCGCCGCAATACGTGGCGGTGACCTCGGGCGGGAAAGTGGGCTTCATGATCGGCCTTTTCTTCTGGAAGCACTTCATTTTGCTCGTCGTGTTGTCGTTCATCATCGTACCGGCCCTGCTGACGGTGAAAGAGGTCGCCCATGAGCCGCGTCGCTACGAGACCGTCGTGTTGTTGCTGTGGATCATCACCATGGAAATCGGCATCGTGATGATGGGCAAATATTTCAATTATCATTGGTTCCCGCTGTACGCGCCGTTGTGCATTCTGGCGGGACGGACCTATGCCGACACCTTCGGCAAACGGCGGAAGGATCGGTCCGGCGCCGGTTGGAAGAAGGCGGTGATCGTCGCCTGCCTGGCGGTGTTCATATTGTTCGTGGGAAAAAGCGCGGTGTTCCGGCTGTACCAAACCGTCGCGATGGTCGAGGGACGCCTGACGCGCGCGCAGTATCTGCGATCGTTCGACCGCGTTTTCGAGGCGGCCACGTTTTCGGCTTCGGGCAATTACGCAGGCGCGGCGTATCTGCGCGCTCATACCACGGCGGATGACACGGTGTTGATGTGGGGCTTCGATCCGTTGATCCTGTTTTTGGCCGATCGGAAATCGCCGACGCGGTTCATCACCAATTTTTCGATCATCGCGACCTATTGCCCGCCAACCTGGTATCGGGAACTGTTAAACGACGTACGTCAGAAAACGCCGCGGTACATCGTGGTGGGCACGAACGACTTCAACAAATACATCACCGGACAAACGCAGGACTCGCTGGCGTTGTTGCCCACATTTCCCGAGCTCAACACGATTCTACATAATAACTATCAATATGAAACGACCATCGGCAACAATCGATATTATCGCCTGACGGCCGGCACGGATGTGGGACTCAGACATCCCCTTCGCTGATGATCGACTCGAGCGAGGCGTAGACCTGGTTGAGCGCCGCCTTGCCGTCGCAGGCGATAAAGACGGTATCGTCGCCGGCGATGCAGCCGACGACGGCGCTCCAGCGCGCGCCGTCCAACGCCAGGGCCACCGCGCCGGCCTCGCCGGGATTGGTGTGCAGCACCAGCAGATTGTCGCCCGCGCGGCGCAAGCTATGGACCCGGCCGCTAAGGCGTTTGGTGAACGTGCCGCCGGATTGGCCGATGGTCGGCAAGCTGTAGAAACCGTCGACCTTGATCAGGCCCAGCGCCTTGATGTCGCGCGAAACCGAAGCCTGGGTGGTGGAAATGCTTTGTTTGATCAGCAGATCGACAATTTCCTGTTGGGTGGACAGAGAATTTTCCTTCACCAATTCGCGAATCAATTTACGGCGTCTCTTGGTTTCAACCATTTCTACTCCCTACTCTTATGCACCTTGAGCGCACATATTCTGCATAAAAATCAAAACTGTGTGGGGAGGAGCTAGTTTTGAATTATTATTCAATGTTCATGTATATATATAAAATCATTCCATTTTGTCAAGACGCTTTTTGTTCGACGCCGCATAATCGATCGGCCGGTCGAACTTGACAAGTGAACAAAGTTCTCTTTAGAGTCGGTTCCAGGGGCAGCATAGAAGGATGCACTCAAATGAACATATTGCGAACTATAACGCTTTTCTCACTTTTGTTTTCTTTGACAATAACTTTTTCCGCTTGTTTTTGCGACATCGATGACAACGACGACGAAACCCAAGGCGATGACGATGAATTCCTCGACGACGACACCGCCGACGACGATACCGGCAACGACGACGACATTGCCGACGACGACGACGAGGAATGGCCGTGGGACGTGACGATCACCCACGATTTTCCGCCGGTGGCCGAACCGGGCGAATACTACGAATACGAGTTCGAAGCGACGGGCGGCAAGAAGCCCTATCATGACTGGACGGTCACCCATGGCGCGTTGCCGACCGGCCTGACGCTCAATCCGGACACGGGCTTGCTGTCGGGCACGACGGCCGAGGAAGAGAAGCTGTACTACTTCGTGGTAGCGGTGACCGACTCGAGTGCCGAACCGGCGACGGCGAGCGAGGCTTTCGGCATCCGCGTGGGCGACCCCGACGAGGATGGTCCGCTGCTACGCAAGGCGCGTGCCTACCAAGCCATCTACGACGAACGACACAACTGCGACGGGCTGTCGGTGACGGCGGACAATCCGGACGCACCGGACGGCGATTACTGGTTCACCGACCTGGGCGACGCGTGCTTCATCCACGGCAATTCGTCGGCGGGCGCGGCGTTCTGGTACGCGGTGGAAGGCACCGACGAAGCGCTGGACAACGCCCGGCTGCACACGCGGGGGCTGGATCTGCTCAACCGCGTCAACGGCATTCCGGGCTTGCTGTCGCGCAGCTATATTCCGAAGGACGCGCCGATGGGTCCGAACGAATTCACCTCGTTCACGCCGGAATCGGAAAACCACGTGGGCGAAGGCGAATTCGCGGATTACTACTGGAAAGGTGATGTGTCGATCGACCAGTACAGCGGCGCGCTGGTCGGGCTGTCGCTGATGTACGACCTGGTCGACGACTGGCAGATTCAATACACCGTGCGCCGCAACATCATCGAGATCGCCGATTATATGTGGGAGGGCGGTCTGCGCATTTACGACGTGGACGGCGAACCGACGACCTACGGCGATTTCCGCGGGTACTTTCTGGAAGGCTGGCCGGTGCCCAACGGACTGGCGGCGGCGGCGAGCCTGGCGTGGTTCCGCCTCGCCTACCATGTCAGCGGCGAGCAACGGTTCCTGGATCATTACAACGAATTGATCGAACGCGATTACCCGTGGGTGGTGTCGGGATTCCTCTGGGTGTACCTGGGCTACGCGACCAAGCATTATAACGTGTACATGGCTTACGAAAACATGTACACGCTGACGCGCCTGGAGAAGAATCTTATTTTATGGGATATTTACAGTAAAGCCTTCGCCCGGCAATTGTGGGACGACACCGGCGAGATTCTGGCGTTGCGGCGCGGCTCGTCGGAAGCCAACCCCACCTTCTCGCCCTGGTTCCAATATTCGACCGCCTATCGCGACCCGGTGACGATCATGCAGTCGATCTGGCAGATGGACGCGTTCGTCGATCCGCCGTTGCGCGACCGGTACATTCAAAACAGCGCGAATCCGGACATCGCGAAGAATCCGCAGCGGCCGGAACTGGCGCTGGAGCCGCTGCCGGCCGACCTGCGCGTGCCGGACATGTGCATCTGGCACCGCAGCCCGTTCGTGCTGGACGGCGGCGACGACAACGGCCGGGAACGCACCGGGCACGACTACCTGCTGCCGTATTGGATGGGCCGGTATTACGGCTACATCGGGCCGGAGTGGTAAAAACCGAGCGAATATTCACCTTTCTGGACATCCATGATTAAAATGTGTATATATCGCTGCCGACGTTCACATGCGAGCGAGTATGGAATAGAGATCGAGGTCATGCGGAAATGGAAATCAAAAAGCTGACCGACCCGAAGGGGTTGCGTAAGTTCGTTTATGGTCTGCGTGGGTTGTTTGTCTCGTTGATTCTGGGACCGACGCTGCTGCTGGCCAACGGCGTGCAGATCGTTTCCCTGCCCGTGCGTCTGTTTTCACAACGCGCCTTCCGCAAGATCATGCGCTTCGGCGCCAACCTGTGGTGGGGCTGGTGCGTGTTGTGGGCCGAAAAACTGCATCGCACGAAGGTGATCATCAGCGGCGACGACGTGCCCGAGCGAGAAAACACGATCGTGGTAGCCAACCACGTCGAAATGACCGACATCCCAGTCATTTTCGCGCTAGCGCGGCGCAAGAAACGCCTGGGCGACCTGAAATGGTTCGTCAAGGACATCGTCAAATACGTGCCCGGCGCGGGTTGGGGTCTGCTGTTTCTGGATTGCCTGTTCGTCAAGCGCGATTGGACGGCCGACCGGGAAAAGATCAACCGCGTCTTCCGAAAAATTCTGCAACATCGCGTTCCGTTGTGGCTGATCAGCTTCGTCGAGGGCACACGGCTCAAACCGTCGAAGTTGCTGTTGAGCAATTCCTATATCGAAAAATTGAAGCTGCCGCCGCTCAAGTACGTGATGATGCCGCGCACGAAGGGCTTCGTCGCGTCGGTGCAATCGCTGCGCGGGCACATCGACGCGGTGTACGACCTGACGATCGGGTACATCGACGGCGTGCCGACGCTGTGGCAGTGGATCAAAGGGAGCGCGAAACGGGCGCATCTGCACGTGCGGCGCTTCGCGGTCGCGGAACTGCCCGAGGACGCCGAGGCGCTGACCGCGTGGCTGATCGAGCGTTTCCAGGAAAAGGACCGCTTGTTGGAACACTACTACAAATACGGCATGTTCCCGCAGGGCTCGTCGTTGAAGCTAGAACCGCTCTCCCTGCGGCAGTAAGGTTTTCGCCGCCACCTTGTGCAAATAGCCGCCGCGCCGCCAGCCGACGAGGAACGACGCGACGACGAAAATCGCCAGGCCGATCCCCCACCCCAGCCAGCGAATCAGCAGACTGGCCGCGACGGCGTGGCCCAACCCGCCGACGAACACCGCCTGCAGGAAGTATTTGTAGATCGTCACGCGCGACGCGGGCGCGGGCGTGCCGGCCATGACGAAGCCGGCGTAGAGCCATTTGCCGACCAGGTACAGCAGCACGGGGATCATGATCAAACCCATGATGTACAGCGTGACGCCCACGTCGCTGACGAAGAAGGCTGGGATGTTCGTCCAATCCCAGTTGAGGAAACGTTCCCTGGACGAGGAGAAAAAACGCCTGTAGCCCGTGCCGTCCCAGCCGTGCACGAGGATGAAGAACATCAGGAAATAGCCGAGCGGCAGTTGCAGGTACGCCCAGTAGAGCTTGCCGCGTTTTATCAGTTTATACACCACATAATAGCCGAGAACTCCTTGCGTGACGTTGGTGATCGCGAACAGCGCAACCAGCCAGATCCACAAACTGCGATCCCAGACGTGCATCGTCTCCCAACTCGGATAGGCCCACAACAGGCACACCCCTGACGGCGCGAAGATCGTCGCCAGAAACAGCACGGTGGACACGAAGGTGTGATGCGTGTACCACTCCGGCGCGGCGTGGGCGCACGGCGCGGCGGCGTCGTTGACGCGCGGCATGGCCAGTTGACGATGCGCGGCGATGGCGAAACCCGCGCCCAGGGCGTAGGACCAAAAAACATCGACTTGGACCATGGATCTTCCTCCACGTTCGTTCGGCTCGCGATTGTTGCTGTGAAAGGTAGGTCGAAGGAATGATAACCAATGGCGGCGCGGATGCCAAGCGGGTTAGAAATCGACCACCGGCGTGAGCGGCACGCGCGGATAGATCTGCCCGTGCTTGGGCGGCATCGAGTTGTAGACGTAGTCGATATCCACCGCGCCCATTTTCAGCAGGCGATAGGAGTCGTAACCGAGGAAATCGCCGCGCACGAGGATCGTTTCCATCTGCATGCTCATGGCGTAGACAGCGACCTTCGCGCCCTTGGGCAGGCGCGCCAGATCCTCGCCGTAAGCCAACGGGGAGAAAACCAGACGGCGACTGTCGGCGGCCAGGCACTGCATCAGCGGCACGATGAACGGGTAGCCGTCGTCGCCGATCGCGGCGAGGAACTTCGGTCCGCCGATCGCGTTGAACACGCCCTCGCCCCACGGGGTGAGGATCGGCTCGGCCTGATGGGTTTTCGCCGCGCTCTTCGCCGCCAGCGTGAGCAGCGCGGACGCGACGATCTTGGGCAGCGGGAGG
>DAINPV010000012.1:0-27825 GCA_036743315.1 bacterium | reverse complement strand
GCTTTTCCTCGCGCCGCCACGAGGAAAAGCTGTTGTTGCGCATCGCCGAACAGGACGAACGCCTCGCCGCGTTGGAGCGGGAAATGACGCAGTTGAGCGCCAATCTTCCGCCGACGAAAAACGATGCGCCGGAAAGCGGCGGCGGGTGAACGGGCCGATGACGACGCGGCGGGAAGGCATTTCGTTCGACGAGAAAATCGCCTGCCTTACCCTGGATGTGGAAGAGGATTACGACGATTTCGTCGGCGCCTTCAACATCTATCGCCATCATCGCGACGAACTCGAAGCGCTGGCCGCTCTGTTTCGCGCGCACGAGGCGCCGCTGTCCGCGTTCATCCGCACCGACCTGCTCGCGCGTTACGAGGGGCTGGGCGAATTTCTCACCCGGCTGGCGGCGGACCGGCATTGCCATTCGCACAGCCACCGGGTCGACGGCCCCGACTCGTGCGCGCAGATCGCAGCTTCGCGCGCGGCGTTCGCGGACTATTTCGGTCGGCCGCCGTTGGGGTATCGCGCGCCGCTGGGCATCCTCAAACCGGGCGACGTCGAGTGCATCAAGGCGCAGGGATTCGGCTTCAGCGCCAGCGTGTTCCCATCGTACCGCCCGGGCGCGTTCAACAATCTGTCGTTGCCGCGCACGCCGTTTTTCTACGAGAACGGCCTGTTGGAAATTCCCTTCGCCGCGTTCCCGCGCGTGCGCTACACCATTTCGCTGAGCTACCTCAAGCTCGTCGGCCTGGCGGCTTTCAAGGCGTTGGTGCGCGCGTGCGGCTTGCCCAATCCGCTGGTGTTCGATTCGCACTTTCACGATTATATCGTTTGCCGGGAAAGTCTGGCGCGCGTGCCGCTTCGCTACCGGCTGCCGTGGGGACGCAACCTGGCAAAGGGAACCGACTATTTCCGGCATTTTCTCGACCTGCTGCGCGCGGAAGGATACCGGTTGATCACGATGACCGAACTGTATCGGCTGACGAAGGAAAAAGCATCATGCGGATCGTCCTGATAACCCAAGATGCCCCGATCTACCTGCACGAATTTCTGTTTCGGTTTTTTCGCCGGCTGCAAACGACGCACCATCAAATCGTCGGCGTCGTGGTGGAATCGTCGCTGACCAAGCCCTTTTTCAGCGAAGTGTTTTATCGCCTGCGTCTGTACGGTCCGTGGGATTTTCTGCGCACCGGATTGATGATCCTCGGCAACAAACTGTGGTCGACGCTATACGCGCTGGGTCTGTCGAAACGTTGCGCGTCGGTCGGCAACGTCATCCGCGAGTTCGCCTTGCCGCGGGTGAAAACGGCGGGCGTCAATTCGCCGGCGTTCCTCGAATTCGTCCGGAGCAACGACGTCGACTTGGTCGTCAGCGTCGCTTCGCCGGTTCTCTTTAAAAAGGAGTTGCTGCAAACGCCGAAGCGCGGCTGCATCAATTACCATTCGGCGCTGCTGCCGCGCTACCGGGGCATTCAGCCGCTGTTCTGGGCGTTGCTCAACGGCGAGCCGGAGGTCGGGGTGACCGTCCACGAGATGGACCGCAAACTGGACAACGGACCGATTCTCGTGCAACAACGGATTCCGGTCGAAGCGGGCGACACGCTGCATAGCCTGTATTGGAAGACCTTCGCGGTCGGGCCGGCCGCGCTGCTGGCCGCCTTGGACCTGTTGGAAGCCGGCGAGGAAAAACGGTTGCCGAACGCGGCCGAGAACGCCACGTACTTCGGCCATCCGCAACCGGAGGATACGCGCAACCTCAAACGACAGGGGAAACGGCTGTATTGAGCAAACCGGCGCAAAAAATCGCCCTGCCGCGCGCGGCGATCGTCGTGGTCACCTACAACTCGGCGGCGCATATCGACGCGCTCGCGGCGAGTTTGCGCGCGGACGAGCCGGTCGGCTATCGGCGCGAACTCATTTTTGTGGACAACGCGTCGACGGACGATACGACGGCGCGCCTGCACACGGCATTGCCCGAGGCGGTGGTGCTGATCAACGAAGCGAACCTCGGTTTCGGCGCGGCCAACAACCGGGGCGCGGCCGAAGCCCGCGCGCGCGGCGCCGAGTTCGTCGCCTTTCTCAATCCCGACACGACAGTCGAACCGGGATGGCTGGAACCGCTGCTGCATGCGCTGCGCGCCGATCCCGACCTGGGCGCGGTGCAGCCGCTGCTGGTGGACGGGCGCGATCCGCAGCAGGTCGTCAGCGGCGGCAACGTCGTGACCTTCCTCGGCTTCGGCTATATGGGCGGTCACGGCCGGCGCGCGGACCGGGTGGAAGCGGGCTTGCGCGGCTGCGCCTATGCCAGCGGCACATGTTTGGCCATGCGCACCGAGGAGTTCCTCGCCTGCGGCGGATTCGACGAGCCGTTTTTCCTGTACGTCGAGGATCAGGATCTGGGCTGGCGGTTGCGGCTGGCGGGCAAGAAAGCGGCCACGGCGACCGCGGCGCGCGTGCGGCACCATTACGAGTTTCACAAGGGCGCGGCGAAATTTTACTGGCTCGAACGCAACCGCTGGATTTTTTTGGCGACGCATTTCCAGGCGCGCACGCTGGCGCTGCTGCTGCCCGCGCTGCTGATCGTCGAGCTGGGCCTGTGGGCGTATTTCCTTTTCGCCGGCATGGCGGCGGCGAAGGCGCGCGCGGCGCGCGATTTCTTCCGGCCGGACATCGCGGCGTGGCGGCGGGCCAAGCGCGCGACGCTGCAGCGCGAGCGGCGCTTGTCCGACCGCGAACTGGCCGCGTGGTTGACCGCGGAAATCGAATTGCCCGGCGGCGATCCCTGGCCGGTGCGCGCGGTGTTGAACCCGTTTTTGCGCGCGTACTGGGCGTTGATCAAACGGTTCATTTAACGGAGCGAAACGCATGACCGAAACGCGACCGACGATGCATGAGCGCAAGGCGAAGCTGCTGAGCGCGCTGTTGGTCGTGTTGCTGGCCGCGGCGGCCGCGTTGTTTTTCTACGCGACGAACTTTCGCGCCCTGCACAATCCCGACGCGATGAAGTACGCGCAGATGTCGCGCGATATCTTGCGCGGCGAAGGGTGCGCGATGGAGGAAATTCACCCGCGTTCCTTCGCCTTCGTCACCGACGGCGGCGACCTGCGGCGCGAAAATCTGGCCGTGCCCATGCGCTATTGTCTGTCGCAATCGGTGGTGGCGGGCGCCTTTGCGGTTTTCGGCGAGAAGGACAGCGTCGCGGCGCTGACGACGACGGCGCTCTATCTTTTGTCGGTGTTGATCTTTTACGTACTGGCCGGCCGCTTGCTCAACCCGGCGGAAGCGGCGCTGGCCGCCGCGTTGTTTGCGCTCAACGGCCAGGTGCTGACCTACGCCGTTTCGGGCCTGACCGAATCGCTGTTTCTGCTGCTGGCGCTGGCGGCGCTGTGGTGGCTGTTGCGCGCGGAAACGAGCCCGTGGAACGCGTTGGGCGCGGGGTTGGCGCTGGCGGCGCTGTGGTTCACCAAGGATCTGGCCAAGGTGTTCGTTGCGCTGGCGGTGCTCGGCGCGCCGTGGCTGCTCGCCAAACGCCGGCTGCTGACGACGGCGCTGTTGCTTGTCGGCCTGGCGGCGGGGTACGTCGCGCTCGACCGGCTGGAAGGGCGGATCAACCACGAGGCGTGGCGGCGCCAGGCCGCGAATATACAATACGATCAGGAGTTGATCGCCGCGCACGCGCCGCGTGAGAATTCGTGGGCGACACGTTTGATCGGCAAGTTCGGCGGCGGCGTGATTTTGCAGTATTCGGCGCTGTTCCCCGGTCACACGCTTGAGCGTTCGCTGACGCCGGTGAATGAAGCGCGCGTGTTCGAAGACAACCAAGAGGTTTTTATCGCCAAGTGGAAAACCAACGCCGCGGTGACGGCGCGCAGCTTTTTCACTGCTGCGTTCAATCCGCTGATGTTTCTATTTTTTGCCTTGTTTCCCTGGCTGCGGCGCGATGACGAAACGCAACAGCGGCGCCTGCATTGGTGGACGATCGCCGCGCTGGCGGCGTTCTTGTTCGTTTGCCTGTTTTTGTTTTCGATGACGCGCTACCTGCTGGCGCTCACGCCGTTGGTGGCGTTGTTTGCGGCGGCGACGGCCGGGCGGCTGACCGAGAAAATGTTTGGCGGGCATGCGCGCCGCCGACTGACGGCGACGATCGTTCTCGCCGTGCTGATGCTGTACCCCTACGCGTTGACGGCCGGGTCGGATGCGCTGACCCACATCACCGATCGCGAAGCGCGCCAGGTGCGGCGGATCGACGCGGCCGGAGTGCAGGCGCTGGGACGCTTTATCCGCGAACAAACGCAACGCGCGGACGTGCTGGTCAGCGACGTGCCGTGGTTGAGCCTCTGGCAGGGCGATCGGACGTCGGTCTGGCTGCCGGTCGACATGGAGCAACTGACCGTGCTGCGCCGCCGTGTGCATGTCGATTGGTTGCTGCTGACCTTTCAGTACCCGTGGAACATGCAGCCGTGGCGCGAGTGGCTGGCCGACTTCGTGAAATCCGGCGAACCGGTGCGCGACGGCTTCCGCTTCGCCACGGCCTATCGTCAGGGCTCGACCATTTTCTATTTGTTCAGAGCCGAAGAAGAAGCCGTTCAATCCGCCATGCCGTGATGGTCGTCGCGACGGCGGACCGGCGCGCGGATAGCCAATCCGATGAAAAATGGTTTATGGTAACGACGCACACCGAAAACGAGGGTCGAACCGAACCATGCGAGCCGGCGCCGCAAATCCGAAATGGCCTATCCTGATTCTGCTGGGCGGCGTGGTCGTCGTTTTTCTTCTGAACGTTCAGCATCAGGCGCAGCAGGGAAGCTTCGTGACGGGGCATCTGGCGTTGGCCGAAAACCTGGCGGCCGGCCATGGATACGCTTTGTCGCCGAGCGAACCGCTGTTCAGCCCGCTGTGGGGCTATGCGTTGCTGACGGCCCTGTTGTTGCCGCTGGGTTCGCCGGCGACAGGGCTGTGGTTGCTGCAATTGGTTTTATGCCTGACGACCCTCGCGGCGTTTTACCGTCTTTTTGCGCTCTCGCCCAAGGGACGGCATCTCGTTTTCCTGCTGCCGTTCGCGGCGTTGCTGTCGGTCAAATGGCCCGACGCGCCGGCCGGTTGTCTGTTGTTTTTCCTGTGGGCCGGCTTGTATCGTTATGCGTCCGCCGGTCGACGGGGCGCGTTGCTCGCGGCCGGTTGCGCGGCGGCGTTGCTGGCCAACTTCCGCAGCGAATATTTGTTGTATCCCGCGCTGCTCGCGGTGGCGGCCGCGCTGCCGTCGTTTCGCGCATGGCGCCGGCGCCTGCTCGTGGCGGCCGTCGTGCTGTTGCTGGCGATGCTCGCGGGATTGGCGCCCTGGTCGTGGCGCGCCCACCGTCACGGCGGGCCGTGGCTGCTGTCGGCGACCAACGGGGGCGGCGTGGCCTACATTTCGCTGGGACAACTGCCCGGCAATCCGTGGGGCATCCGACCGGTCGACGATGTCATGTGGGAAACGGTGCGCGAAAACGGCCTGGCTTCTCCTTATTCGTTTGCCGGCAATGCGCTGCTGTTGAAGGATTTCCGTGAGGCGATCGCGGCGCACCCCGGCGCTTTCGCGGGCAAGGCGCTGCTGAACGTGGGCCGCGTCGCAATCGGCGGTTTGTACGTCGGCGAATACGACGCGTGGACGATTTCCGAGCAGCGCCGTCAGGAGATCGACGCGATCGTCGTACGCGAGGGTCGGCTCGCCGTCTTGCGGCAGGCGCGGCCGAGCGAAGCGGCGGCGTTGGCGGCGCAGTTCGTTTTCAATAAACTGTACGCCGTGCTGTTTTTCGGTTTGCTCGTCGCGTGGATTTTCGCCGGGCGGCGAATGTGGCGCGGCGAAAAACGGTTGTTGGTCGGCCTGACGGCGGCGCTCTTGCTTTATAAACTGGCGTTGGTCGGGCTGTTGCAGTACGAACCGCGCCATCTCAACGCGGTCTATTTGCCGTTGCTGGGCCTGGTCATGACGGCCCCGCCCGGTTGGTGGCGGCGACTTGCGCCGGGCAAGGATCGGCCGCCGGACGAGGAGTGACGCATGTGCGGATTTTGCGGCGTGGTGTCTTACGCCGCCGCGCCGACGACTCCGGCGCAGATCGAGAAGATGACCGCGACGATGACCCACCGCGGGCCGGACGACGCGGGCGTGCATCTGCTCGCCGGCGGGCGCGTGGCGCTGGGCCACCGGCGGTTGTCGATCGTCGACCTGTCGACCGCCGGGCATCAGCCGATGAGCAACGAGGACGGCACGGTCTGGATCGTTTACAACGGCGAGGTCTACAACCACGAGGCGTTGCGCGCCGAGCTCGAGGCCGCCGGGCACCGCTACCGCAGCCGCACCGACACCGAAACGCTGCTGCACGCCTACGAACAATGGGGCATCGATTTCCTGCACCGCCTCGAGGGCATGTTCGCCTTCGCGCTGTACGACGAGCGCGCCGACAAGCTCTGGCTCGTGCGCGACCGCATCGGCGTCAAGCCCTGCTATTACACGCTCCAGGGCGGGCGGTTGCTGTTCGCCTCGGAGATCAAGGCGATCCTCGCCCACGATGCGATCACGCCGGAGATGGACGAACTCAGTGCCTTTCATTACCTGACCTTCATCACCACGCCCGCGCCGCGCACGATGTTCAAGGGCATCGACAAGCTGCCGCCGGGCCATTGCCTGGAACTCGACGGGCACGGCGAAAGCCGGCTGCACCGCTGGTACGACGTGTTGGGCGCGGAGCCCTTCGTGCCGGTGACCGACGAACGCGAGGCGACCGCGACGATCGTCGAACTGCTGCGCGAGTCGATCCGTAAACGCATGATGGCCGATGTGCCCTACGGCGTGTTCTTGTCCGGCGGCGTCGATTCAAGCACCAACGTCGCGCTGATGAGCCAATGCACCGATCGCCCGGTGCGCACCTTCACCGTGGGCTTCGCCGAGGACGAAGCCTTCAACGAAATGCAGTACGCACGTAAAATCGCCGAGCTGTTCGGCACGGATCATCACGAGGTGCTCATTGACGAAAAGGATCTCGAAAATTTCATGCCCGACCTGATTTTCCACCAGGACGAACCGATCGCCGACTGGGTGTGCGTGCCGCTGTATTACGTCTCCAAGCTGCTGCGCGATTCGGGGACGATCGTCGTGCAGGTGGGCGAGGGCGCCGACGAAATCTTCTGCGGCTACCCGGGCTATATGGAATTTCTGCGCAGCTACCGCCGCTACTACACGCGCTACATGAAACTGCCCGGCACATTGCGGCGTACGGCGTATGGCGTCTGGCGCGGGCTGGGGCTCGAAGGGCGCGGCTCGGAGTTCATCGGCGAAGCGCTGCGTTTGGGTGCGGAGGATCAGGAGCTGTTCTGGGGCGGTTCGATCATGTTCAAGGGCCGGCGCAAAAACCGGATCTTGGCCGCGCCCGAACGGTTCGCCGGACACGACAGCTACGATTTGGTGATGGAACAGCTCGACCGCTTCGACGGCCTGCGGCCCGGCGCGGACATCCTGGACCGCATGATCTACCTCGAATTGAAAATCCGCCTCGCCGAACTGCTGCTGATGCGTGTGGACAAGATCACCATGGCGACGTCCATCGAAGCGCGCGTGCCGTTCCTGGATCACAAGCTGGTCGAGTACGCGCTGCGCATTCCGCGTTCGCTGAAAATCAAGAACGACGTGTCCAAGTACATTCTCAAAGAGGCGGTGCGCGATCTGCTGCCCGGCGAGATCATCGGCCGGCCCAAGCAGGGCTTCGGCGTGCCGGGCACGCGCTGGTTCCGCGAAAAGCTGCTGCCCTTCGCGCGCGATTCGATCATACACTCCCGCTTGTGCGAGCGGGATCTGATTGATTATTCGTTCGTCGACACGATGTTCGAGAAGTACACGAACAAGCAGAGGGATTATTCGATCTTCCTTTGGACTTTGATCAATTTATCAAAATGGTATGATTTTTGGGTAGCGAAGGATCGAAGTTGAACCCGTTGACCACCGGAGAGTCGGTCGATAACTTTGCGCATAAAGGTTCACCCCGATGAACAAGGTGCTTGAGAACATCGCCAAACGGATTCTGCCGGAAACGCTGGTGGTGAAGATTGCCAAAAATCGGGAACAAAAAGCCAAGCAAAAAGCGAAAGAGACGCTGCCGGAAATCTCCGAAGAGGAATTCCGGAAGATCCTGACCGACCATCTGCATTTACAGGCGGGCGACCTGGTGATGGTGCATAGCGGCTTGGGCAGCCTGCGACGAACATTTCCTTTCGAGCGAATTTTACCGATCCTTCTGGAAACGATCGGCGAGCGGGGAACGATTTTATTTCCCACCTATCCGCAATTGGGCTCCTATGATTTTCTGTGCAGCGGCGAAGTTTTCGATTTGCGCAATTCGCCTTCGTTCACCGGCGGCCTGACCGAAGCGGCGCGTCGGCATCCGCGGGCCGTGCGTAGTTTGCATCCGACGAAATCGGTCGCCGCCATCGGTCCGCTGGCCGAGGAACTGTGCCGCGACCATCACCAATCGCCTTATCCGTACGGCGCGCAAAGCCCGTATTTTAAACTGACGGAACATGAAGGGAAGATCGTGGGACTTGGCGTCAGCACGGCCCGCCTCTCGTTCGTGCATACGGTCGACGACGCCCTGCGGGACGATTTCCCGGTGTTCCCCTATCACGAAAAGATTTTTTCCGCCCCTTGCCTTGACGCCGCCGGAAACGACTGCGTCGTCGAGACCTACGCGCACGACATGGCCAAAATGGTTCATGACGTGCCGCCGTACATGAAGGCGCACATCGCGGCGGATATTTGCCGCGACTTCGAATTGTTCGGCGCGCCCTTTTTCTTCGCCGACGCCAAACGCCTTTTCGCGGAAATGGTTCGTCTAGCCCGCGACAAAACGACGATCTACCCGCCGGAAGTCTACAAACCATGAAGTTGGGATTGATCCTGACCAACGATTGGGAACTGTTCGGCAACGGTTCGGGAGATTTCGACCGGATACAACGCGAGCCCTTGCGGCGTTTGCTGGCGGTCGTCGAGGAGCACCGCGCGAAACTGACGATCATGGCCGAATTCGGCCAGCAATGGGCGCACCGAAAACTGGCGGAATCCGAGCCGTGGGCGCTAAAGGTCTGCACGGGTTGGGAGCAATCTCTGCAAGAGGCGGTGGGCCGGGGCCACGACGTTCAATTGCATCTCCATTCACAATGGCTGGAAAGTCGATACGACGGTGAACGGTGGACCCTTGATTTAGCGCACTGGCTGAACACGTCGCTGCCGCAAGACCGCCTGACGCAAATCCTGATCGATGGACGCGAATATCTGGAGCGTCTGTTGCAACCGATCGAGGCCCGCTATCACTGCTTCGCTTTTCGCGCCGGCGCATTCGGCATCGAGCCGTCGGCACGGTTGTTGCGCGCTCTGGAAGACGCGGGATTCATCGGCGACACGTCGGTGGTGAAAGGCTTACATCATCCGGAAGGCTTTTTCGATTATCGCCGTGCGCCGTCGTCGTATCGTCCCTGGATCGTCTCGGCGGACGATATGCTCGTCCCCGATCCTTCGCGGTTGGACGGCTTACTGGAATTGCCGGTCTTCTCGCTGCCGCCATCGCAACGATCGCTTTGGCATGTGGGAAAAAATGTTTTGCGCAAGGCGTCCTTCTACCGACGGGAAAGAGCGTGGTTTCGCCGTAAGGCGGAGTATCAGGAGCGATATTATCCGACGGCGCAGCGCGCGAGCGTATTGAGCAGCGAGGGGCGGTCGAGCGAGGCGCAAAAGCACGTCAATTGGTTGCGCCTGGATTATGATGAATTGTCGGCCTTGGATTTTCTCGATGCGCTCCGGAGCGTGGCTGCGGCGAATCCGGCAGCGGAGGACGTCATCTATCCAGTGGTGGCGACCGGTCATGTTAAGGCGATGCCGGACGGCGAGAATGTGCAACGCGTCTTGTCGTTGTTGCAACGAAAAATGTCCGACAAGATTGTTTTTTGGACGTTGACGGAGGCGATCCGATACTGGCGAAACCGGTTCGGGTGTCGCGATTATAACGAGTTACCCAGTGAACAATCGGTGAGGGATCTGGTATGATGCGGGGACTCGAGCGCTTGGAATTATACCTGCCGCCAGTCAACCCGCGCTTGTCTTTTATCCTCACATCCGCCTATCGCCGCGAACGAAGGTTGCTGAGCGCGAGCGATCGTTTTTCCGCCGAGCGGTTGCAGGCGCTCAAAGGCGAACGGCTGCGGGAAATCTGCGCATATGCCGCGGCCCATTGTCCCTATTATCGGCGCATGTTCGCCGCCGCCGGCGTCGATCCGGCTGCGGTCGATCGTCAGCGGTTGCGGCAATTGCCGCTGTTGACCAAACGGGACGTGCAGGAAAATCTCGCGGAATTGACTTCGACGGCGATCGCCGACGAGGACCGCTGGTACGTCACCACGGGCGGCTCCTCGGGCGTTCCCTTGGGTTTTTATGTGGTCTACGGGGAAACCTATGAACGCACGTACGCCTACGAGTGGCGGCAATACAACTGGGGAGGGATTGGTTATTGGTGGCGCCGCGCGGAAATGCGGGGGCGCGTTTTATCGGCGGTGGCGCAACGCGAGGGACAGAATCTCTACCTTTCCTCGTTCCATCTGACGGAGCAGACCGCGCCGCGTTACGTCGAGGAGCTCGAGCGCTTCTTGCCGGTGTACATCGAGGCTTACGCGTCGTCGATCGCCTTTCTGTCCGAGTGGGTGCTGCGCCACGGCGTCAAGCCGCGCCTGCCGCGGCTGCGGGCGATTTTCCTCTCGTCGGAAACCGCGCTGCCGCACCAGTGCGAGGCGATCGCGCGGGCTTTCGCCTGTCGCGTGTTCAACAAGTACGGCAACTCGGAGCAGGCGACGATCATCGGCATGTGCGGGCACGGCCGGCACCACGAGTTCGAGGAATACAGCTTCACCGAGTACCTGGACGAGAACGGCGACGAGGCGACCGCGGGCATGGCGGAGATCGTCAGCACGTCGTTCGTCAACCGCGCGACGCCGCTGATCCGCTACCGCACCGGCGATTGGGTGGAACTGGACGGCACGCCCTGCGCCTGCGGCCGCGCGCACCGCACGATCAAGCGGATCGTCGGGCGCAGCCAGGAATACCTGCTGGGGCGCAACGGCGAACGCATCAGTATCGCGGCGATCAACACGCACAGCGATGTTTACGACGGCATCGCCGATTTTCAGTACGTGCAGGACGCGCCCGGCACGGCGGTCATTCGCGTGGTGGCCGCGTCGCTCGACGACCGGCAGCGCGAGCGCATCGTGGAAGAGGCGACCTACCGCACCGCGCGGACCGTTGCCTTTACGCTGGAAACGGTCGATAGTCTGACCAAGACCCGGGGCGGCAAACGTTTGATGATCGTGAGGAACTGCTGAGCATGACCACAGCCGACGTCGCGATAGCCATCGATCCGACGTTGTCCTATCCCGCCCGCTCACCCTTTCATCCGCCCGCGCGCTACCCGGAACTCGCTCCCGATACGCCGCTGGACCCGGAAAACAAGGTCTATGCGCACGTTCGCGATTGCCTGCGCCGCCTGGGTCTGGACGCCGCCGCCTTCGACACGCCGCGGTGGAATCCGCTGGGCGAGGTGATCCGGCCGGGCGACAAAGTGTTGCTCAAGCCGAACCTGGTGCTGCATTACCGGGGCGCGAGCGACGATATCGACGCGGTGGTCACGCACGGCTCGGTGCTGCGGCCGCTGATCGACTACGCCCTGCGCGCGCTGGACGGAAAGGGCGAGGTGATCGTCGGCGACGCCCCGCACGGCAACGCCGACTTCGACCGCATCGTCGCCGCCAACGGCTTGCGCGCCACGGTCGAGTGGTTCCGGCAGCGCGGCGAACCGGTGCGGCTGCTGGATTTCCGCAAGTACGTTTACGCGCCCGGCCCGCGCGGATTCGTCGACGGCCTGTGTCGCGAGGTCGAGGGCGATCCGGCGGGCTATCGCCTTGTCGACGTGGGCGAGCGGAGTTTTTTAAAAGAGCTGCCGCACCTGGAGCGCCTGTACGGTTCGGATTTCGACCGCGAGTTCATCGTCGCGCAGCACCGCGACGGGCATCATCGCTATTGCGTGACCGGCACGCTGCTGGCCGCCGATGTGGTGATCAGCGTGCCGAAAATGAAGACGCACAAGAAGGTGGGCGTCACGCTCAACGCGAAAAACCTGGTGGGCGTCAACGGCGACAAAAACTACCTCGCGCATTATCGCGTCGGCTCGACGGAGAGCGGCGGCGACGAATATCCGCCGACCTCGTCGCGGCTGCTGCGACTGTGGCGCTGGTGGCTGCGCTTTGCGGCGGACAAACTTCTCGCCCCCAACACGCAGGCGGGGCGCAATCTGTTCAAAGTGTTGCACTGGCCGATGCGTTTCGTGTTTCTGTTTTATCTGGCGCTGCATGACAGACAGGAGCCGATCGACAAGGGCGACTGGTGCGGCAACGACACCGCTTGGCGCATGTGCCTGGACCTCAACGAGATCCTGCGTTTCGCCGACCGCGACGGCAACCTGCACGACACGCCGCAGCGGCGGCTGTTTTCCGTGCTCGACGGCATCGTCGCCGGCGAGGGCAACGGCCCGATGGAACCCGAGGCGCGCCGCGCGGGGTATCTGGCGGTCGGGCGCGACCCCTTCCTACTCGATCACCTGTGCGCCTGGCACATGGGCTTCGCGCCCGACAAGCTGCCGGTGCTCGCCGCCGCGCGTCGCTCGCCGCGTCTGGCGTACGATCCGGACGGCGCCGTGGTGGATTGCCGCCGGCGGGACGCGCCGGTAGATTGGCGGGAAGTCAACCTGCGTTTCAAACCGCACCATGCCTGGCGCGGGAAAATCGAACGATGAGCGAAATAGGTAGCGAAGGATCTTCATGTACATCGTCAACACCGCCATCACCTTGACCTCCCGCGTCGTGGTCATGCTCGTGGGTATGGTCACCGGCATTTTCGTCGCGCGCTATTTGGGGCCGGGCGATAAAGGCTTGCTGTCTACGTTGATGGTGATCACCGGCATCGCCGTCCAGGTGAGCAATCCGGCGCTGCATTCCGCCAATGCCCATTTGACGGCGAAAGACCGCTCCCGCCGCCGGCCGTTGCTGGCCAATTCGTTCTGGTGGAGCGTCGGGGTCGGGGCGTCGGCGTCCATGACGGTCCTTTTCATTTATCTGATTATGCCCGAATGGTTTGCCGGTCTCGATGCGCCGTTGTTGTTCATCGCGTTGCTTTCGGTTCCCGCCGGCCTGATGTTCACGCTCTTGTGCAACATCGCCATCGGCTTGGAAAAGTATCTGTACTTCAATCTGGTGGAATTGCTCAGCGCTTTGTTCGTCATGATCGCGACGATATTGTTGTTGGTCGTTTACCACCGCGGTCTGATTTCGCTTGTCGTGATCAATACGATCGGCGCCGGCGTCTGCGCGCTGTTGATGTTGGTTTATTTCATCCGCCAGGACGGGCTATCCCTGCGACCCTCGTGGCCGTTGCTGGGCGAGTCGCTGGGCTACGGCGTGTTCCTGTGGCTGTCGTGCCTGCTGTCGTTTCTGGTGCTGCGCTTCGACATGCTGGTGGTCAACTACTATTGCGGCGGCGAGGGCGCGGGCTGGTACTCGGTGGCGGTGATGGCGGTGGACATTCTGCTGATCATTCCCGCGGTGATCGGCACGACGTTGTTCCCGCGCATTTCGGCGATCGACAACCGCGAAAAGGATACGGTGTTCGCGCTGCTCAACCAGACCTTCGCGCCGCTGTACGTGGGATTGATCGCGCTGACCGTCTTGTTGTTTCCGTGGCTGGTGCGAATCCTGTACGGCGAAGCCTTCCTGCCGGCGACGCCCGCTTTCTATGCCCTGGCGCCGGGCGCATTGTTTCTCGGCTTGGAAATCCTGCTGGCCCAGAGTCTGGCCGGGCGCGGTTTTGTGCGTTGGTTCCCGGCGATCTGGCTGCTGGTGTTTTTCGTCAACTTCGCGTGCACGTTGCTTTTCGTCAAACGGTTCGGCTTCATCGGCGCGGCCTACGCGTCGTCGCTGTCGTATTTTCTTGTCTTCGCATTGGTCCTGTTCTACCATCGACGCAACAGCCCGTTGAGCATGATGCAGTTGTTTTTTCCGCGAGTTGCCGCGTTTCGGTATTTGGCGCTGCAGTTGCGCCAGGTCGCAACGGGCTTGAGCGGCGAGCGAAAGGAAGAGATGGTCGCGCAAAGCACGCCCGACGAAAGGCCGCCTTTGAGCTGACCGGGGAGTGATGCAACCGGAATGATTTTCAACCTCACCGCCCATGCCCTCCCTTTCGCGGCCGAACCGGATGAGCCAGTCCTGAGCCTCGAGCAGTTGTACGCGCTGCGCAACAAGTCGCTTTTCGCTCTCTGGCGCGCGCTGCGCGACCAGAGGACCGCGCGTTGCCTGGCAGTGGTGGACGATCTGCGCAACCACCAGCGCTTCTTCTTCATCAAAATGCTGTGTCTGCTGGTGCGCGCCCGCGAGCGGGCGGTGGTCGATCCGGCGGGCCGGCGGCAGTCGGTCGCGTGGCCGGATTTTCTCCGGCAGGATGTGCCGGAGCTGTTGGGCGACGCGGTCGGGTCCATTTTCTTTCTGCGACAATTGAAACGCCGCATCGACGAGTTGCTGACGAGGCCCGAACAGCGCGTCGGTCCGCCGCCGGACGACGGGCGGTTGCACTACTACCGCACCGATCTGCTGTTCGGCCTGACCGCCGGGGGCAGCGTCGGGCACATCACCGGCGTGGCGTGCGCCTTCGTGCGGCAGGGTTTCGACGTGGATTTGTTCGCCTGCGAGGAGCTGGTCTTTCTGCGCGACAAGCCGCTGCGGCAGCGCGCGATCGCGCCGGACGCGCGTTGGCGCAATCTGCCCGAGGTGCGGCTGTTTCATTACGGGCTGGACTACGCCGCGCGGGTGAAAAAAATCGTCGCCGCCGAGGATCCGCCGCGGCTGATCTACCAGCGCTTGTCGCTCAACAACTTCGCCGGCGTCGAATTGTCCCGCGCCTGGAACGTGCCGCTCATCCTCGAATACAACGGCTCGGAGGTGTGGGTCAGCAAGCATTGGGGCGGATGGGCGCTGCGTCACGGGGTGCTGTCGTTGCGCGCGGAGGACGCCTGTTTCCGCCACGCGCAGTTGATCGTCGTGGTCAGCGAGCCGCTCCAGGAGGAGTTGCTTTCGCGCGGCGTGGCCGCCGACAAGATTCTGGTCAATCCCAACGGCGTGGACCCGGACGTGTACTCGCCGACGCGCTTTTCGCCCGACGAGCGGCGCGCGGTGCGCGAGCGGTACGGGTGGTCCGCCGCCGCGCCGGTGGCCGGGTTCATCGGCACCTTCAGCGCGTGGCACGGCGTGCTGGTGCTCGCCGAGGCGATCGTCCAACTCAAGCGCGCGCGGCCGGAAATGCGTTTTCTGCTCGTCGGCGACGGTCCGCTGATGGCCCGGGCGCGGGAAATCGTGCGCGCGGGCGACGCCGAAGACGTGTGCGCCTTCACCGGCCTGGCGCCGCAACACGAAGCGCCGCGGCTGCTGGCCGCCTGCGATCTGTACCTGTCGCCGCACGTGCCCAACGTCGACGGTTCGCGGTTTTTCGGCTCGCCGACCAAGCTGTTCGAGTACATGGCGCTGGGCAAGGCCATCGTCGCCAGCGACCTGGAGCAGATCGGACAGGTGCTGCGCGACGGCGAAACGGCGCTGCTGACCGAGCCCGGGAACGTCGCCGCGCTGGTCGCGGCGACGACGCGCCTGGTCGACGACGAACCGTTGCGCCTTCGTCTGGGCGCGGCCGCGCGCGAGGCGGCGCTGGCGAAGCACACCTGGGAGGCGCACGTGCGCCGCATCCGGCAGGCCCTTGCCGAACGCTGCGGGAGGCGGCAAAGTCAGCAATAACGGACCACGCAACGGGGAGGCGATTCGTTCATGAAGCAGGTGTTTTTCACCGCCAACGGCCAGGTGTTGGTCGAGGACGTGCCCGCGCCGGTCGTGCAGCGCGGCCAGATATTGGTCGAGGTGACGCACTCGCTGGTGAGCACCGGCACCGAGCTGGCCAGCAGCGGCGGCGGCGACGGCCTCGTTAAAAAAGTGCTCAAGGATCCGTTGCTGGTCAAGCGCGCCTTCGAATTCGCCTTGCAGCACGGCGTGAAAAAAACCTACCAACTGGCCACCGGCGCCGGTCCGCAGGCCGCGCTGCCCTTGGGCTATTCGGCCGCCGGGCGCGTTGCGGCCGTCGGGCCGGAAACGGCGGGCTTCGTCGTCGGCGATCGCGTGGCCGTCGCCGGCGCGGGCATGGCCTGCCACGCCGAGTACGATGCGGTCCCGGTCAACCTCGCGGTCAAGGTGCCGCCCGAAGTGCCCTTGCGCGAGGCCTGCTTCGCCACGGTCGGCGCCATCGCGTTGCAGGGCGTGCGCCGCGCGCAACCGACGCTGGGCGAAACGGTCGTCGTGGTCGGCCTGGGATTGATCGGCCAATTGACCGTGCAACTGCTGCTGGCCAACGGCTGCCGCGTGTTGGGCGTCGATCTGAAGGAAGATCGCCTGAGCCGCGCGAAACAAGCCGGCGCCGCCGCGGCCTTCGCGCCCGCCGAACGCGGCTTCGCCGAGCGCGTGCTCTCGCTCACCGACGGGCTGGGCGCGGACGCGGTGATCGTCACCGCCGCGGCCAAAGCCAGCGACCTGGCCAACCAGGCGATGGCCGCCTGCCGCCGCAAGGGGCGCGTGGTGATCGTCGGCGACGTGGGCCTGAACCTGGATCGCGCGCCGTTTTATCAGAAAGAACTCGACCTGCTCATCTCCACCTCCTACGGGCCCGGCCGCTACGACCGGCGCTACGAACACGACGGCGTCGATTACCCCCTCGCTTACGTGCGCTGGACCGAAAACCGCAACCTGCGGGCGTTCCTCGACCTGGTCGCGCAGGGCAAGGTGCGCCCGGGCGAGATGATCACCATCGAGGACGCGGTGGACGAAGCCGTGGCGGTGTATCGCCGGCTGGCCGCGCCCGACGAGGGCAGCCTGGCCGCCGTGTTCGTCTACCCGGCCGCCGCGCGCGACCAGGTGCGCCCGGTGCGCGCGACGAAGATCGAACTGGCCCCGGCCAAGGTCGGCGGCAAACTGGGCGTGGCGATCATCGGCCTGGGCGGTTACGCCACGGCGTTTCATGTGCCCAATTTTCAGAAGCATCCGCAGACCGAGCTGCTGGGCGTGGTCACCCGGCAGGGGATCGTCGCCAAGCGCGTCGCGCAGGAGGTCGGCGCGCGCCTGGCCGCCACCGATTACTGCGACGCGCTGGCCGAGCCGGGGTTGGACGCGGTGGTCATCGCCACGCGCCACAACACGCACGTGTCGCTGGCCTGCGCCGCGGCGCTGGCCGGCAAGCACGTCTTCGTCGAAAAACCGCTGGCGCTCGATGAAGAGGGGCTGACCGAGGTGGTCCGCACCGTGCGTCGTGCCGGCGTGCACCTGACCGTCGGCCACAACCGCCGTTATTCGCCGCACGCGCGCGCCCTGAAAAAGTGGCGCGACGAACACCCCGGCCCGGTGCAGATGACCTACACGGTCAACGCCGGTCCGCTGCCGCCGTCGCACTGGACGCTGGACCTCAACGAAGGCGGCGGGCGGCTGATCGGCGAGGCCTGTCACTTCTTCGATCTGCTGGCGTTCCTCGCCGGGTCCGTGCCGGTGAGCGTGCACGCGGCGGGCATTCCCGAAACCGGCGTCGAGGCGCAACTGTGGCAGAACCTGACGATCGCCCTGACCTTCGCCGACGGCAGCGTGGGCCGGGTCGATTACGCCTCGCGCGGCAACGCGGCCTACCCGAAGGAGCGCGTCGAGCTGTTCGCGGGCCAAGCGGTGGGCGTGATCGACGATTTCAAGGCGACCGTGTTTTACGGCGCGGCCGGGCATCCGCTGAAAACCGCGGCGATCGACAAGGGGCAAAGCGCGCAGGTCGACGATTGGGTCGCCTTTTTGCGCGGCGAGCCGGCGCAGCCGCTTTTGCTGCCCGCAGCGCTCGTCGGCACGTTGACCGCGTTGCGCGCGGTGGACAGCTTGAAGAAAAACGAGAGCGTCACGGTCGACGTCGACGACTTTTTCGCCGCCGCGTCGACCGCCGAGGGGTAACGACCGATGGGCCTGGCGGCGCAGGCAAAACTGGTCATTCGTCGCGACGGCTGGCGGGCCTTTTTCGCCAAAGGACTGGCCTTCGTCGGTCGCAAGGCGGAAGTGCCGTTTCTCAGCGCGCGCGACCGGTTGATCAACACCTGGCCGGCGCGCCGCGATCTGCCCGCGCCCGAAACGCTGTGTTCGCCGCGTCCGCCGTTTCTGGTCGATCCGGCCACGCTGCCCCGCCGCGTGGATGCGTTCCGCCGCCGGTGTCCGCAGGCGGCCGAGCGGTTGCTCGCGCAAGCCGACGCCGCGCTGAACAATCGTTTCGATCTGCTGGGACTGGGCGAGGTGTTCGTCGGCGAAACGATCGACTGGCGCCGGGATTTCGTGCACGACGTCCGCTTCCCCGTCCGCAATTTCCGCCGGCAGAATTACGTGCGCGGCGACGGCTCGGACGTCAAAGTGCCCTGGGAACTGGCGCGATTGCAGCACCTGCCGCTGCTCGCCCTCGCCTGGCGCATGACCGGCGACGATAAGTACGCCCTGCGCGCGCTGGCGCACGTCGAGGACTTCTGCCGCTACAACAAACCGCGCTTCGGCATCCATTGGGCGTGCCCGATGGAGATCGGCCTACGCGCGTTTTCGGTGGGGCTGACCGCGACGATCCTCGCCGACCGGCTCGCCGACGAACCGCGACGGCGGGCGAAAATTCTGCGGCTGATGGAGGCGTCGGCCGCGCACATCGAACAGAACCTCGAGTACGATCCGAACTTGACTTCCAACCATTACCTGGGCGATCTGCTCGGTCTGCTGGCCGCCGCGATCGCCTTCCCCGAATTGCCGCACAGCGAGCGGCGGCGCGAATTCGCCGTACGCGAATTCCGGCAGGAGATGGAGAAGCAGTTCGATAACAACGGCGTCAATTTCGAGGCCAGCCTGCCCTACCATCGCTTGTCGCTGGAAATCATGACCGCCGCGTATTTGCTGTGCCGCGGCTGCAAACTCGAATTGGGCCTGGGCTTCCAAGAACGGCTGCGGGCGGCGTACCGCTTCGTTTCGGCGGCGTGTTACCCCGACGGGACCGTGCCGCTGATCGGCGACAACGACAGCGGGCGGGTGCTCAAGCTGCTGGGCCGTGCCGACAACCAAATGCACTACCTGTGCGAACTGGGCACGGCGTTGTTCGGCGAAGATCTGCTCGTGCTGCCGATCGCCGAGCCGGACCCCGAGGTGTATTGGTGGCTCGACGGACAGGTCGACCGGCTGGAACAGGCCCGACCTCGCCCAGCACGCCATCGCGCCTTCACCGAGGCGGGGCGGTTTTTCCTGGAGACCGACGAGGCCAAGCTCGCCTTCGTCGCCGGCCCGGTGGGACAAAACGGCAACGGCGGACACGCGCACAACGACGCGCTGTCGTTCACCTACTTCGCCCAGGGGCGTGAGATCGTCGCCGATCCGGGCACGTACGTGTACACGGCCTCCGCCGAGTGGCGCAACCGGCTGCGCTCGACGGCGGCGCACTCGACGGTGCGCGTGGACGAGGCGGAGATCAATCCGTTCGCTCCGGAGTTGTTGTTCACGCTGACCGATCACGCGCAGGCGCGCGGCGACATGGAGGATCTCAATGAGGGCTACCTCGAGTTGCGCGGGCGGCATCGCGGCTACCGGCGGCTGGCCGAGCCGGTCGAGCTGGTGCGCCTTCTTCGCTGCTATCCGTCGGGCAGTGTGCGTGTCAGCGACGAATTTCTGACCGCGGGCGAGCATCGTTACGAGCAACGGCTGGTGCTGGCCCCGGGCGTCGAGGGCGTGCTGTTCGCCGGAGCGCGCAAGGCCAACGAATTGCTGGGGCGCATCCAGGCGCCGACGAGCGATTACTGGCAATGGGTCGGGCTGTTGAGCTGGGCCGGGGGCGCGGTGCACTTGCTCAGCGGCGGCAGCGACGACCATTGGCAGGTCGAGCCGGGCTGGAGCAGCGCCGGTTACGGCCGCAAGGAACCGGTACAGATTTTAGTGCGCCGCTGGCGTCAACTGGGCGCCGGCGAACGTTCGTTCGCGTTGATCCTATAGCGGAGGCGCTTGCCTTGCCCGCGCGGGACGGGTACGGTTGATCGCTCACGAATTGGTGGAGGACCGCAGATGAAAGTGTGCGTCGTCGGACTCGGTTACATCGGGTTGCCCACGGCCAGCGTGCTGGCCAATTCCGGTCACGAGGTGATCGGGATCGATGTCAACCGGCGGATCGTCGAACTGATCAACAAGGGACAAATCCACATCGAGGAAAAGGGGCTCAAGACGCTGTTCGGCGCGGCGGTCAACTCCGGCAATTTGACCGCGCAGCTCAAGCCGACCAAGGCCGACGCGTTCATTCTTGCCGTGCCCACGCCCGAGCGCGACCATCGCTCGGATCTCGAATGCCTGCGCAACGCGGCGACGTCGATCACGCCCTATCTGCAAAGGGGCAATCTGGTGATCGTCGAATCGACCATTCCGCCCGGCGCGACCGAGAACGTCGTGTTGCCGGCGCTGGCGGCGGCGAAGCTGACGCCCGGCGAGGATTATTTTGTCGCCCATTGTCCCGAGCGCGTGCTGCCCGGGTCGATCCTCAAGGAGCTGATCGAGAACGACCGCATCATCGGCGGGCTGACGCCGGCGTGCGCGACGCGGGCCGAAACGCTTTACCGCACCTTTGTGCAGGGGCGCATCGAGCTGTGCGATCTGCGTACCGCCGAGATGGTCAAGCTGGTGGAAAATTCGTATCGCGACGTGAACGTGGCGTTCGCCAACACGGTGAGCAACGTCGCGGTGCACCTGGGCGTGTCCAGCGCGCGCGTGATCGCGCTGGCCAACATGCATCCGCGCGTGAATATTCTGCAGCCGGGGCCGGGCGTCGGCGGGCACTGCATTCCGATCGATCCGTGGTTTTTGATCGAAACCGCCGGGGGCAAGGCCGAACTGCTGCGCGCCGCGCGCCGGGTCAACGACGAACGCCCGAAAATCATGGCGGCGACGCTGCGCCGGATGATCGGGCGCGCGAAGCACCCGAAGGTCGCCGTATTGGGCGTCAGCTACAAGGGCGACGTCGACGACACACGGCTGGCGCCGGCGCTGCCGGTGATCGAGCGGTTGGAAAAGCACGGCGTGCAGGTCGCGGTGTACGACCCGCACGTCAAGCAGTTCGGCAAGGACCTGGTCAACCTGGAAGAGGCGTTGCGCGACGCCGACGCGGCGGCGATTCTCGCCGGGCACAGCGACTTCAAGTACCTGGCGCCGGAGCGCGTCGGCCGCCTGATGCGCGCGCGGCGGCTGCTGGATCCGTTCGGCATCGTCGAGCGCGCGGCGTGGGAAGCGGCTGGCTTCACCGTCGAAATGTTGTAACCGCGTGAGGGCGGGCGCATGCGGGCCACAAGCTACGAGCTGATCGAGGAGCGATACCGGCGGGCACTGCGCGTGATCGATGCGGCGGGCGCCGTGCTCTTTCGTCCGTCCCGTCAATCGCCCGCGCCGCTCGCTCCACCGAACGTGCGCTCGTTGCTGGTGCTCATGACCTACGGCCTGGGCGACGCGGTGCTGGCCACCGGTTGTCTGCGCGCGCTGCGCGAGGCCTTTCCCCAGGCGAAAATCGACGCGATCGTCGGCCCGCGCTCGCGGGAGATCGTCGCGACCTTTCCCTATTTCGACGAACTGATTTATCTGGACAATCCGCTCTACCGCCTGCTCGACGGGCGCCCGGCCGGTTTCGCCGCCGCGCGCGCGACGCTCGCCGAACTGCGCCGCCGTCGCTACGACGTTTGCCTGGATCTGTTGGGCGATCTGCCCAACTGTTGGCTGGCCTGGCGCACCGGCGCGGCCCGTCGCGTGGCGCATGACTCGATGGGCGGCGGATTTTTCCTCACCGATCCCGTGCGGCGCGATCCGGCGCGGCAGCGGCAAAGCGCGGTGATGGCCGAGGCGCTTGCGCCGCTGGGCATCGCATCGGCGCATCCGCCGGAGTTGTTCGTCCGCTCGGAGGACGAACAAGCCGCCGCGCGCGCCTTGGCCGATACCGGCGACGCGCCGTTGGTGGTCGTTGCGCCGGGGGCGTTGCTGCCGGCGAAGAAGTGGCCGGCGGCCCATTTCGCGCGGTTGATCGATCTGCTGCGTGAAACCATGCCTCTGCGCGCGGTGCTTGTCGGCGCGCCGGCCGATGCGCGCGACGCGGCGGCGACGGCGGCGGCGACCAAAGGGCCGGTGCTCAACCTGTGCGGCAAATTGCGCCTGACGCCGACGATCGCCGTGCTCAAACGCGCGCGGTTGTTTGTCGGCAACGACAGCGGGCTGACCCACGCGGCGGCAGCGCTGGGCGTGCCGGTGGCGCAGATTTTCGGGCCGGGGCTGCCCGAGCGCTTCGGTCATCACGGTCCGCGCGATACGCTGATCTTCCAAACCGAGTGCCCGTTTTACCCGTGCTCGCCGCGCTTCTGCCGCGCGCCGGATCGTTGGTGCATGGCGGCGATCGCGCCCGAGCGGGTCGCCGCGGCGCTCCGGGCGCGGGGGGCGTGGCGATGAAGCCGCTGTTCGTCGTCGTCGGCAACGCGCCGTACCGCAGCACGATTCTGACCAGCAAGCAGATGGTCACCGCGCAGATCGCCAAACGCTATCCGACGCTGTACGTCGAGCCGCCGCCGCTGACGCTGGATCCGCTGGTCAAGCCGGCGGAGCGCGGGCGCTACTTCGACTTTCGGCACGGCGTGCGGCAGGCGGGCGCGGGCGAGCCGTTCGTCGTTTGTCCGCCGCCGTTGCGGCAGGCGATGGACACCCGTTGGGCGTGGCTGGATCGCTTCAACCAACGGCGTCTGGGGCGGTTCATTCGCCGGCAGCTGGCGCGCTTCGACTACGACCGCCTGGTGCTGATTTCTTTCGTCTACAACGCCGCGCTGATCGCCGACGAGCTGCGGCCCGACTTGTTCGTTTACTACTGCATCGATCTGATGTCCGAGATCCGCATTCCTTACAGCAAACCGGCGACGATCGACTGTATCGAACGCGAGACGATCCGCCGCGCCG
This sequence comes from bacterium, assembly GCA_036743315.1. Taxonomy (GTDB): domain Bacteria; phylum Lernaellota; class Lernaellaia; order Lernaellales; family Lernaellaceae; genus CALBTQ01. The sequence continues at coordinate 4,680 of DAINPV010000012.1, read as the reverse complement.
ACCTTGTCTTTGCCATTTCGCAGCCGCTGGTCGAGCGCGTGCGGCCGTTGAATGCGCGGGTGGTCTATGCGCCGCACGGCGGGCAGTACGAGCTGTTCGCGCAGGCCGCGCAGCCCGGGCCGTTGCCCGCCGACCTGGCGGCGATCGCGCCGCCGCGGATCGGTTTCGTCGGCGTGCTGGCGCACTGGCTCGATTACGACTTGCTCATCGAGCTGGCGCGGCTGCGTCGTCACCGGCAGTTTGTGTTCGTCGGGCCGGTCGGTCCGCACGTCGATCCGGCGCCGCTGGCCGCCGAGCCCAACGTGCACCTGCTGGGCGAGCGCGAACGTGAACGGGTGGTCGATTACCTGCGCGGCTGCGACGTTTGCCTGGTGCCGTTCCAGGTCAACGACCTGACGGTAAATTCCAATCCGCTGAAGGTGTACGATTATCTCGCCGCCGGGCGGCCGGTGGTGTCCACGCCGTTGCCGGAGGTCGGGCGCTTCAGTCCGCCGGTGCGCCTGGCCGCCGATGCGCTGGGTTTCGCCGAGGCCATCGACGACCTGCTGCGCACCTGGAACGACGCCGAACGGCAATCGGCGATGGCGCTGGCCGCGACGCTTTCCTGGGACAAACGCGTGGACGACGTGCTGGCCGCCGTGTTCGCGCGATTGGAGGAAACGATACCATGAAGGAAAAGAAACGGTTGATCGTCGGCGAAGTCGCGCCCGATTTCACGCTGCCCGCCTTGGGCGGTGCGAAAATTACCCTGAGCGAAAGGCGCGGCGAGAAAATCTGGCTGGCCTTTTTCCGCTACGCCGGCTGCCCGCTGTGTAACCTGCGCGTCGGCGAGATGATCGCCCGTCACGCGCGTTACGAGCAGGCGGGGCTGACGATCCTCACCGTGTGGCAGAGCCCGCTCGACCGCCTGGTGCGGCTGGTCGACAAGCAGGAGCCGCCGTTTCCGCTGCTGGCCGATCCGCGCGAAGAGGTCTACGGTCGGTACGGGCTGGAGGCGAAGCTGAGCGGGATGTTTGCGCCCGCGGTGACCGTCAAGCTGGCCAAGGCCGCCGCACGCGGTTTTTTCCCGGGCCCGACCGACGGCACGAAAACGCGGCTGCCCGGCGATTTTCTCATCGATGAGCAAGGCGTGCTGCGCGATGTGTTCTACGGCCGCGATATCGCCGAGCATATTCCCTTCGAACGCGTGGAGGCGTTTATTTAATAAGAGACTTACAAAGCTTATCATAGACAATCTTCACTTTTCCGGTAATCATTTTATCATTTAAAAAATGCGCGACGTTCGTTATGGAATCGTCGGAAATTCGATAAGAATTTCCCTTGTGGAGTTCTTTAACAAGGTCTGATTTTTCTAATTGCTCCCAAACCTCTTTTGCAAATTTGATATTTTGGATTTGTCCTCGATAACGAACTGAATATTTTACGCTGCGGAAAGCAAGACCTTGTTGGAATTTTTCCAAAGCCAAATATAAGGCATGTTCGATTTGCTTTTTATCAATTGGAAGGCTTCCTGAAGTTCCTTTTTGCATTTTTTGAATAATGTTTTTTGTTTCGGGTGTCAGGTAATTGTCGTCAGAAATTTCACAAAGCTCGAAGCCCGAGCAATCTATAAAAGAAAGTTTTCCGATAAAATTACATTTTTTAAATTTGCTATTTTTATCAAATTTGCATTTTACCCAGGAGTTGTCGGAAAAAGTGCAATTTTGGAAAATAGTAGAACGAAAATCGAAATTTTTTATTGAGCTATATATATCAAGCTCAGAAATGATATTTCCAGAATTGCCATTAGTGATAAAAACAAGATTTTCAGTTGCATTTACTCGTTGAGGAGTATCTATAAGTGAACACAATCCTAAAATAATACTTAGAAATCCCTTTTTTGATTCACTATCATATTCGTCTCTATTCCATTTCTCTCGAAGTATAGATTTCCAATTGCTTATAAAATTGGAGCGAACCATTTGTGCTAAGTGAGTTATCATTTCTCCGTCATCAGCTAATGCTCTTCGTAATGCAAGGGTTGGCTCAACTTCTGAAGAATCACAAAAAATACTGAGATGAATAATTCGAGCAATAAGATAATCATAAAGAAATTCAAAACGAAACTTTCGTTTGTCATTATGTTTATCGAAAAAGACATATGTTTTTAATTGTTTTAAAATTTTCTTAAAGATTTCATCAGTTTCACTTTTTAAAAATTTTTGATCATCAGTCGTTGATTTGATGAACGTTTCCATTGCCGCGAGTTCAATATCGTCATCATTAAAAGTCGGCCCAAACTCTGAGGCTAAGCGTTGAATGAAAGTTAATTGATTATTGGTACTAAAATTGATTCCTTTTATCATTTCTGACTTAATTTTAAGATCTGCTTTTTCAATTTCTCTTTCACATAGCATGGATAATAATCCAAAAATTGGATCATTTTCCAATAATGTTCCATATCTATCAAACGATGGAAGTTCATTTTCGAAATCAGCAGAATATGCCGCCATTACTACAATAACTGGAATATTGGTTAAATGTGTGTCGGCATCTTCCATTGGCTTATCCAGATTGGATGTTGCAATATGACCTTCTATTCGCTGTAAAATCTTTTCCGAACGAATTTGTTTCGCTTTGTTATTAGGGAAGCGTTTTTCTAAGTATTGCATTCTGTTATCAGGAGTAAATGAGCGTAAATTGTAATGCAGAACAAATTTTTGAAAAAACGGAATAACACTATCATCCCAGAATTGACTTCGGCTTGTTAGCAAAATTTTACCATTGGTAAATATTGTGCGGAGTTCCTCGATAACGTCTTGAGCATTGAAGTAACCACCAAAACGATTACATAGTTCATCAAATCCGTCAAAAATGGGAACAATAATACCGGTAGATAAACAAACATCCATTGTTTTTGGATTGAGTGTAGTATCATAAAGATCTTCAAATCCAGTGCGCCAAATATCTCTTAGGGTAAGTTCCTTTCTTTCCACTAACGTCGCCCATTGTTTTGAATTAATAAAGAGTGGAAGCGTTTCGGGATTTTCAAATTTTACTAACTGATCAAAAATTGCCATGGCAACTGTTGTCTTGCCAATGCCGCCGCCACCTAGCAAAACACCAATGGACTGTTCATCCTCTTCATCTAATGGCATTAGGAGCCATTCAAGTAGAGTATCTACTGCCGGTTTATCATCGTTTGAATGTGGAGTTCTAATACTCGGCTCCACAAAATGTTCAAGTGATGGCATTTGGTTATGCCTATAAGATATATCATTAATATTGTTTAGATACGCCCCTTTCCATAGGAATGAACGAAGTGATACGATTTGTTTGCTGTTTTCAATTGATAAAATTTCCATTATCCGCTGCTGATTATTTAAAATACGAGATTTTGGAGCAATTACTACTTTTGGTTTTGAGTAATAAATGTTTCGCTTTTCATATGTTTTAATATATTCTCTTGCTGATTCGACATCGATATATCCTGAAGAATTCTTAAAAAACAAGATATATTCAATTGCTTCTTGAAACGGTCTTTTAAACTCTGTTTTCCACAACTGCCAATTTTTTTCATCGAACAACAATTGATGATCTGAAAAACTTGCAGCTGTCAAATAGTCGTCAAAAGGCAGTAGTCTATAATTATCCATTTGCCCTCCAAAAATCTTCGAAGATATGATTTAATAAAGTCTTTGTAATGTCTGGATTTTTATAACGATTTTTAAGGATATTTTCAAAAAATAAAATTGATTCACCCACCGAAATGCACGCCCATTCAGCAATTGAAGGGCATAATAAAACGCGGATCCAATTTTCTGAATTTGCATTGTACTTAAAGTCGCTGTAGCAGTGCTCCAATTTTGCATATAGCTCTTTAGGTGCCTCACCATTGAACCGTGGGCATGAGTCATAATGAACAAGAGCATTTCTTAAATCATTAACAAAACTTAACTTATTCCAGGGTTCTTCATTCCAAGAAGAAATAGGACAACCAAGCTTCTCTAAAAGGATCGATGTTTTTTTATGAAATTTTTGATGAATGCTTACTTCATTTTGAAGATTGCGAACAAAAATAAATTGATTTATAAAGCATTCCCAAGCTGTTCTAGATAGAATTACCGAAGTTGCACAACATGAGATTATTTCATTCGAAGTGAGTGATAATTTTTGTGTATTGCGTATACATTCGGTTGCTTGTCTTAATAAGCAAGGCCACAACTCAACCCAATCCGGATAATTTCTTTTCATTTATATCTTCTATTTCTTAGAGATTCACCTTATTATCAAAAATCTTATATTAATGCAACCTGTAGAAATTGATAATAATGAGAGAAATGTAAGGTCAATAAATATCATTTTAAAAGCAAGGCAGGATAAGATATAAACATATTTATGATGAAATATATAATATTATTTTTGCAGCTAGAATGCCGTAACAAAATATTTAAATATGCAGACAAGTTAATTGACAGGTTTTACGATCTTTGATCTCATTATCCTCACACAAGGAGAGTGCCGTTATGTGTGGGAGGATAAAGATGAAATATGTTCCGGTGAGCCTGTGTTGCGCCGTGGTGTTGATGCTGTTCGCCCTGGCGCCGGGGTGCGGTTGTTTCGAGGATGCCGCCGAGGACGCTACCGAGGAGATCATCGACACGATCATCGACGAGTTTTTCCCCGACGGCGTCGCCGATC
>DAINPV010000011.1:0-27899 GCA_036743315.1 bacterium | reverse complement strand
GGCGGTGGACAACAACCTGGTCGATGCGGCGATCGTCGGCCATCTGTTCAAGTTGGGCTCCAAAGCCATTTTCACGCTCGAAGTGATCCGCTCCGGCGAAACCATGCCCTACCGTGTCAGCGCCGACGGCGTGGGCGAATTCGACCGTCTGATGGGCCGCCTGGCCCGGGCGATCGTCGAGAAAGCGAGCTTCGAGGACGCGATGACCGTCACCTCGGTCAGCGAAGCCGAAGCCACCGCGCACAAACGCATCCAGGGCGACTTCAGTTGGGGCCCCGGCATCGGGATGCTCGTGCCGCTCGCCGATTCCTACGCCGGCGCCGACTTCATTTTCGGTGTGATGCTGCCCTTCCGTTATGAGATCGAAAAGTGGGGCTTCGAGTTCGAAACCGGCGTGCTCTTCGACGACCAGAGCGACGAATACCACCGCGTGTCGGAAATTCCGCTCGACTTTTCGGCGATGTACTTCTTCTCGGAAGGCATCGGTTCGCCCTTCGTCGGCGGCACCGTCGGCCTGCATTACCTGGCCGTGAAGTCCGAAATGACCGAAGAAGAAAAAATGGAAAACCGGCAGGACGTCTGGGCCGGCCGCGCCCGTTCGATCGTTACCGGCAGCGACAGCTACATCGTCGACCGCGAAACCAGCGAGACCTGGAACCGCTGGGGGCCGGCGGTCGGCGTCTTCGGCGGGTACGAATTTTTGCGGACGCACTCGTTCCACGTCGACGCGCGGTTGGGCTATCGCTTCACCTTTATCGAACTCGACGACAACTGGGCGCATGGTCCGTTCATGGCCGTGCACTTCACCTTCGGCCACAACAAATAGACGGGCAAGGAGGACGAATCATGAAAATCCAAAGCCAACGGAAGATGATGGGAATCCTGGGCTCGGCGATTTGTCTGTGCGTCATGCTCGGCCTGTTGCCGCTGCTTGCCTGCGACGACGACGCCTATGAAGAGGACTCGCCCTGCGGCGACGTATGCGAATGGCTGCTCGACTGCGGCGGCGACGAGTTCTACGAAAATTACGACTCGGTCGGCGAGTGCGCCAACGAGTGCCAGGAAACGCAGCACGACGGCACGATGCGCTGCATGATCGACTGCGGCGAATCGCGCTCCTGCGAGGCCTTCCGCGTGTGCATTCTGGACTGCTAGGCGCGGGAAACGGATAAACGAAGGGCGCGGGCCGACCGGCGACTCGCGCCCTTTTTGCGTTAAGGCGTGACCACGATCGTCAGCGTGTTCGAGGCGCTGCCGTTGCCGAAGCCGTCGTCGAAGGACGAGGCGCCCACGGTGATCGTATGCGGCTGCCCGACCTGCAGCACGCCGGTCGTGCCGGTCAGCATCCGCGTTTCCGGATCGAATCCCAGGGTCGCCGTCGCCTTCGCCCCGCCCGGAACGGTCACCGTCGCCGTGGCCGTGCCTGCCGACACGATCGCCGGATTCGCGCCGCCCGCGTAGGGACTGCGCATCCGCCAGCCGGCCGTGTTGGGCGGGTAGGCCGCCCGCAGCGCGATCGTCAGCGCGTCGCCCTGCGCCGTTGCGCCCAGGTCGGAAAGCTCGACCGCATCGACCGCCGCCAGCGTGAATTCCTGCGACACGACCTCGTAGGGCTCGACGTCGTCGTCGATCTTCGCCTGGCCGGTCACCTTGAACCGGAACGTGCCCGTCGGGTCGTCCCAGTTCGTCTCCCAGGCCAGCGAATATAGGAAATCGCGCGATTCGCGCTGCATGTGCCCCAGGTATTCGGGATCGGGCGTGAGCAGCACTTTCATCTCCCAACCCTTGTCGGTGTAGGGCGCGCCGTTGCGCCGCGCCACGTCGACCCACTGGTCGCCCTCGCGCTTTTGCAGTTGCACGGTAAAGGCGTCCACGCTCGGATGCCCGCCGTGCCACGCGAAGTTGACCGTCTCGAACCGGTTGTAGCTCGCCGCCGGCTGCGTTTCGACCAGGGCGAGGTCGACGGACTTCTCGACGTGCACCGGCGAGTATTCCTCGCTGTAGCCGTGCGGCGCCGGATCGTCGTAGGTCGGCGGATAATGGTCGGCCAGTTCGCCGCCCATCGCCGCGACTTCCTCGGTCAGCCAGCGGCCGTAACGCGGGCCGAACAGGCTCATTTCGACCTCGAAGCCACCCTGGAACCAGTCCCAGTCCTGCAGGATGTAAAACACATGGTTTTGCGCGTAGCCCAGCGTGTTGATGTTCTCGAAGGGCACGCCCATTTCGTCGGCCATCGCCTCGCGGATATCCACGGCCAGTTCGGCGGTCACCTCGCCCGGCGCGGTGTAAAAGAACGTGTCGCCGATCTGCGCGACCGTCACCGCCGACTGATTCAGGAACCCGATGTAATCGTCGAAAATCGGCCAATCGAGGTTCACCGGGCAACCCAGGTGACCGTCGGCCAACGTCGTGTCCGGATTGTCGCAGTCGACCACGCTGCCGAACACCGCCGGAGCCATCACGCCGCACTCGAACGCGCCGCGTTCGAATTCCTGGAAGCGGCCGTAAAGGTTGTAGTAGCCGAATTCGCCGTTTTCGTAGCCCAGCGTTTCGCGGTCGGCGACGTACCGCCGGGTGATGATCTTCATTGCCGGCGTCTGGTCCAATTCGATTTCGGCGAGCACTTCCTTGGCGATCTGCGCCACCCAATAGCCGATCCACTCGGTGATTTCCTCTTTGCGGTGACCGTCGCTGCTGTCGCGCCGCGGCGTGGCGTCGCCCGCCGAGCCCTGCAGGAAAATCGCCGTAACCGGATAATCGTACAGCGCCTCGATGCCGCGCTCGACACCGTCGGGCGCGTCGCCGGTCATCGTCGTTTCCTCGAAAACCACGCCGTGCGTCGCGTAGCCGGTCAACACGGCGATCGTCCGTCCTTCCAGGTTGTCGACGCGGCCGACCCACAGCCGGTTTTCCAGAAAGTCGCCGGGGCCGTTCTCGCAGCGGCGGTCGGTGGCGAAGCGGAAGGTGGGATCGAAATTTTCGCGGCCGCCGAAGCCGATCTTTGCCGGCGCCATGTTGTCCAGCGCCGCGACGATCACCTCGGCGAAACCGTCGGCGATGCGGTCGGTCAACTCCTGGTCGTAGGCGTCCATGCCGATGAAACCCAGCAGGTCGGGCACGTACAAATACCGCGCGGCGCCCGAGTGCGTATGCGAACCGCTGATGATCAGCGTGCGGTCCAGGTCCACGCCCTTGCGTTCCAGCACCCGTTCGACGATCGCCGTGCGCAGGTTTTCCGTGGGAAAGCAGATCGAACCCTTGGCGAAGACGATCAACTCGCCGTCGTAGGACAGCGCGAGGACTTTGACGTTCGGGTGATCGCGGTAGCCTTCCGAGCCGCCCATCAACATGCTGTAGGGAGTTTTCGGTCCCTCGCGCAGGCCGAAGCCGCCCAGGGGAATGCCGATCGGCACGTTCAGCGGCGCGCCGGCGACGCCGGCCTGCATCGCGTCGACGGTCGTGTCGTCGTCGCCGGTGTCGTCGTCCAGCGTGTCGTCGTCAAGCGTGTCGTCGTCCAGCGTATCGTCGTCGTCGATCGTGTCGTCATCGTCGTCGTCGATGTCGTCGTCGCCGTCGTCGTCATCGTCGCCGGTGTCGTCGTCGCCGGCATCGTCGTCGCCGGCGGCATCGTCGTTGTCGTCGTCGTCATCGCCGCACGCCATGACGGAGGCGATAAGAAGGATCGCGAGGATCAGCAGAGTCAACAGCCGCTTCATGGGGAGTCCTCCGTGAAAGAGCAAAAAAGGCCGTTCGAGTGTAAGGGATGAAGCGCGGCACGACAATCCATTAAAAAGGAAAGAGAGCGTAGTGACGATCCGCGCTCTCTTGCGGGTCTCCACGTCTCGGTCGAGACGGGTTAGGCATCGACGTCGATCAGGGGAGTGGCGGTGGAGGAGGTCAACGCCTTGGTCATGACCTGGTAGATGCTCTTCGACGAATTCTGCTCTTCTTCGTCGCTCATCAACTGTTTGAGCAAGCTCGAATCGTTCGGCGGCGGCGGTCCCATCTGCTCGCGCAGCCTGGCCATCGCGTTGTCCATTTCGGCCTGGTCGAGCGCCCCGTCGCCGTCTTCGTCGGCATTGCCGAGCACGGCGGCGGCGTCGATGGTCCGCCCCGACATCTCGCTCGCTTTGGCCAGCACTTCGTTCAATTCGTCGGCGTCGATTTTGCCGTCGCCGCTGGCGTCGGCCTTCTGGAACATCTCCTCTTTGGTCGGCCGCACCATCGTCGGCATGCCGCCCATCGAACTGTTGATCGAATTGATCATCGGAGAACCTCCTGGTTTCGCACTTGATTGAAACGCCGGCCGGACCGTTGGTCGGCGCCGCCGACGCTTCGGGAATTTCCCTTCCGCACCAGTATGATTACCACTTGAAATATCGGACATTTGGCGACGGAAGTTTGTATCGTTTTCGTATTGATTTTGTATCGTCGCCCGGTCGTTCTTGCTTTCTAACTAGTTGTTGCCTTGCCAAAAAACGTTGCCGCGTGCACTTGTCTCTTGTTGCCCGGGCTTCATCCTCATACAATTCGAACGGGAGGGTCGATGATGAAGCCGAATAGTTTATCCTGGATAGTTGCGCTTATCCTGGTAGTGGCGTGCGCCTGGTCGTGCGGCGGCGACGATGACGACGACAACGACGATCAAGCCGCGCCGGACGACGACGCGACCGACGATGACGACGATACCGGCCTGGACGACGATGACGACGACGATGACGACGACGCCGGTCCGGATGACGATACCGTCGACGACGATGACGACGACTACACCTTCGCCGAAACCCTGATGGCCGGCGTGGCCGGCGGCTACTTGGACGCGCCGATCGGCCTGACGATGGGCGGCTTCGGTGCGCGCAAAGGACCGAAAACCCCCTACAGCCAACTGATGGGCGGTTCCATCGGCTATCACGACCGGCCCAACGTCAAAGCTGTGTCCCTGATGATGAACGACCAGCGCATCGTCTTCGTCAAAGGCTCGATGCCCTGGCCCACCGAAACGATGCGCACCATGATCGTCAACATCATCCGCGAGACCACCGGCGTGGATCTGGATCGCAGCTTGATCATCAGCGGCACGCACTCCCACTCCGGCCCGGCGCGCTATTTCGTCACGCCCGATCTGGTCGGATTCATCGGCATGGATACCTACAGCCAGGAAATCGCCGATCGCCTGGCCGTCTCGGTCGCCAACGTGATCATGGCCGCCATGGACGACATGCAACCGGCGAAAATCGGCTTCGGCGCGCGCGAGCAGTTCGACCCCGACTATCGCTTCGCCAACGACCGCCGCTGCGAAAACGGCCCCGGCGACTTCATGGAAAACCGGCTGTGGGTCGGGCAGATCGAAGACCTCAATGGCAAAACGCTGGCCGTGCTGACCGGCATGGCGATGCATGGCGTGGTCTTCGAGGAAAAATACATGACCGGCGACGCTCCCGAGGGCGTCGAGCGCGGCATCGAGGCCATGTACGACTATCCGGTCACGGCTATTTACTTCCAGGGCTCGGCGGGCGACGCCACTCCGCGCCGCAGCAGCGCCGAAGGCCATCGCCGGGAAGAAATTCCCGAATACCTCGGCTTCTGGATCGCGCAGATCGTCCGGGACATCCAGCAGGAAATCACGCTCACCGACGAACCGGAAATGCGCATCCTCACCCGACGCTACACGCACGACCGCGAGACGCTGGGCTACGAGGACGGCGAATTCGGCTTCTACAATCTGTACGGCCGGTTCCAGGAATTCGAACGCGGCGCGCTGGAATGCAGCGTGATGGCCCCGGCGGTGTTCGGCAGCATCGTGGATTGCGACAATCCCGAAACCACGCTGGTCGACGGTCACCTGGGTTGCCCGGTCAATATCGACTGGCCGGTCTTCGACCTGGCCTATGAATATTTGTCGCAATCGCCGCTCACCGTGGCGCAAATCGGCGATACGTACTTTTACACCGCCCCCGGCGAAATCACCGCGCACCTGGCGGTGGACGTGCGCGAGCAGATCGCCGCGACGATCGGCGTGCCCTTCGAAAAAATCAACACGCTGGGCTATGCGCAAAATTATATTTTCTACATGACCCAGGATTGGGATTGGTGGCAGGGCGGTTTCGAGGTCGAAGGCAGTTTGTACGGCTGGCGCTTCGGCCGCTGGCTGACCGAGGAAGTGGGCCGCATGGCCGACGAACTGGTCAACCATTACCCGCCGGCCTACGACGATCCGGAGCCCAACGGTTACCGCATCGAGGAAGAGCCGGTGGCGGCGGAACTGTCGGAAAACCTCGGCGTCGTCGAAACGCAGCCGGCCGCGACGGCGGCCCGCTTCGACACGATTTCCTTCGCTTGGCACGGCGGGCATCCCGGTGTGGACAACTTCACCGTGACGCTGCAACAGCGCGAGGGCACGGAGTGGATCGATCTGACCCGGCGCAACGGCACGTCCTACACCGACAAGGGGTGGGAGATGATGGTCCTCCTCGATCCCACGCCGCCGTACCTGGGCAACCTGCCGCGCGAGTCGCGCGACTTTTTGTACACCGTCCAGTGGGAAACGAACTGGGACGATCCGACCGGCGTGCTGCGGTTCAAGGTCGCGGGCACGGCGCAAACCGAAGACGGGCCGGAATCCTACGAAGTCGTCAGCAATCCGTTTACCATGAACGAGGCCGCTTCGGTGACCCTGTCGGATTTGAGCGCGCAAGTGGACGGCGATGAGATCCTCATCGCCGTGCGCGCGGCTTACCCGGCGCACCCGGCCGGCTGGCGCATGCGCAGCCCGTACGCGGGCGGCGCCAATCCGGCGATCGTTTCGCAGGGGGCGGCCACCGCGACGGTCGTCACGAGCGACGGCGCCAAGGCGACCGTGACGCTGACCTTCGACGACGAAACGCGGATGCTCACGGGCGCGACCGACGTCATCCAGGCGGGGCAGGAGCACACGATCGCGCTGGACAGCGCGACCTTCGACGACGGCTTCGCCAATACCAGCGCCACGGGCACGCTCACGACCACCGTCACGCCCTGAGACGGCGCTGCGCTACAGACAAGCAAGGAATTTTCGGCTACACTGCGCCGCACATCCCGGCATGCACACCTGTGACTAAACCAGCGACACTTGCGGAGAGCGAACATGGGTCACCTCAGCGGCAAAGGCCACTATCTCGCGTTGCAGCAGCGCCTGGAGAAAAATCCCCTCGGACCGCCGGAACACGAAGCGTTTTTCGGCATCCTGCACGAACTGTTCACCGAGGAGGAATGCCGGGTCGCCGCGGCGATGCCGATGCAGTTGGCGCCCGCGCGCGTCATCGCCGCCCGCGCGGGCATGGACGAAACGCGCGTCGCCGCCATCCTTGCCGGGCTCGCGCCCAAGGGGCTGGTCGTCGACTTCCCACACCCGCGCGGCGACGTTTACTACTACCTCAATCCGCCGCTGGTCGGCTTTTTCGAATTCACCATGATGCGCGTGCGGCCGGAGATCGATCAGAAAAAGGTATCCGAGTTGCTGTGGGAATACCTGCACGAGGATCCGCAAAAGCTTTTCGCCCACGAGTTGCTCAAAGGCGAAACCTATCTTGCCAAGCCGCTGGTGCACGAGGATGCGCTGACGCCCGAGGTCTACAGCGAGGTTCTCGATCACGAAAAGGCGACGCATTACATCGAGAGCGCGAACGACTGGGGCGTCTCGCTGTGCCACTGTCGCCACGTGAAGGAGCACCTGGGCGAACCGTGCAAGGATCCCATGGAGATCTGCCTGACCCTGGGCATGGGCGCGACCTACCTGGTGCGCAACGGCATGGCGCGGCGCATCGAAAAGGCCGAGGCGCTTGACATTCTCGTGCGCGCCCGCGAACTCGATCTGGTGCAAATGGGCGACAACGTACAGCGCCGGCCGACGTTCATCTGCAATTGCTGCAAATGCTGTTGCGAGATGATGGCGGGCTTCCGCATGTTCCCGACCGAGGCGCAGGTAATCACCTCCAATTACGTCGCCGCGATCGACGAGGACTCCTGCACCGGCTGCGGCAAGTGCGCAAAGAAGTGCCCGGTGGACGCGATCGAGTTGGTCGACGCGACGCCCACCGCGCGCGCGCTCAAGCGCAAAAAGCGGGCGGTGGTGCATGCGGCGAACTGTCTGGGTTGCGGCGTCTGCCATCGTCAATGCCGCTTCGACGCACTGCGCCTGCGGCCGATCGGCGAGCGCGTTCACACGCCCGTCTCGACAATGGAGAAGGTCATGCTTCAGGCCATCGAGCACGGCAAGCTGCAGCATCTGTTGTTCGACCACCGGGGCAAGATCACGCACCGTGCGCTCAACACGTTCTTCGGCGCGCTGCTCAACCTGCCGCCGGCCAAGCAACTGTTGGCGCGCGAGCAGCTCAAATCGAAGTTCGTCCGCTTCCTGCTCGACGGCTTCTCGCGCACGAAGAACGGATGGATGGCCAAAGTGTAGCGAAGCCGCTGATTCTCCACGGAAGCGATCGATCGCCGAACCGGCGAATGCCGTCAGCCGAATCCATAGAATTTCGTCGGTGTTTGGGCGAAGTCGGTCCTGCCGTCGTGAGAAGAAAACGCATTTTTGCCTGCCATGGCCGGAGCCTCGCCGACAAAGACCGCCACAGCATTTCCGGTTCGCGCGGGGGCTTTTGACAGGTTACGTTTCCCGAATCGCCTTGAAATGATCTCGGAACGACTTCGCAAGTGGACAGCGCGATGGTGTACGAGTATATTTCCCCCTTGGTTCCATGGTTGAAGATCGTTGCATCAAGTCGTCGCACCGCAGGAGGAACTGAAACGGAGTGGCTGTTAGAACAAGAATATTTCTGGTGCGCGCCGGCTCTTCGCTGACCCAGTCGCCGCCGCTCGGATTGATGATACTATCGTCGATTCTACGCGCCGGCGGTTATCGACCGGAAATATTCGATTGCCTCATCCATCCGCAACGGGCCGACGACCTGCTGCGCGAGTGTCGCGAGAATCCGCCGCTGTGGGTCGGTTTTTCCGCCATGACGCCCGAATTTCCCGCCGTGGCCGCTCTCGCCCGCCGGGTCAAGGCGATCGATCCCACGCTGCCGTGCGTGCTGGGCGGGATTCACGGATCCTTTCTGCCGGAATCGTCGCTGACCGAGGCCCCCTTCGATGTGGTCGTGATCGGCGAGGGGGAAAACCGCGTTCTGCCGCTGACGAAGATGATCGAGGAACAAGGCAGGCGCTTCGACGATCTGCCCCAGGCGGCTTTTCGCGACGAACACGGCGAGATCGTCGTCAACGCGACAAAGGCGCCGCCGACCGACATGAACGACGTTCCTTTCCCGGATTGGTCGGCCGTGAATATCGAAGACTATCAGCGACACACGTGGCAACTGGTTAAGCGCGGACGGCGCATCGCGCCGGTGCTCACCAGCCGCGGGTGCTGTTACCAATGTTCCTTCTGCGCCAATCCCGTTCACCACGGCCGGCAATTTCGCCCACGCGATCCGCAGCGGGTGGTCGACGAAATCGAGTGGCTCGTCAGGCAATATGGGGTCGATGAAATCCAGATCGCCGACGACAATTTCAACGCCGATCTGAACCATGCCAAGGCCGTGCTGCGCGAGATCGTCCGGCGGCAATTGCCGATCGTCTGGAAGCCGCCGGAAGGCATCCGGCTGGAACATTTCGACGAGGAATTTCTCGCTCTCGTTGTCGCCTCCGGCGCCTACCAGGTCGGGTTCGGCATCGAATCGGCCTGCCCGGAAATTCTGACCAACATCAATCGTACGATGAACTTTACGCGCGCGGTGGAGATCCTGCGCCGGTACAAGGCGGCCGGGTTGTCGACCTTCGGTTATTTCATTCTCGGACTGCCGGGCGAAACCATGGATACCTTGCGCCGCACCTTGACCTTCGCGCTGACCTCGCCGTTGGATCACGTGCACGTCAGCCTGTGCGTGCCCTATCCGGGTTCGCCGATTTTTGCGGACCTTGAGACAAAAGGAGTGTTGCATCATCGTTGGGATGAGTACCGGCATTTTCATGTGTTCCCCGTCTCGACGCTGCCCGGCGATTATCTCAAGCGCTTTCATCGCCTGTTCTATTTCCGGTTCTATTTGCGGCCGCGCCATGCTCTGTTATTGGCGAAGGAAATGTGGCTGACCGGTTTCGGCGGTATTTTCCGCGTCGCCTGGAAGTATTTGGGGACCCGATGATGATGAAAAGCGAAACGCTGAAAGTCGTTTTTGTCAATCCGCCGTTCGTTTATTTCCCCGGCGCGGGCAAAAGCTCGCCCAACTATTCGCGTCCGCCGCTGGGCATCGCCTATCTGGCTTCCTACGTCAAGCAATACCTCGGCCATCCGGTGGAGCTGGCGCTCGTCGATTGCCCCGGAGAAAATCTCAATTCCGCCGCCGATGTCGCCCGCCGCGTCGCCGCGCTTCGGCCCGATGCGATCGGCCTCTCCGTCGTCACGGCGACCCGCGACGTGGCCGGCGAACTGGCCGAGCGTTGGCGTGCGGCCTGTCCGGGAGTGCCGGTCATTCTCGGCGGTCCGCACATCACCGCCTTGCCCGATGAACCGGCGCCTTTCGTCGACGCGTTGATCGTCGGCGAAGGCGAGCAGACGATCGTCGAATACCTGCAAAAGCGCGTGCTGCAACAGTCGACGGAGGAGATCCTAGGTTGTCGATTGTTGCACGACGGCATGGCGCAAACGCCGCTTTCCCCGCGCCCCTTCATCGAACCGCTGGATCATATCCCCATTCCGGCCCGTGAGCTGTTGCCCAACGATGCGTATGTGCATTCCTATCCGCAACGCTACCGCCGCTTCACCACCATGTTCACCTCGCGCGGCTGCCCGTTCAATTGCTCTTTCTGTAGCAACGAGGCGTTGTGGCGCGGCACGGTGCGGTACCACAGCGCCGCGCGCATACGCGAGGAGATCGACCGGGTGATGTGCGACTTGGGTGTCGATCTGATTTTTTTCGAGGACGATACGTTCCTGGCCAATCGCGCGCTCAGTTCCGCGGTGATGGCGTACTTGCGCACCAAACGGCCGGCGCTAAGCTGGGTCTGTCATACGCGCGCCGATACGCTGTCGGCCGAAACGCTGGCGGAAATGGAAGCTTCCGGCTGTGTGGAAATTCAAATCGGCGTCGAGTCCGGCAACCAGGAAATTCTCGACAAAACCGACAAGCGGTTGCGTCTGGAGACGGTCCGCCACGCCTTTCAACTGCTTCGCCGAACGCGCATCAAAAGCTGGGCCACGTTCATTCTGGGCAACGAGGGCGAAACGCGGGAAACGTTCAAACAGACCTTGAATCTGGCGCTGGAGATCGATCCTTCCTATGCATCGATGATCATTTTGCTGCCGTTCCCCGGCTCGCGCGCGTTTCGGTCTTACGCCGACAAGGGCTATCTGACGACCTATCGTTGGTCGGATTATTCCTGGCACGGCGATCCGGTTTTCAGTTTGCCGCACTTGTCGTCCGCCCAATTGGTCAAACTGCGGTCGCGCGCGTACCGCCGCTTCTACCTGCGTCCCCGCAAGCTGCTGCACATTTTTATGGATGTGGTCAAAGCCAGTTCCCTGCGGGAGATCTTGCGCAATATGCGTTTCTGGCTCAGCCTGAGCAAGAGCAAACCCATTCGGCACTGACCGGTTGCTTCGTTTCGGCCTTGGCGCGTCCGAGCGAAGGATCTATGCTGATACCTTCCCCAACCACGGAGATCAACCATGGAACCGATCATCGCCTATTGCGGATTGACCTGCACCCAGTGCCCGGCCTACCTGGCCACCCTGACCGACGACGACGCCAAACGCGCGGAAACCTCCGCCATGTGGTCCAAGCAATACGGCGTGAACATTCCGCCGCAGGCCGTCAACTGCACCGGCTGCTCGTCGACCGGCGTGCGTTTCGGCTATTGTGAAAAGTGCGAAATTCGCGCCTGCGCCACCGGGCGCAACCTGGCCAACTGCGGCTATTGCGACGATTTCCCCTGCGGCAAGCTTGAGCACATCGTCAACGCCGTCCCGGCGGTTAAAGAGTTGCTGACGAAAATCCACGCCGCCCGCGAATAGAGATCAGCGCGCCTTGGTGGGCAGGGCGTGCCGGATGCGCCAGGCCAGCGCGAAGCCGACGACGCTGAAGGGAATCAGGAACAGCGGCCAGTAGATCCAGTTGCCGGCGACCTTCGCGGCCTCGCCGACCGGCGTGATGTGTCCGATGACCATCGATTGCAGGCCGGTGCCCAGGTAGACCGCGCCGTCGACGATCCCCACCGCCGCGCCCGTGTTGCGCGTGCCGGCGAAATCGGCCGTCGCCGTGCCCGACAAAATGCCGTGCACGCCGATCACGCTCATCGAAATGCTGCACACCGCCAGCGTCAGGAACCACGGATCGGCGTTGAAGCTCAGCGCCATCACCACCGCCGAGGCGAACATCAGCCCGTAGAGGATGAAGGCCATCGGCGCGCGCCGCGACTGGAACACCTTGTCGGACATGTACCCGGTCAGCCACGCGCCGACCACCCCGGCGATCAACAGGGTCAGTCCCCAGTTCTTGGTCACGAACAGATCGCCGTAGCCGGCCACTTCCTTGGCGAACAGCGGGAACCAGTGCATCACGCCGTTGCGCATGATGCCGCTGACGAACTCAATGCCGCACACCACGATCAACACCGGGTGCGTGACGATCTTCCGGAACACCAGCAGCACCGGCTCGCGGCCGCCGTCGGCCGACAGCGTGTCCTCGCCGGTTTCGAAATCGGCGAAGCCCGCTTCGCCCGGCGTGTTGCGCAGCCACAAGAACATGATCACCCAGAAGATTCCCAGCATGATCGCCGGCACGAAGAACAGCCACCAGTTCTGGTCCACGCCCGCGCCGCCGGTGCCGAAAACGAACCGCACGATCCGCGCCACCCAGGACAGGTTTTCGCCAACCGTCGCCCGCGTGGCCGCGACCACCGCGAAGCCCCAGTCGAAGGCGAAGTAGATGCCCAGGGTGATGATGATGCCGAAGATGGTCGAGAACGTGCCGCGCTCGCGCACGTGGAACCACGGCGCTTTGACCGTAACGATCGACACCGCGCCGAACGATTGGAAGTACATATTCAGCGCGTAGAGCACCGTGAAGGTCGTGATGATCGGCAGGTCCCAGCCCCAGTTGACGATGCCGTACAGCGACACGCCCATCAGCAAATTCATCACCAGCGCGCCGAACACGCCCAGCAGCATGGTGAAGCGTCCGCCCAGGCGGTCGGTCAGCGGGCCGTTGAGCAAAAAGGAAACGCCGTACACCACCGCGCCCACGGCGTAGATGTTGCCGAATTGCGCCTTGGACATGATCGCGTCGCCCAACGCGCTTTTGGCCACGGTCAGGTTGTAGCGCCCCATGTACAAAAACGCGTAGGCCAGCCCCATGGGCAGCCAGTTGAGCAAGCGACGCAGACGGAACGACCAGGAATGAACGGGTTTGTCCATCGGAAATCCTCTACCGGCGCTGTTTGTGCCGCAACCGAATGCATTGGCGAAAACGGGGCAATTGTAGGACTTCGAGCGTCAAAAACAACCCCCCGCGGCGGATGATCTAGTCGGAAAAAGTAAATATTAAAGGCGAGCCGAGCCTAACGGGACCGACCGGCCGAATCCCGGTAGCGTCAAGGCATTCACGACGACGCCGGCGATCGCCGCAATGTGCAATCCGCCGGGTTGCCGCAGGCCGAAGACGCCCGCCACGATGCCGGCCGACAGCGTGATCGTGCCGAACGCAGGGAAGCCGCAAACGATGAATGCCGGACACGCATCGATCGGAATCGTGGTCGACATTGACTTTTCGGAATAAGCAAGGCACTTTTTCTCTCTATAAATGCAAGGATTTCGCCGATGTTCATGGGCTCGTTTTCTTTTCGTCTCCCCGTTGTCCAGAAAAACGTCTCTGTTCGGCTGGCGCGAGCGGTGGTGGAGGGCGTCTTCATCTGTGGCGGAGTGTTTTTTGTCGGCATCCTGCATCCGCTTCTGGCTGCTTTCGTTTTCTTTCTCGCGCTGGTGAGAAACACCAAACCGCTGAACAAACTCGTTCGCCTGTTCGTGACCGTGTTTATAGTTATCATGATGATCTTCTCGGTCGACTCGATGGCCATCCTGTTTGGCTTTCTGATCTACGCCGGCATCGGTTATGTGTTGTTGTACCTTGCCGCGGTGGCGGCGTTCGTCGCGCCGATCGCCCGCTTTCGCCCGCTGGAGCTAAGCCCGTTTCACGGATTGCTGGCCGGAGTGATCGTCGTGTTGTTTCTCCAAACGACCATCATGGTGTCGTCGCCCGGAAAAGCCGCCTGCCGGGAATGTCGGCAGACGCCGGGCGTCGATTTGGTCATCGATCATCAAACGTTGGACGAGCTTAATCTGACGCCGCGCTTTCTGCGCTTGGATCCGGAAGAAACAACCTTGTATGTCGGCTATCGTTTCCCGTTTTTCAACAACAAACCGGAATTGGAAATGAAATACGGGTTGGTGATTCTCGACACGGCGACGGGGAAAATCATCAACCCAAAACTGGACGGCGGCGAAGTGATCGGCATGGCCTTCGATCCGGTGGTCGATGCAATGCTCTGTTTGCTGGTGTACAAAACCGGCGGCCCGGACCATGTCGACTGTTGGCTCACTTGGATCGCGCGCGATGGCCGGATCGTCGATCGGATTCCCATCAAAACGATTCCCTGGAACGAATACTTCGGCGCGCTTTTACCGGATGAACATACGGTTACCGTTTATTCGGGAAAAGACGTTTCGGAACGACTGGACCGCGCCACTCGGCGCATCGATCGGGTCCCCAGCAATTATACGCAAGGGGCTGTGGCGGCCACCGATTCTTTGCAGATCGGGAATCAAAGCTATTTTTCTTTCGGTGGATCGCTGATCGAACTATTTATCCAGGCGGCGGTCGTGCTGGCGGATACGCAAACGGGCAAGGTCCTGCACTCCTCGCCGTGTTTCCCCTTCGGCGCTTACGTGCTGGCTTGTGACCGGATGCGCGATGAAATTTACACCAACAGCCAATTCAGCGGCACATTGTGGGTGCTGGACAAGCAGTTGCGCCCGTTGCGACAGGTGAAAATGGGCGGCGTCGTGCGCGCGCTGGCGATGGACGACCGGGAGCGACGCGGTTACATTGCGCAATACGTCCGCGGCGATGTCGTTGCTTTCGATCTGGACACCGGCGTGCAACGCGGTTCCGTTCCCCTGGTCAAAAGCGTGCGCTCCATGGTTGTCGACCGCAACGGCATGTTGTATGCGGGCTCCGGCTGCGGCGTGTTTCGCATCCACCCCGACGTGTGGAAACCGTCGACCTCGGGGAACGGAATTCAATTTAAAATAATCGAATGATGCATGGTGCCGACGATAGTGGTCGGCTCATCTTCCCGACAGACTGGTATTACCAGCGGAATATTCTGCTCCAAAAATGACCCCGTTGATTGATGTCGGCGAGTATCAAGGCGATGAGTTCGTTGATTTTCCTTTCGATTTTTTCCATCTTCGATTTGACTTTGGGACTCGGCTTTGTTGGCTTGGTGCTGTCCAATTTCAATTGTTTGGTTTGATCGTTGATAACCTTATACGCCTCTTTGATTTCCTCCCATTTGAGCAATACTTGCGGATTGTCGTGGAAGTAGATCTGCAATTTTGCGTTGGGGCGGTCCAGGGAGCAATTGCCTAACGCGTAATAATGTTGTTCCACATTTTTTTGAAATTTCTGAAATTGATCGCTTGTCATGATTTCATCATGGTCCAGGCCGTTAGCCTTTTCCGCGTTGTAATAGGAAAGGCGGTTGAAGCAAATAAAGTAATAATTCAGTAACAATTGTGAATAGTGTTCGATGTCTTCGATGCTCTGCAGGGCGGCGTTTCGCTTATCCAGATCCCATTGCTGCAGATAGTCCAGCTTCCAAAACAGGTAGCTGATAATTCCGGTCGACACGATCACCAGAATCAATGGGTGTTTTAATAATGAGAACAAAGGCGCAAACGACGATGTGGGCTTTTCTTTTATTGAGTATCTGTTTTTTACCTTTTCAATGACGGCGTCGGCCAGCTTGTCGTAATTCAAGTCGTTCATTTTCTCCCCCGATACTTTTCCGTGAAGAAGGAAATAAACAAGCTTAATGAATGTGGATAATGATTGTCATGTTATAACCGGTGCCGGGAATTGGCAATACACTGGAAGGGGGCGAAATGCTTGTTCGCGATCACTTGTCCCGGTACGGATTCTCCACGCCCTCGGGCTGAATTTTCCACCGGCGGTGCAGCCAGAACCACTGTTCGGGCATGGCGTAGATGTGCCGCTGCACGTCGTCCACGTAGCGTTGCGTGTTCAGGCGCAGTTCCTCTTGCGGGTCCTCGTCGGCGATCCACATCACTTCCTCGGTCAACACCATCTTGAATTGCCGCGGGCCGCTTTGCACCGCGTAGCCGCTGATCACCGGGGCGCCCGTTTCGCGCACGATCCACGCGGTCGAGCGCGGCGTCGACGCCGCCCGGCCGAGCCACTCGACGAACATCCCCTGGCTGCGCTTCATGTTCTGGTCGATCACCATGATCACGCCTTCGCCGCGCGCCAGTCCCGCGCGAATGCGTTCCATCGAATCGCGGTGCGCGATCGTGCCCAGGCCCATCGCGTCGCGCGCCTCGACAACCAGCTTGTCGATCACCGGATTTTTGATCTTCTTGGCGACCACTGAAATCGGATAGCCGGCGAAGCTGATCTTGCCGCCCGGCAGTTCCCACGGCCCGAAGTGCATGTACAGGAAAACCACCCCGCGTCCCTGGTTGTACGCGTTGTGCAGCACGTGTTCGTTTTCCAATTTAAAGCAGTCGCGCCAGAACGCCTCGTCCATCAGCGGAATGCGCAGGTAGTTGATCGCCTGCCGCCCGAAGTTCAGCAGCGAGCGGCGGTAGATGTCGTCCTTCTCGCTCGCGGTTTTGCTTTCGCCGAACACGATGTCCAGGTTGGTCATCGCCACCGGCCGCCGCACCTTGAGGCCATACAGCGCGCGGCCGATCCAACCGCCCAGGCGGTACGCGCCCTCCCACGACAGGCTGCGCGCCAGGCGCACCGCCAGCCAGACGGCCAGGCGCAACGGAAGATTTCCTTGGACGGCGACGCGCCGGTTGTGCGTCGCCAGGTATCGTCTGATTTTCTCTTTCGTCCACGGGAACGAAAACTCGCCGCTGCTTCTCAGCGGCTCGGTAATCTGCATAATGTCGTTTCGCTCGCTGCAAGAGGGTAGAACGCCTTGGCGCTTGTGACATGGTTGGGGGGGGAAGTCAATCGAGAAAGAAAAGGCAATTTTCCCAGCATTGCGGGCGCACGGAAATTTTTTCGCGGTGCGGATCGGCGCGGGTTCCTACACCTTCATCCGCGTCCAATGGCCGCGCAGGAAGCGCGTCAGCAACAGGATGCCCAGGGTGATCACGTAGATCACCGCCGCCGTCCACGCGCCGAAAATTTCGTACTTCAGATGAATGCCCAGCAGGTACACGCCCGGCATGAAAACCAACGTCGCGCAACCCAGCATGATCAACATCGGCGCGCGCGTGTCGCCCGCCCCGCGCAGGGCGCCGGTGATCGTCATGCCGATGCCGTCGAAGGGTTGGAATATCGCCGCGAGCAACAACAGCCGTCCGCCGATGAACACCACCGCCGGATCGGCGTTGAACGCGGCGATCAAATGCTCGCGCGTCAACGCCATCGTCAGGCCCATCAGCGTCATGTAGCCCACGCCGATGCGGATCGTCCACCACGCCGAGCGCTTGGCCAGATCGACGCGCTGTGCGCCCAGGTACTGGCCGACCAGCGTCGTGCCGACCACGCCGACCGCCGCCGCGGGCAGAAAGCTGAAATGGATGATCTGAAAGATGATCATGTGCGCCGCCAGCGCCGCCGGCTGCAACGTCGAAGCGTAAATCGAAAACAGCATCCAGGCGAACATGTCGAAGGCCCAGGCGAAACCGATCGGCATGCCCACTTTGAGGAAGCGGCCGATCTCCCGCAGCGTCGGCAGGCCCAGCGTGCGCGTGCGGTACAGTCGGTGCCGCCGCTCGTCGAAGTAAATCGCGAGGTACAGCAAGGCTTCGCAAATGCCGCCGATCAGGCTGCCCAGCGCCGCGCCCGGCACGCCCATCGCCGGCACGAACCAACCGCCGAACACGAACCAGATCGTCAGCGCCGCGTTGACGATGTTGGCGACGATCGTCACCACCATCGGCGTGCGCATGTCGCCCAGGCCGCGCAGGAAGCTGGTCAGCGTGAAGTTGACGAACAAAAACGGCACGCCCATGATCCGCACGTTCATGTAGGCCAGAATGTGCGGCGCGACCGCCGGGTCGCTGCCCAGGATGCGGATCATCGCCGGCAACAGGGGAATCAGCGCCCACACCAGCACGGTGAACAGCGGAATCAAAAACGCCGCCGTGCGCACGTGGCCGCTGATGCGATGATGGTTGCCCGCGCCGTAATCCTGCGCCACGAAGGTGTTCACCGCCGTCAGCGTCGCGGTGAAGACCACCGCCAAGCCCCAGGTGAGCATCGCGCCCAATCCCACCGCGCCCTGTTCCGGCGTGCCCACGCGCCCCATGACCAGCGTGTCGACCACGCCCATCAGCGAAAAGGAGACGAACGACACGACCAGCGGCGCGGCGAGCGTCAGCACTTCGCCGACGGTGCCGGAACGCGGGGTGACGACCTCCAGGATGGCGCGGTCGTTGTGGTCGGATGGCGTGGACATGATGTTCCTCGAAAAAGCAAACGGCGAGGATACGAGCCTCGCCGCCGCGAAGCAAGGGGAATTGCCGATAAATTTTCGCCGAACGATCGACATCGAATCCGTCGCCGAACGAAAATGACCCGCCGCGGTTGACGGGTACGCGTGTAGGGGATAGATTGTCCGCAGGAGGCCCTCATGGAAACATTGCCCCGCAAGCAACGGCAGATCATGGAATTCATCCGCACCCATCGCGAACGCGAAGGCGTGCCGCCCACCTACCGGGAAATCGCCGAGCACTTCGACGTGACCATCTCCACCATCCAAGAGGCGATCGCCGCGCTGATTCACAAGGGCGCGCTCGAACGCGTGCCGGGCAAATCGCGCGGCCTGCGCGTCGTCGAGGATGTCGCGCACACGCCGGCCACCGTGCCGATCGTCGGCCTCACCGCCGCCGGTCCGCCCGCGCTGGCGCTGGAGCACATCGAGGGACACCTGACCATCGACGGCAGCCTGTTCCCCGAGCCCAAACTGTTCGCCCTGCGCGTCCACGGCGACAGCATGATCGAAGACGGCATCTTCCACGGCGACTACGCGATCATCGCCCGCCGCGCCCAGGTGGAAACCGGCGAAATCGCCCTCGCGCTGATCGACGACGAGGAAACGACGATCAAACGCATCTACCCCCGCGGCGACAAGGTCGAGCTGCGCCCCGCCAACCGCGACATGGCCCCGCTGATCTACGACGCCCGCCGCGTGCGCATCCAAGGCAAGGTCGTCGGCCTCTGCCGCAAGCTGGGGTGAGGTAATAAGGTCAGGAAAAGTATCGGCCGGTCCTAAAAAATCGGTGATTTCATCGTGTCTCTGTATTTTTTCCGAGGGGTTACAAGTTATTCCTGGTCATCCTCGGGCTTGACCCGAGGATCTGGCGGCGGCCAGTACCGGCTTTCGCGCGGCCCTGCCGCCGGCCGAGGTTTCACACAATGAAGGCAAATCATAAGTCCAGGAATTATTCCCCGCATTTTTGGCCCTGTCATCCCGACCGCAGCGGAGGGATCCCTTTCCAAAAGGTCAGGAAAGGTATTTGCTGGTCCTGGATGCCCGCTTAAAAATCGGGGACATGATTTCATCGTGTTCATGTATTTTTTTGAGGGGTTACAAGTTCTTGTCATCCTTTCCAAAAGGTCAGGAAGTTGGTCCTGGATGCCCGCCTGCGCGGGCATGACAATTCTTTCCGTCATCCTCGAGCTTGACCCGGGGATCCAGGATTCGTTTAACGCCGTGCCATGCGCGGCCTTCCTTTTAGAAAAGGTCGGGAAGTGTATTTGCTGGTCCTGGATGCCCGCCTACGCGGGTATGACAAGGAAAGACCCACTGTCAGTCCGGAAAGAAAAGCCCCCTCGCCGGCGGAGGGGGCCGGTCTATCAGTGGAAAATAACTTACGCGTCGGCGGCGGGCGGGGCCGGGAACTCGACCGGCTCACCGCGCAGGTAGCGGTCGATGGCGTCGGCCGCGTTCTTGCCCGCGCCCATGGCCAGGATGACCGTCGCCGCGCCGGTGACGATGTCGCCGCCGGCGAACACGCCCGGGAGGTTGGTCGCGCCGGTGTCCGGGTCGGCGATGATGTTGCCCCAGCGCGTGGTGGCCAGGTTCTCCGTCGTGCGCGTCAGCAGCGGGTTGGGGCCCTGACCGATGGCGATGATCGCGATCTCGACCGGGATGATGTGTTCGGAGCCCTCGACCGCCGTCGGACGTCGGCGGCCGGACGCGTCGGGCTCGCCCAGTTCCATCTTCAGGCATTCGACGCCCGCGACCCAGCCCTTGCCGTTGTCCAGGAAGCGCACGGGGTTGGTCAACAGGCGGAAATCCACGCCTTCCTCCTCGGCGTTTTCCACTTCCTCTTCGCGGGCGGGCAACTCGGCGCGGCTGCGCCGGTAGATGCAATAGACCTTTTTCGCGCCCAGGCGCAGCGCCACGCGCGCCGCGTCCATGGCCACGTTGCCGCCGCCGATGACGGCCATGGTGTCGGCGATGCGCACCGGGGTGTCGTAATCGGGGAACTTGTAGGCCTTCATTAGATTGACCCGGGTGAGAAACTCGTTGGCCGAGTACACGCCGTTGAGGTTCTCGCCGGGGATGTTCATAAAGTACGGCAGGCCGGCACCCGTGCCGATGAACACCGCGCCGAAGCCGTATTCCTGCATCAGTTCGGGCAGGGTGGACGCGCGACCGATGATGAAGCTTGTGTGGATTTTCACGCCGAGTTTCTGCACGTACTCGACCTCGCGCTTGACGATCGCCTTGGGCAGACGGAACTCCGGAATGCCGTAAACCAGCACGCCGCCCGGCGAATGGAAGGCCTCGAAAATCTCGACCTCGTAGCCGCGCTTGGCCAGATCGGCCGCGGCGGTCAGTCCGGCCGGACCGGCCCCGACGATCGCCACGCGTTTGCCGGTCGGCGCGGCGACGGTGAGATCTTCGGCGACGCCGTGGTCGGCCTGGTAGTCGGCGACGAACCGCTCCAGGCGGCCGATGGCGATGGCGTTGCCCTTGTTGGCCAGCACGCACACCTGCTCGCACTGCGATTCCTGCGGGCAGACGCGGCCGCACACGGCGGGCAGGCTGTTGACCGACTTGATCAGGTCGGCCGCTTCCAGGAAATGCCCGTCGGCGACCAGCTTGATGAACTGCGGAATCGGCACCTCGACCGGGCAGCCGGCGATGCAGGGTTGCTTCTTGCACTGCAGGCAGCGCGACGCCTCGATCCGCGCCTGCTTGGGCGAATAGCCCAGGGCGACCTCGTCGAAGTTGGTCACGCGCACGCGCGGGTCCTGGCGCGGCATGTCGATGCGCTTTTTCATCCGCTCGACCGCTTCGCCGGCCTCCTCGGTCAGGATGTAGTCCCACATGGCGCGGTGCTCTTCGGAGGCGTACATGCTCTGGCGCGTGAGCAGCTCTTTGAAGTTCACCTGGTGGCCGTCGAACTCGGGACCGTCGACGCACACGAACTTGATCGCGCCGCCGACCTCGACGCGGCAGGCGCCGCACATGCCCGAACCGTCGAGCATGATCGAGTTGAGGCTGACCTCGGTGTGGATGTTGTGCGGGCGGGTCGTCTCGACGACCGCGTTCATCATCTCCACCGGGCCGATGGCCCAGACGCGGTCGATCGGCACGCCGTTTTCGATCAAGTCGGCCAGCGCCGTGGTGACAAATCCCTTGCACCCGTAGGAGCCGTCGTCGGTGCACAGGATCAACTCGTCGGCGAACGCCATGAACTCCCGTTCGAGGATCATCAGATCCTTGCTGCGTGCGCCGATGACGACGGTGACCTTGTTGCCGGCGTCCTTGAGCGCGCGGGCGATCGGAAAGACCGGCGCGGCGCCGACGCCGCCGCCGACCAGCACGACATGGCCGTAGTTGTCCAGGCGCGTGGGTTCGCCCAGCGGGCCGACCAGATCCAGCAACAGGTCGCCGGTGGTCAGGTGCGACAGCCGGCGGGTCGAGGCGCCGACGGTTTGGAAGATCACGGTGATCCACCCCTGCTCACGGTGGAAATCGACGATGGTCATGGGTAGGCGCTCGGCCTTTTCATCCATGCGCAACACGACGAACTGGCCGGGTTGCGCCTTGGCCGCCAGGATCGGCGCCTCCAGCTTGAACTGGATGATCGAGGGCGTCAGGTCGCTCCGCTCGATGATGCGGGTATTGCGAAAGCCGGTGGACCGGCATTGATGCTTTTTGGTCGTTTCGGTGCTGTTGGCTTGCATGAAATCCTCGTCCGGTTTAGGCGATGGCGTCAGCGGTTGTCGTCGCCGAGCATGGTTTGGATCAAGGCAACCACCTTTTTGGGATCGTATGGTTTTTCCAGAAAAGCGTCGGTTTTCATCCAGTGTCCGTCGCGTTGTTGGTCGAAACCGAAACCGGTTCGTTCCTTGACCGCCGAAACCATGATGATCGGAATTTCGCGCAGGGCGGGATCGCCTTTGATTTTCTTGGTCAGTTGGAAGCCGGTGTCGTGGTCCTCGATCATCAGGTCCAGCAGGATCAGGTCGGGCCGATCCAACTTGACATGCTCGAGGCCTTCGATGCCGGTCGCCGCGGTGATGACCTGGTAGCCGTGTGCTTCGAGAAAGGTCTGCGCGGCGAAAACAATGTCCGGATCGTCGTCAATCACCAGTATTTTTTTCGGCATGTTCATCGAGTCTCCTACCGAGCCCAGGGCTCCCTTTCCATCCGTAAACCGGGGGCAGTATATAGAAGTCGGAATCGTTTGTAAATATCATTGCGAAAATTTTCACAGCGTGAATGAAGTTACAATGCCATGAATTCATTTTTGTTTTTCATTGTGCTTTTGAGAGGCATAACTTCGTTGGCGACTTGAGCAATTTTCAATGTGAAACATTTCACTATGTGTCATACGTGGTTTAATTCCCGTTTTCTGTTTGGTCTCCTTTGCCGCTCCGCGTAATTCCGTTTGTTTTTTCGGCGTTCGTATCAATCCTGTCGGCAAGTGGTGCTGATTGTTTTTTCTGCCCGAAACCTTAGCAATCAAAAACAAAATAAGAATTCGTTTCCGGTTGTCGAGATGGAGCGGTGAACCTGGTGGAGATCAACGATCCACTTGGCGGGTGTGGAAAAGGAGGCACGACGGCAATGGTTGTGTTGTGTGGTGTTGACTGAGCGACGCCGTTGCGCGACCGTGTCGGAAAAGGATTGACCAACCAAAGCAGGATCGACCATGCGCATTCTCGTGTTTGGACCCGGCGTGATCGGTTCGATTTTCGCCGGCAAACTGGCGCAGAGCCCATGCCATCAGGTGGAGGTGGCGGCACGCGGACGCCGGCTGGCGGCGATCCGCGAGCACGGTCTGCAACTGCGCGACCTCGACGATATCGTCGAGCATGATGTGCGCATCGAAGTGTACGAACGACCGGACCCGGCGGTGCGCTACGATCTGGTGATTGCGGCCCTGCGCGCCGATCAGGTGGACGCCGCATTACCGACGCTGGCGGCGTTGCCCGGCGACGGCGACATTGTGGTGGTGGCGAACAATCCGTTGGGGTACGCGTCCTGGTCGGCGGCACTGGGCAAGCGGCTGGCGATCGGATTTCCCGGCGCGGCGGGGTTCATCCGCGACGACGTCGTGCACTATCGCATCGTGCATCCGTGGCTGCAGGCGACCACGCTGGGGGAAATTGACGGCGCGATCACGCCGCGGCTGCGTGGGTTGCTCGGCGCGTTCAACCGGGTGGGCATCCCCACGAGGCTGAGCCGTAACATCGACGCTTGGCAAAAGTACCATGTCGCCTGGGTCGCGCCGTTGGCCGCGGCGATTTACCTGGCCCAGGCAGACGGCGCGCCGCTGGCGGAAAAACCGGCTTTGCAGCGGTTGATGATCGCGGCGATGAACGAAGGAACAACCGCGCTGCGGGCGATGGGCGTACCGCCGACGCCGGCGAAGATGAACCTGCTGCGCTGGACGCCCGCGCAGTGGCAGGCGGCGATTTTACGCCCGGTGACGCGCACGAAATTTTTCGCCGATCTGGCCGTGCCGCACAGTCTGACGGCAACCGACGAGATCCGGCTGCTGGCGCGTCAATTTATGGAAGTGATCGACGCCGCGCCGGTCACCACGCCGCATCTACGCGAACTGTACGGATCATTCATTGTCTAGATGACAGCTCGGAAAGAACCGCCGCTGGAACAGGAATCGGCATTGTCGATCCAACCGGCCGGCGGAATAACGATCTCACCTTGTCAGATACATCATCTCCGCACTAAGAAAGGCGACTCGATCGCCGGCTTATTCCCCCATGCATGCGATCATCGCGACTTATGGGATCAGTGCGTTTTTCGGGATTTTCCAGTAATTGTACAAAGGCGGGACGGCGACCTTCAACATCACGCTCAATCGCATGACCTTGTTGCTCACCGGCACGAGCGCGACGCTGCTGTTCTGGCCGGCGTTCGACGGCAAACCGGTTAGGACGCATCAATGGGCTGCGCTAGGCATTGTCTTTGTCGCCATCGGTTTTATGTCCTGGGTGAGTCATCGTCGCCGGTCGGAAGACGGGGCGCTGATTTGAACGCCCGCTCAAATCTCCAGTAAAATCAGGAGGTTCACATCACTTTTCGGCAGTCGGGACGATGGCGGTTGTTACGGCGGTTAGCCATCAAAGTCAAACAATAATACTATGATTACTACACTATAATAGTGAAAATAGTAACAATTACAACTAATTGTATATAAAAGAATATTCAGAGGCGAATAATGATTATTAACTAATATTTCCGGGAATTATGACCGAAGCTTTGAGGAAGAAGGGTCTGTACATAAAGCGAAATTATTTATACGAGGGAAATCAATGATGACGATTGGGTTGGTGTTTATCGGTGGCGGACATGCAGCGAAGGTTTTGCTTAACCTGTTTCTTGGTGATGAGCAAAGTCGAGTTTTAGGCGTGGTGGATCCCAATCCGAATGCCGAAGGAATCAAGCGGGCGCAGGAACTGGGGATTCAGACCGATAGCGACATGAGCAAGATGATCAAACGACCCGAAGTGAACGTTATTGTGGAGTTGACGGGGAACGCGGCCGTCCGCCAGCGGGCGATCAATGAAATGCGACAGGACCAGGAAATCATCACCGCTTCGGGCGCGCGCATTTTAGTCAACATGGTGAAGCGGCAGACAGACTTCCAGGACGTGTTCGGGGACCTGATGGCGCGCATGCAGTCGGCCATCGGGGATATCGACAAAACGGCCGACCAGACGCAGGAAGTGCTCGATGATTTCAAGATTTTAGCGCTCAATGCGCAGATTGTCGCGGCGAAGATCGGCAGCAGCGGGGCGGGGTTCGGCGCGGTGGTCAATCAAATGAAGGAATTGATCGCCAATATCGAAACGCTGGTTTCCGACATTCACGGGACGTCGGACGAGAGCAACGAAGTGCTCGATCTGTTGAAGGTTGCCGAAGGCAAACTGCGGCACGAAGCAGCCTGAAGCGAAAAAGGCTCGACCAAAAAAAAAGGATTGACAACGGCGCAATAATTAGGTATTCAGATTCCGTAATACGAAATAGGGGTCCGGTGATCAAATCGATTCTGAACATCTCCGAAGCCGCCAACCTAGGCATTCACGCGCTGGCTTACATGGCCACGCTCGGGCCGGCCGAACCGGTCAGCGCGCAGCAGATCGCCGAGGATCTGCATGTGAGCGAATCGCACCTGAGCAAGGTGCTGCAAAAGCTGGCGCGCGACGGGCTGATCGAATCGACGCGCGGCGCGAAAGGCGGGTTCTTTTTTGCGCAGAGTCCGGATAAACTGACGCTGTTGGATATCCTGGTGGCGGTCGACGGGCCGTTGCCGGTGCATGGATGCCTGCTGGGCAAACCGTTGTGTACGGCGGCGCCCTGCCGCTTAAAAGGATTGCAGGATCGCATTGCCGAGATGGTGGGCAACGAACTGGGGGAAATCAAACTGATCGATCTCACGCTCAAGCCGGCGCAGAAGCTGAAAGCGAAACGCACCTCGTAATCGTGAAGAAGACGGGACAAACAAGCATCGGCTTTTCGGCAATAAAGCGGAATATAGAATCCGAATACGGAAAAAGATAGCTAAAAAAAGGAGGAAACCATGTTTTGTTATCAATGTGAACAGACCAGCAAAGGCGTCGCCTGCACGACCACGGGCGTTTGCGGCAAGGATCCGGTAGCCGCCGCGTTGCAAGATGTGCTGGTGGAAATGACCAAGGGCATCGCCCAGTACGCATATCGTGCCGCCTCGCTGGGGTTGCGCGACGCGGACCTGGACCGCTTCACCCTCGACGCGCTGTTCACCACGGTGACCAACGTCCAATTCGATCCGGAGCGCCTCGTGGCGTTGATCAAGAAAGCGGCGGCGCGGCGCGATCAAGCCGAGGCGATGTACGCGACCGCCTGCGCCGAGCGTGAATTGGCGCAGGAAGCGCTGGACGGGCCGGCGGCGTTTGCGCCGGCGGCGACGACTTCCGAGCTGGTCGCCCAGGCGGCGGACATCTCGATCGCGGCCGAGAAAGAAAAGCTCGGCGACGATCTGGCCGGTTTATATGAGCTGATTTTGTACGGCCTCAAGGGCGCGGCGGCGTACCTGGATCACGCGATCATTCAAGGCGTGTACGATCCGGAGGTCGCGGTGGGTTTCCATGAAGTGCTGAATTTCCTGACCGAGAAGCATTCCGCGGCCGAGGCGACCGCAATGGCGCTCAAGGTCGGCGAACTCAACCTCAAGGTGATGGGCCTGCTCGACAAGGCCAACACCGAGGCCTACGGGCATCCGGAACCGACGAAAGTGCGCGTGTCGCCGGTCAAGGGCAAGTGCATTCTGATTTCCGGCCACGATCTGAAGTCGCTCGAAGAACTGCTCAAGCAGACGGCGGGCAAGGGCATCAACGTGTACACGCACAGCGAGATGTTGCCGGCCCTGGCGTATCCGGGCTTGAAAAAGTATCCGCACTTGGTCGGCAACTTCGGCAGCGCCTGGCAGAATCAGCGCGCAGAATTCAGCGACTTTCCGGGCGCGTTTTTGTTCAACACCAACTGCATTCAGAAACCCAAGGACGACTACCTCGACCGCGTGTTCACCACCGATGTCGTGGGCTGGCCGGGCGTGAAGCACGTGCAGGATTTCAACTACGCGCCGGTGATCGCAGCCGCGCTGGCGGCGCCTGGTTTCGCGGAGGATGCGCCGGAGCGGTTCATCACCATCGGCTTCGGCCGCAACGCGGTGCTGGGCGTGGCCGATCAGGTGATCGCCGCGGTCAAGAGCGGGGCGATCAAGCATTTCTTCCTGATCGGCGGCTGCGACGGCGCGAAGCCAGGCCGCAACTATTACACCGATTTCGCGCAGGCCGTGCCGAACGATTGCGTGATTCTGACGTTGGCCTGCGGCAAGTACCGCTTCAACAAACTCGAGTTCGGCGACATCGGCGGCATTCCGCGTTTGCTGGACATCGGGCAGTGCAACGACGCCTATTCGGCGATCCAGATCGCGGTGGCGCTGGCCGAGGCGTTCGGGACCGACGTCAACTCGCTGCCGCTGTCGTTCATTTTGTCGTGGTTCGAGCAGAAGGCGGTGGCCATTTTGCTGACACTGCTGCACCTGGGCATCAAGAACATCAAGATCGGGCCGTCATTGC
>DAINPV010000010.1:0-29016 GCA_036743315.1 bacterium | reverse complement strand
TTTTTTCTCTCTATCTTCATCTCGGGCGTTTTCCAGAATCGAAACGACCTGCTTTAGAATCTCCTCAAACTCCGCAACCTCCAAGCGTGAAACAAGTCGTTCCCGGTCACTGGTATCTCCAATAGCCGGATTATTGTCAGCGGAAATTGAAACATACCCTACAATCTGACTAGTACTCAGCCTTGTACCAACTTTACTTACGCGTCTCAAATCCAAACCAAGCCAATCTCTAGCGTTATCCGACTTCGGCAAAACAAGTATCCCATCTCTATACACAGAAATGCCTTTATGCGCCCAAATAGCCTGTCGGATTTTACTTTTTTGCAATGCATATTTTGTTGCGATTTCTTCAGTGTCATCAGCACCCAAATCCCAAGCCCTGATCTCAAAGAAAAACGAACCGCAATGCGACTTTTTACTATCAAAAGGATAGCGGCGCTTATCTTCCTTTTTTATTCCTTCGTAAACTTGCTGCCACTTTAGTTGCGTTTTATACTTCCTGCTTTTTCCGTCGAAAATGGGCATATACTTGTAATTGACAGAAACATTTCCATCTTTATCCACTTCACCCGATATTGAATATTTGGGGTTTGCAAGGAACTCAGGTGACTCGATTTTAGGTTCTTCTTCATCCACCTGTCCCGGCCGCGAAAAGTATAGCGAGAAGTCTTTCAATTCTTCGAAAGGAGAAATCAAACGAGCAAGATTATCTTCAAGATCGTCGATTTGGTCCGTATCCCAAACCTGATTGAGGTTAGATATTCTTATTCTAGTGCCAGACCAGCCGAATGGTGACTCGCCTTTGAACGGTCGAACTTTCACATTGCATGACGACATTTCTGTTTTTTCGGCAATCTCATCCCATTCCACTTTCACTTCCCAGCAATCTTCTGGATTAGTCTGGGTAACCATATGAAAACTTTTACCTAGACGAGCTGCAGAAAGACGCCCTAATCCCTTTTCACCAACAACACGGCGAATTTTATCACCGCTCGCGGCATTTTTGTTATTCTTTTTATTTGGCGTAGCTACCAAACACCAAATATTTTCAATTTCAGTCAGGTTCATGCCACAGCCATCATCTTTAATTTCCAGGTATCCCTCGTTTTTTTCATTGAGTTCAAAGCTTATCCAAACATTTTCGGCAAGAGCATCGTAGGAATTTTTTACAAGTTCGATGACGGCAACAACATCATTAGTTACCAAGTCGGCGCCGAGCGCCGCAAACACCCTTGGGTGCATACGGAAAGGAATTTCCTGGAAACCTTCATCCGACACATTTTTTGTAACCATATCCGCACCCCTGTCTTTACTCAATCAGTCGCGTCATTGATTGTGTCTGGAATCTCCAATAATTGAGTTTCCGAATGAAGGAAATCGACCGCTGTATGAACAACCTCATCAAGAGCCGCTCTGCGATTAATTCCGGTTCTTCGAAAACTGCATTCCCAAATAAGCAAAACTCTCCAACCTCCATCATTCAGTACCCGAACTACTTCTTCGTCTCGCTCGTGATTCCGTTCAAGTTTTTCCTTCCACCATGATCGTCTTGTTTTGGGCAAACTTGAGCGCTTACATCCATGCTGATGCCAAAAGCATCCGTGAATGAAAAGAACAGCTGAATACTTTGGAAAAACCAAATCGGGTTTTCCAGGAAGATCGGTTCTGTGAAGACGATAGCGGAAGCCCATTGCGAAAAGACTTCGCCGGATTTCAAGTTCCGGCTGAGTATCTTTACCACGGACAGTCGACATCATCCGGCTTCTAGTTTTCGTGTCTACAAAATCCAACCAAGACCCCTTTCTCCTTGGGCCTAAGTTAGCCTTATACGACTTGATTGCAAAGATTCGTTGTCTGTTCGGTAATAATAGTAGCAAGTGTTCATTATTTCAAGGGAATTCGGATGATTTTACATACCCGGTAAAAGTTTTTGTTTCTTTCGGCACTTACACTAATAATATAACAGGTATAATAATTATACCGTAGCACTTTCATAATAGTATTAACCCTGATGAAATCATTTTGGCAACTCTTTTTAGTTTTACCATTAAATTGGGCTCAAATTGTTGACGAAATAATTTCAAACATCAACTAGCCCAGCTTTCGAACAGCTATACTATTCACGTGGGACACTTTTTCCCGAGTGTCCCACGGTCCATTTTTGTAACCTACCGATATCGCAGGAGAATCGTAAGAAAAAGGCGTGGGACAAAGTGTCCCAAAGTGTCCCATTTATCCCACAACATGAGGATAAACCGGGACATGTAGCGAGTACATGTCCCTGGGTTTATCTCCCATGCGGCCAGGCCGCCTATCCCTGCCGAGCCCAAGCCACGATCTGGGCGACGACCTGGTCGATGGTCAGGTTCGACGTGTCCAGCAGGTGGGCGTCGGGGGCCTGGATCAGCGGGTTGAGTTCGCGCCGGCTGTCGCGTTCGTCCCGTTCGAGCTGGTCGGTCAGGACGACGCCGTACTCGACATCCTCGCCGCGCGCCTTGAGTTCCTCATAGCGGCGACGCGCGCGCACCTGGGCCGACGCGGTGAGGAACACCTTCACCTCGGCGTCGGGAAACACGTTGGTGCCGATGTCGCGCCCTTCCATCACCACGCCGCCGCCCGCGCCCATCGCGCGCTGCATGGCCACCAGCCGCGCCCGCACCACCGGCAGGCTGCTGACCTTGCTCGCCGCCTGGCTGACCTCGTGCCCGCGAATCGCCCGCGTGACCTGTTCGCCGTTAACAAGGACCTGCTGGCCGCCCTGCTGATCGCGCGCGAAGGAGATCGTTAGCTTGTCCAGCAGCGTCTGGAATTCGTCCTCGTTGAGCGGATCGACGCGGCGCCGCAGAGCAAGCAGCCCGACGCAGCGGTACATCGCGCCGGTGTCCAGGTACACGAAGCCCAACTGCTGCGCCACCAGTTTACTGACCGTGCTCTTGCCCGATCCGCTCGGGCCGTCGATCGCGACAATCGGCTTGGCTCGGCTCATCGCTCCCTCGCTTGTCCCGGAAATGGATGTATCTTCATGCATACCCGCATCCGTCCGTTCTTTCAACCGCGCCAGTCACCGCGCTTGCCCACCGGCCTCATGGCCGGTATCCTCGACGGGCAATCACGGAGGAAGACCATGCGGCGCACCATCGCCCTGCTCTGCTTTTTCAGTCTGTTGCTGGCGGCCTGCAACTCGCCCGCCGAAGGGCTGTGGCCGTTGCGGATCGGCAAGAAAACACTGCACGTGGAAATCGCCCGCACCGACGACCAACACCGCACGGGCCTGATGTTCCGCGAGTCGCTGCCGAAAAATCAGGGCATGTTGTTCGTCTACCAGGAAAAGCGGCGCATGTCCTTCTGGATGAAGAACACGAAGATTCCGCTGGACGTGGCTTTCCTCAGCGACAACGGCGACATCCTGCAGATCGAGCCGATGGAGCCGCAGACCACCGTGCTGCACGACAGCCGCTACCCGGTGCGTTTCGCGCTCGAGGTCAACCAGGGCTGGTTCACGCGCCACGGCTTCAAGGTAGGCGACACAATAAAAAACCTGCCCACACCTTGATCGAC
The DNA here is from genome assembly GCA_036743315.1 of bacterium. Taxonomy (GTDB): domain Bacteria; phylum Lernaellota; class Lernaellaia; order Lernaellales; family Lernaellaceae; genus CALBTQ01. The sequence continues at coordinate 25,458 of DAINPV010000010.1, read as the reverse complement.
CGTCGCGTCCGTGTCTACAATCACTCCGTTTTCCACCAACGAAACGAGGTCGAAGATGAAAATGCGATCGCTGATCGTTTTCCTGTTGCTGATGATCCTGTGCGCGTCCTGCGCGGCGAAAGTCAAAAACGTGGTCATCGAAGACGACGACCCGGAGCATATCTGGCTGCAATACACGGTCGATCAAGACGACCAGATTGTGGCGCAGGGCTTTACGCATCCGGCGCAGATCGCGCCCGAGCGGATGCGGGACATGCTCAGCGAACTGGCGTACGAGGAATTCAACTTCATGGCCTGGCGCAAGGCCGGTCCGGTGTTCTCGGAGCGAGAAGCGTCGCGATTGGCGACCGCCCTGACCGAAGCGTTGGCCCAGGCAACGGCCGACCAGTGGGTGCACTTCGCCGTCACCGACATGAAACAGGAACTGCTGTTCAAGACCAAGCATCTGACTGACGGCATCTGCTACGTGAAGGACAACAAGCTCAATATCGTGCTGGGCAATATGAACCTCGAGTTGATCAATCCGGATCGCGAACTGTACCGCGCCGATCCGCGCGACCGGGTGTACACCGATTCGCTGCGCCTGACGCTCAAGCCGGAACAGGGTATCGACGCGCCGCCGGTCGTCCCGGGCGACAAGTGGCTGGAAAAGGCGCGCCGCAACTGGGTGCAGATCGACCTGACGACTTTCAAGAGCACGGCGACGGTCGATGAAGCCACGCCGACGCCGGAATCGGCCAAGGACACCGCCACGCGCTTGCAGGAGTTGAAGGATCTGCTCGACAAAGGGTTGATCACCCAGGAGGAATACGAGCAGAAACGCAAGGAAATTCTCGGCGATATCTAGTCATTAAATCTCGAAGACATCACCGTCGGCGGCCGCGCTCACCGGGCCGCCGAACGTTTTTTCGGTCGCCTGCCGCAACAGCTCGGCCTGGGTCGGAACAGCGAAGTGCGTGAGGACGATCCGCCGCACGCCGCCGGCTGCGGCCATTTCGCCCAGGGCGGAGGGCGTCACGTGGCCCGGGCGCGGCAGATCGTCGGGCGTGCCCGCCTCAGCCAGCAGCGCATCGGCCCCGGCGGCCAACTCGATCAGCCCCGGGCACAATTCCGTATCGCCGGAAACGGTCAGGACTTTTCCCTCCGTTTCCAAGCGATAGCCCACACACGTCAGCTTCGGCGAATGCACGACCTCGACGGAACGAACGCGCAGTTCGTCGTGCAGCCTGAACGTGGCGGGCGGCGGGACTTCCCGCCAGTCGAGGGCAAATTCCAGTTCGTCGAGCCACTCACCGAAGGTTGCGGGCAACCCCCGAGCCAGCCGCGATAATCCCGGCGGACCGACGATGATAAACGGTTTCCGTCGCCGCTTTTGCGCCCACAAGCCGAACAACAACGAGGCCAGACCGCCCGTATGATCCAGGTGGTAATGGGTGAACAAAATGCCGTCGATTTCGTTGCCGTCATAGCCGGCCTTGGCCAATGAGCGCCAGGTGTCCTCGCCGCAATCGATCAGCCATTGTCCGCCGGCGCAATCCACCAACGCGGCGGGCGCTTTGCGCTGCGGCGTCGGAAAACAACCGCCCGTGCCCAAAAGAATCAAACGCATGACATATCCTCTTGTTGTTTCAACCGTTTCGATCTCTCGGCGTCTTCTATTTACCGCACAACGAACCCAGCGGACAACCGGTCCTTTTTTCAGGACCAGCCCACTTTTTTCAACCGGCAGCGTTTTCCTAAAAAAAGTAAAGAAAAAAGGCGAAAAATCTTTTTGAAAGTTGCACTTACCTCTTGCATTCTCATTAATAAACGGGTATATGGACACCGAAAATTATCGCACGCTTGGTAGCGGGCGGCCTTCGGGCACCCGCTATTTTTTGTGGTTGAAATGGCATTTGAAGGTTATTTGATGTGGATTTTTTCCGCACCACTACGTTGAGCAAAAAGATCGCCGCCCTGGCCGAACCGGTATGCACGGCGTGCGGCGTCGACCTGTACCTGGTCGAGGTGCTCGGCGACCGGGCGCATGGGAAAACGCGTGTGCGGGTGGTGATTGATGCGCTCGACGGCGTGGGCATCGACGACTGCGCCAAGGTCAGCCGGCAGTTGTCGGCCGTACTGGACGTCGAGGATCCGATCAAAGGCGCTTATAACCTGGAAGTATCGAGTCCCGGTCTGGATCGTCCGTTGCGCAACCTCGATGATGTGCGCGCGGTGATCGGCAAGACGATCTACCTGGAAACGCGCGAAGCGATCGAGGGGCGGCGACATTTTAGCGGGCGGGTGGAAGATGTATTGACCGATGCGATAGCCATCCAAGTCGACGGCCGTTTGTTCCATATCCCGGCCTCGGCGGTAAACAAGGCGAAGTTGCAATACAATTTTAGTGACTAACACACGTAAGGAGATTGGGGAGATGTACTCAGATCTGAACCGCGTAATCGACTCGGTCGTCAAGGAACGCGGTCTCTCCCGGGCGGTGATCATCGAGGCTTTGGAAGCGGCGATGCTTTCCGCTGCGCGCAAGAAGCTCGGCCTGGAGTACGAAATCGAAGCGCAATTCAGCGAGGAATTGGGCGAAGTGGAACTCTTCCGCTTCCGCGAGGTGGTCGAGGAAGTGGAAGATCCGGCACGACAGGTCACCTTGGATGAAGCGCGCAAGATCGACGCGGAAAGCGAGATCGGCGACGAGTTGGGCGAGAAGATCGAAACTTCCGAATTCGGCCGCATCGCCGCGCAGATGGCCAAGCAGGTCATCTTCCAGAAGATTCGCGACGCCGAGAAGGAAAACATCTTCAACGAATACAAAGATCGCGAACACGAGATCGTCAACGGCATCGTGCGCCGGTTCGAAAAGAAAAACATGATCATCGACCTAGGGCGCGCCGAGGCGATCATGTACTTCCGCGATCAGATTCCCACTGAAAATTACAGCGTCGGCGACCGCATTCGCGGCTACGTGACCGAAGTGCGCAACACGACCAACGCACCGCAGATCGTCATGAGCCGCACGAGTTCCGAGTTCATGCGCAAGCTCTTCGAAATGGAAGTGCCCGAAATCGCCGAGGGCACTGTTTCCATCGTCGCCTGCGCCCGCGAACCAGGGGCCCGCGCGAAAATCGCCGTGAACAGCCGTGACGCGAACGTCGATCCGGTCGGCGCGTGCGTCGGCATGAAGGGCAGCCGTGTGCAGGCCGTCGTCAACGAATTGCGTGGCGAGAAAATCGACATCGTTCCCTACAGCGAAAATCCGGCCACGTTCGTCTGCAATGGTCTGGCGCCGGCGGAGATCACCAAGGTCATCATCGACGAAGACAACCGCAAGATGGACATCGTCGTCGCCGACGACCAGCTCAGCCTCGCCATCGGCAAGCGCGGACAGAACGTGCGTCTGGCCGTCCAGCTTACCAACTGGAAACTGGACATCCACAGCGAAAGCCAGATCAAGCAGATCGAAGCCCAGGCGCGCAAGATGTACAAACGCCTGACCAAGGTTCCCGAGGGCCAGCGCGAGATCCTCATCAAAACCGGTTACACAACCATCGAGGATCTGGCCGAGGCGGAAATCGAGGATCTGGCCAACTTCCCCGGCATCGACGAAACGCTGGCCGAAGAGATCATCGACGAGGCCTACACAATTAAGGTGACCGGCGAGTGGCCGTTGCCCGAACCCGAGGACGAGGAAGAAGATCTCGGCGCGGAAGAGGATTTGACCCAGGAAGAAGCGCTGGCCGCAGCCGAGGGTCTGTTCCGCAAAACCGAAGAACCCGCGGCCGTTGCCGAAACCAAATCGGAAGAGCCGGTCATCGAATTGCACGACGAGGACGATTTCGAGGTCGATCTCGAATCGCTGCCCGGCATCGCCGGCAAGACCGCGCAATTCCTCAAAGACCGCGGTTTCAACACGCGCAATACGATCCTGCGCGCTTCGACCGTCACCCTCTCCCAGGTGCCCGGCATGGGCATGGCTTTGGCGGAAGACCTCAAGGAAGCCGTCCTGTCCATGGAAAAACCGGAACCGGAAGAGAAAGAACAACCGGCGGATGAGCCGGTGGAATCCACCGGCGAAGAGCCGAAGGAAAGAGAATAAGCATCACCATGGGCCAGACCGTACCGTATCGACAGTGCGTCGCCTGTCGCACACGGCGCCCGCAAGCGGAAATGCTTCGCTTGTGGCGCGCGCCGGACGGTCGCGTGTCCCTCTCGCATGAACCGCGCACAGGGCGGGGAGCGTATTGCTGCCCCCTGGAGGCTTGCATGCGAAAAGCTGTGCAGAAAAAGCTCTATCAGCGGAGCTTGCACGCCACGGCGACGGTGGCCGATCCCGAGGAACTTCTACGCCAAATGGCGACTGCGGCGGCAAGGCTGGCATAAACGGAGAGAAGCACGATGGCGAAAATTACGGTAGAGGCAGCGGCGAAACGATTGGGGATGGACCCGGAAAGCTGCCTGAAGCGCTTACAGGAAATGGGCATGCTGGTACGCGACCAACTGGACCAAATTGATTTGGAAACGTTCCGGCAGGTCAAAGCACGCCTCGAGGAAGAGAAAATGCGCGCGCAAACCATCGACGCGCATACTTCCAAGCGCATCGGATCCCGTGTCATTCGCCGACGCCGGATCAAAACCTCCGACATGGATTCCGCAACGGACCTCGACGAGGGTGCGGAAGTCGAAGCCGCTGCCGAACCGGAGGAATTCTCCGCTCCGGAAAGCCACCCCGCGATCGCTGCTGAAGAATCCACTCCAGAAGCCCTCGCCGAACCCGAACCGGTCGTCGCGGTTGAGCAGCCTGGCGAACAACCGTCACAGATCGAGGCCATGTACGAAGCGGTTGAAATTCCGCCCGCGCCGTCGGCGGTGGAATCGGCCGCTCCGGTCGAGACGCCGATCAATGAAGCGCATGAAACCCAACAACCGCATCAGGAGCCGCTGACCGAACGTCGGGAAGGCCGGAAATCGCGCCGCAAAAAGGGAGGAGCGGAAGGCCCGCGCTTGAAGAAAGTGCAGATCCGCGAGGTGACGCACGAGCCGGCCAAGATCATCTCCAAACCGGCCACTCCGATCGAATCGCTGAAACCGCCCGCCGACAAGCGCCAGCCGGCAGCCAAACAGGCTCCGCAGGAAGAACCGTTGCGGCCGGGAGAAGTACCACCGCCCAAGCCGGAAGGTGAAGGCCGTGGCCGCAAAGGCCGGCGCGTGGTGGATTTCGCGCAACGTGGACGCAAGAAGGAAGACATCAAGCGCGAAATGGGCTTTTTGCGCAACCGTCGCCAGAAGCATAAAAAGGGCGTCAAACAGACCGAGATCACCACACCCAAGGCGATCAAGCGCAAGATCAAGATCGGCGACCAGATTCAGGTCGGCGAACTGGCCAAACGCATGGGCGTACGCGGCGGCGATCTGATCAAGAAGCTCATGACGCTGGGCATGATGCTGACCATCGTGCACGACATCGACTTCGACACCGCGGTCATTCTGGCCAGCGAATTCGGCTACGAAATCGAACGGGCGACCGCCGAGGTGGAAGACCTGCTGCAGGTCGTCGAGTCGCTTCCGGAAGACATGGAAACGCGCCCGCCGGTGGTCACGATCATGGGTCACGTCGACCACGGCAAAACCACCTTGCTCGACGCCATCCGCGAAACCGACGTCGCCAGCGGCGAAGCCGGCGGCATCACGCAGCATATCGGCGCCTACAGCGTTACGCTGCCCAATGGGCGGCAGATCACTTTCGTGGACACGCCGGGTCACGAGTCCTTTGCGGCGATGCGCGCCCGCGGCGCCCATGTGACCGACATCGTTATCTTGGTCGTCGCCGCCGACGACGGCGTGATGCCGCAAACGATCGAATCGATCAACCACGCCAAGGAAGCCGGCGTATCGATCGTCGTCGCGGTCAATAAGATCGACAAGGACAACGCGAACATCGACCGCATCACCCGCCAGCTCATGGAATACGGTTTGATCCCGGAAAACCTGGGCGGCGATACGTTGTTCACGCAAATCAGCGCAAAGCGGCGCATCGGCATCGAGGACCTGCTCGACAGCGTGTTGCTGCAAGCCGAAATGATGGAACTGCAGGCCAATCCGAACGCCGCGGTGGTCGCGGTCGTCCTCGACGCCCGCTTGGAACGCGGTCGCGGCCCGGTGGCCGACGTGCTGATCAAGGAAGGCACGCTGAAAAAAGGCATGCACATCGTCGCCGACACCCAGTCCGGCCGCGTACGCATGATGCTCGACGACCACGGCAACGAAATGGCCGAGGCGCTGCCGGGCATGCCCGCGCAGGTCATCGGACTGGACGGCGTACCTTCGGCCGGCTCGATCCTCAACGCCGTCGAAGACGAAAAGAAAGCCAAGGCCATCGTCCAGTTGCGCAGCAACCAGGCGCGCAGCGAAGAGCAAAAGAAACGCGCCAACCTCCGGCTGGAAGACCTGTTCTCACAGATGAAGGAAGGCGTCATCAAGGAACTCAAGATCGTGCTCAAGGGCGACGTGCAGGGCTCGGTCGAAGCCGTGCGCGAATCGTTGGAGAAGATCGAAAACCCCGAGGTCAAGGTGCGTGTGATTCACAGCGGTGTCGGTACGATCACCGAAACCGACGTCAACTTCGCCAGCGCATCCAACGCGATCATCATCGGCTTCAACGTGCGGCCGGAAGTCAAATCCAAAGAACTGGCCGAACAGCAGAAAGTCGATATTAAAATCTACAACGTCATTTACGAACTGCTCAACGAAGTGCGCCTGGCCCTGGAAGGCATGCTGGCGCCGCAGTACCGGGAAGTGCTCAACGGCGTCGCCGAAGTGCGCGACACGTTCCACATCAGCCGCGTGGGCACGGTTGCCGGCTGCATGGTGCTCGACGGCAAAATCATCCGCAACAGCCAGGTGCGTCTCGTGCGCGACGGCAAGGTGATTTACACCGGTTCGCTGGGCAGTCTGAAACGCTTCAAGGACGACGCCAAGGAAGTGGCCAACGGCTTCGAATGCGGCATGAACATCGACGGCTACAACGACATCAAGCTGGGCGATCGCATCGAGTCGTTCTCCATGATCGAGATCAAGCCCACCTTGGATTAGCCGGACGGGACGTAGGTGCGCCATGACGATCGGAGCCTTGGTTTTGACGTTACGCTTGCACGGCTGCTCTTCGCTGAAGGACAAGCGGATGCGCATCAAACCGATCCTCGAACGCACGCGCCATAAATTTCACGTGTCCGCCGCCGAGATCGATTTCCAAGACGTTTACGAAGCGGCGCAGCTCGCCTTCGTCACCGTCAACGCCAACGACCGCATCGCCAACAGCACCTGCGATAAAATTCTCGACTTCGTCGAATCGCTGGGCCTGGCCGAAATCAGCGGCCAACACCTCGAACTGATCAGGTTATAGCCATGCATAAAACCGCCCCCTTCAAACGAGCCGACCGCGTCGCCGGAGAGATCCTGCGGCTGTTGAGCGGCATGCTCATCGGCGGCGAGATCAAGGATCCGCGCTTGTATAAGGTTTCGTTCACCCACGTGAAGCTCAGCGACGATCTGCGCAGCGCCCGCGTGTTTTTCTCGCTGATCGGCGACGAGAAAGAGCGGCAACAGGCCGCCAAGGCGCTCGCGCATTGCGGCGGCTTTCTGAAAAAGGAAATCGGCCGCCATTTGCAGTTGCGCTACACGCCCGAGTTGCACTTCCAATTCGATCCGAGTCTGGAACACGGCGCGCACATTTCCGACTTGCTCCAGCACCTGCAACACGACGAACCGGAGGAAACCGATGACGATTGATCAACGCGACCGGGTGCTCGAGCTGCTCGATTCCGGCTCGACCTACCTGGTGGTAACGCACGAGAATCCCGACGGCGACGCCATCGGCTCGGCGCTGGCCATGACCCTCGCCCTGCGCGGGCGCGGCAAACAGGCGACAACCTGCGACGTGCACGGCTGTCCGCAATACCTGCGCTGGCTGGCCGGCGCAACGGAGATCGTCAGCGAGGCCACCCTCGCCGATTACGACGTCGTCGTCGTCATCGATTGCGGCGAAGCCGCGCGCATGGGCAAACTGGTCGAGCAGTTGCGCAATCATCCCTGTGTGATCAACATCGATCACCACGGCACCAACGACGGCTTCGGCCATGCGAACATCGTGCTGCCCAAGGCGAGCAGCTCCAGCGAAATTCTGTTTACGTTGTTCAGGCAATGGGGCGTGACAATCACGCCGGACATCGCCACGAACCTGTACGTGGGCCTGTACACCGACACAAACATGTTCAAGAACATGAACTCCACGCCGGAAGCCTACCGCGCCTGCGGCGATCTGGTGGCGGCCGGCGCCGATTTTCACACGGCGGCCAAGCGCATCTACATCGACACCTCCGCCGCGCGGCTGCGGTTGCTGGCGCGCGTGTTGTCCACGCTGCGGCTGGACGCCGACGGCCGCATCGCCGGGATGATCTGCACCGGCGAGGATCTTAATGAGCTGGGCCTGACGCCCGACGCGCTGGAAACCTTCGTCGAATACCCGCGGGCGATCGTCGGCGTGGAAGCGGCATACCTGCTGCGCGAGTTGAAGGAAAAGGGCCAAGTCAAAGGTTCGCTGCGCTCGACCAACAACGCCGACGTGGCCGCGGTGGCGCAGCAATTCACCGGCGGCGGTCACACGCGCGCGGCCGGATTCCGCGCCACCGGCACGCTGGCGGAAGTACGCGAGCGCCTGGTGGCCGCCCTGCACGCCGCCCTGGAGGGTTAGTGGACGGCGTTTTGCTGCTGGACAAACCCATCGGTCCGACCAGCCACGATTTGGTAGCCAAAATCCGCCGCCTGCTGGGCACGCGCAAGGTCGGGCACGCGGGCACGCTGGATCCCTTCGCCTCGGGCCTGCTGGTGATGTTGATCGGCCAGGCGACGAAAATTTCCTCTTTTTTACTCAATGCCGACAAAACCTACGAAGCCGAACTGAAGCTCGGCGCGGCCACCGATACGCTGGATCATACCGGGCAAATCAACGACACCGCGCCTGTCCCTCCGCTCGTTACTCGCGATGTCGAGCTTGTGCTGAGCGCGATGATCGGCAAGTGCGAACAGACGCCGCCGATGTTTTCGGCGGTAAAAGTCGACGGCGCGCCGCTGCACCGCACGGCCCGTCGAGGAAAAGAGGTTGAAAGAAAAGCGAAAATCGTGCATATTCACGCGCTCACTCTGTTGGAGTGCGGAGAATCGCGCCTGCGGTTTCGCGTCGTTTGTTCCAAAGGAACCTACGTGCGCGTGCTGGGCGCGGCCCTTGCGGAGCGCCTGGGAACGGTGGGACACCTGACCGCGTTGCGGCGCACGCACAGCGGACAATTCTCCCTCCGCGACGCCGTGACGTTGGAAGAACTGACCGCGGCGGCGGAAAAAGGCCGTGCAGAAGAATATTTAATTTCTCTCGATCGGGCCTTGACGAACTACCACAAAGTGAAGTTAACTCCGTCGGCCGGCTGTGGAGTGACCCACGGAGTGCGTCCGCCGGAGACCGGCATCCTCGCCGCCGACGATTTTCAACGCGGCGACGTGGTGCGCTTGGTGAACGGGAACGATCGGTTGTTGGCCCTGGCGAAAGCCGTGGCCGACGCCGGCGAAGCGAAAGACGAACAGGCAGGTTCACCCTTTGAGTTGCTCCGGGTTTTCACCGAACCCGGCGCCTAAAAGGGAGCTTGCATTTTGCCGGTGCTTTGCGTCAAATTGACGTGGAAAAGCATCACTTGGTATAGTACGAAACACAAGCTGAAAAGCAGTACGGAAGGAGTTGGAGAGAATGGCTCAGGATGCCAGCCGAAAAACCCAAATCATCGGCAAATTCGGTAATCACGAGCGTGACACTGGCAGCCCGGAAGTTCAGATTGCGTTGCTCAGCGATCGCATCACTTACTTGACCGAGCACTTCAAGACGCACAAAAAAGACCACCACTCGCGTCGTGGTCTGCTCAAGCTCGTCGGTCAGCGCCGCCGCATGTTAAATTACTTGCGGAACAAGGATTATGATCGCTATCGCAAAGTCATCGCTGAACTGGGCATCCGGAAGTAAAATTATTTCTTCTGATGTCACCATCAAGGATACGAAACGAATCAAAGGCGGCGTTTGCCTGTGCGCCTCAAGTGCCCGTACAGTCGTGCGGCTTGGGTCGTCGCCTACGAGAGGAATGGTATGTTAACCGACAAGAAAGTGTTTGAGATCGATTTTTATGGCACGCCGTTCAGCCTGGAGACCGGCCGCATGGCCAAGCAAGCGAACGGCGCCGTCATCGCGCGCACCGGCGACACCATGTTGCTGGCCACGGCGGCGATGGCCAAGGACACGCGGGAAGGCGCCAACTTCCTGCCCCTCACCTGCGATTATCAGGAACGCACCTACAGCGCCGGGAAAATTCCCGGCGGTTTTTTCAAGCGTGAGGGTCGTCCCAGCGAACGGGAAACGCTGACCAGCCGCCTGATCGACCGGCCGTTGCGTCCATGCTTCCCTAAAGGTTTTTACAACGAACTGCAGATCATCGCCTCGGTACTGAGCAAGGACGATCAGAACGAAGCCGACGTGATGGCGATCACCGCCGCATCGGTCGCGCTGCACATCAGCGAGATTCCTTTCAACGGACCGCTGGCCGCGGTGCGCGTCGGGCTGATCGACGGCAATTTCATCATCAATCCGACGCACCAGCAGATGAACGAGACGGAGCTGGATTTGGTCATCGCCGGCAGCGCGGACGCGATCGTCATGGTCGAAGGCGAAGCCAAGTACGTCAGCGAGGAAACGTTGACCAAGGCGCTGACCTTCGGGCACCAACACATCCAGCCGCTGATCCAATTGCAGAACGATATGCGCGCGGCGGTCGGCAAGGAGAAAATTACCTTCACGCCGCCCGAGCTCGACGCGGAACTGCTGGCCAAGATCGAAAATTTGGGCGCGCAACGCATCCGCGAGGCGATCACCGTCAAGCAGAAACAGGCGCGCTACGCGGCCGTCGACGCAGCCCGTGATTCGCTCTTCGAGGAACTCAATGCCGGGCGGCCGGAGGACGACCCGTTGAACATGGCCGCCTTCCGCGAATGCTTCGAAGAGGTCGAAACCAAGATCATGCGCAACATGGTGCTTAAGGAAAAGGTGCGCATCGACGGACGCAGCTTCACCGAAGTGCGCCCGATCGAGATCGAGGTCGGCGTCCTGCCGCGCACCCACGGCAGCGCGCTGTTCACGCGCGGCGAAACGCAAGCGCTGGTCACTATTACGCTGGGAACGAGTTCCGACGAACAGAAGATCGACGGGCTGCTCGGCGAATCCTGGCGACGCTTCATGCTGCACTACAACTTCCTGCCCTTCTCGGTCGGGGAAGTGAAATTCCTGCGCGGCCCGGGCCGTCGCGAGATCGGCCACGGCAACCTCGCCCGCCGCGCGCTCAACGGCGTCCTGCCGCCGGAAGAGGAATTTCCGTACACGATCCGCGTGGTCAGCGACATTCTCGAGTCCAACGGCAGTTCGTCGATGGCCACCGTTTGCGGCGGCAGCCTGGCGTTGATGGACGCGGGCATCCAGACCGCGGCGCCGATCGCCGGCGTGGCGATGGGCTTGATGAAGGAAGGCGACGATTACGCCGTGTTGACCGACATTCTCGGCGACGAGGATCACCTGGGCGACATGGACTTCAAGGTCGCCGGATCTTTCAAGGGCGTGACGGCCATTCAGATGGACATCAAAATCGCCGGTCTGACCGAGCAGATCATGCACGACGCGCTGATGCAGGCCAAAGAAGGCCGCTTGCACATCCTCAACTGCATGAAGCAGGCGATGGGCAAGCCGCGCCCCGACCTGTCGCCATACGCGCCGCGCATCACGACCATCAACATTCCGGTCGATAAAATCCGCGACGTGATCGGCCCCGGCGGCAAGGTGATCCGCCAGATCATCGAGGAGACCGGCGTGAAGATCGACATCGAGGACGACGGCCGCGTGTTGATCGCCTCGACCGAAGGCGAAGCCGCGAAGCGCGCAATCAAGATCATCCGCGATCTGACCGCTGTACCGGAACTCGACAAGTTCTACCTGGGCACGGTGCAGCGCATCGAGAGCTACGGTGCGTTCGTGGAAATTCTGCCCGGCACCGACGGTCTGATTCACGTCAGCCAGCTCGACAACCGCCGGGTGGAAAAAGTCGAAGACGTGCTTAAACTCGGCCAAAAAATTCTGGTCAAGGTCATCGAAATCGACGAGGAGCGCGGTCGCGTGCGCCTGAGCCGCAAAGAAGCTTTGGGCCTCAAACCGGAAGACGTCATCGAAGGGTACATCCCCGACTGAGTCCAACGCGAACGAACAATCCCGGACAGGCGCCCGCGCGGCGCCTGTTTTGTTAAAGGAAGCCGATGCAGCGCATTCAAGTCGTACTTAAACAATTGCCGCATGCCGCCGGACTGCCGCTGCCCGCCTACCAGTCGGCTCATGCCGCCGGCATGGACCTGCCCGCGGCCGTCGACGAACCGGTGACGATCGCGCCGGGCGCGCGCGCATTGATCCCCACCGGGCTGACGCTGGCCATTCCCGAAGGTTACGAAGCGCAGATCCGTCCGCGCAGCGGATTGGCGCTCAAGCACGGCATCATACTGCCCAACTCGCCGGGCACGATCGACGCCGATTACCGCGGCGAATTGAAAATCATCGTCGCCAACATCGGCGATGAACCGTTCGTCGTGCAGCGCGGCGAACGCATCGCGCAGATCGTCTTCGCGCCGGTCGTACAGACCCAGTGGCAACAGCGCGACGAGTTGCCGGACACCGAGCGCGGCGCCGGCGGTTTCGGTTCGACCGGGCGGTGAGATGAAACAGGTTATCGCCCATCGCTGGGATTTGTCCCCCGCCGAGGCGGTGACGTTGCAACAGGAGTTGGCCGCCCGCGTCAGGCTCACGAACGATCTCCCGCCTCTGCGCACCGTATGCGGGCTGGACGTTTCCTACAATCTGCGCAGCGACCGTTTTTACGCCGTCGCCGCGTTGCTCAGCTATCCCGCGTTGGAAGTGATCGAGATCGCCGAAGCGGCCGGCCGCAGCGCGTTTCCGTACATCCCCGGTCTGCTGAGTTTTCGCGAAATTCCCATTCTCGCCGCCGCGATGGAAAAATTGACCGGCGAGCCGGATTTGCTGGCCTGCGATGGCCAAGGTCTGGCGCACCCACGGCGTTTCGGCCTCGCCTGTCACCTCGGCGTACTGTTCGACCGGCCGAGCGTCGGGCTGGCGAAAAGCCGGTTGGTCGGTGAAGGGCGCGAACCGGGTGCAGTGAAAGGACGCTGGACCTGGCTGACACACGAAGGCGAGTGCATCGGGCAACTGGTGCGCACGCGCGACAATACCGCGCCGCTGTACGTCAGCCCCGGGCATCGGGTGGATTTTCATACCGCGCGCAGGCTGGCGCTGTCGTTATGTTCGCGCTATCGGATTCCGGAGACGACGCGCACGGCGCACCAGGCGGTCAATCGGCTGCGGCAACGAGAAACGAATTAACTCTTGTCCGCTTTTTCATACTCCGCCAGTTTGGCTTCGAGTTCCTCGATGCGCTCTTCCAGGTGCGTCACATCGCGGCTGAGCGTCGCCAGGGCTTTAAGCATGTCCAACAGGTCGCTGACGTGTCCGTCGACGCGCGTGTAGGCATCCTCCAGGCCTTTCTGGCTGCTGCTGAACCATTCGGAGATCATCCGGCGGCCTTCTTCCGGTTCGATTTTACCGCGGCGGATGAGCTTGTTGACGTACTTTTCCATTTCCTGGCGCGCGTTGTTCAAGCTGTTGAGGCCCGGCACGATGTGCCGGTCGACGAATTCGCTGATCGATTCGCCGCCGCTCTGAATGATCCGCTTGAGTACGGCCAACGGGAGAATGCTTTTCTGCTTTTTCTCTTCCTCGAAAATGATCTGGGTCAGGGTCAGGCCGGTCAAGTCTTTTTTCGACTTATTGTCGACGACGCGCACGTCCTCGCCGTCCTTGATCATCTGCGCGATGTCGTCCAAGGTGACGTAGGTCGAGGCCTCGGTATCGTATAATTTGCGGTTTTGGTAACGCTTGATCACCCGCTGTTTCGTCATATTAACTCCGAATAACACAAAATTGGCATGTTCAGACAAGTAACACGGTGCGTCGTTAAAGTCAAGGGACGTGCCGGAAAAGCCCTTGTCCACGATGAAATTATCGTCGCAACGAAAACTCACTTGCGTTGACACGATGCGCGGCTTTCAGCTATCCTTAGGCGTTTTTTTCAAGGCTTGCAACAATGATCGGGGACCGATGACAAGCGAACAACGACAACCTCAGGAACCGGAGACGAAACGCCCTTCCCCCGCGCCGATGGACGACGAAACCTTCGATTTCGTCGAAACGGAAGAGGAAGCGCCGCATCGCTTTTCGCGCCTGTTCTGGGTGCAGTGGATCGTGCTGTTTTTCGCCGGCTTTTTTCTGCTGTCCATTCTCAACAACGGCTTTGCCGCCATGCACCGCTACGGTTGGAGCGAAACCGGCATCAGTTGGTCGATCCTGATTCCCAAGAGCGAAAAGGTTTTCGCCGTCGCCCTGCTGGCGATGCTGCCGACGGTCTTGTTCATGATTTTCGCCTTCGAGGATCTACTGCGCCAAACGGTGCTGCGCGCCGGCCGCTGGTTGTTCGCGCCCGGCCGCAATCGTTTGCTGCTGCCGCTGTTGTTGGTCATCGCCGCGGCGACGATTTTCTGCTGCGGTCGGTTCATTCTTGACGACCGGCCGATCACCGACGACGAAAACATCTACCTGTTCCAGTCGCGGATTCTTGCGACGGGACACCTGACCCTGCCCAGCCTGCCCGACGGCGAGCCGCTGCAGGATCGCCTCTTCGAAGACAATGTGTTTCTGGTCAACAACGGTAAAATATTCGGACAATATCCGCTGGGGCAAAGCATCCTGTTGCTGCCTACGCTGCTGTTAGGCTATCCGCGGCTGATGACGCTGCTGGCCGCACTGGCGACGATCGTGGCGATTTTCCTCCTGGGCCGGCGGTTGTACGGACCTCGGCTTGGGTTTGTCGCCGCTTTTCTGCTAACGATCAGCCCCACCTTTTTAACCACCTCCGCCACGCTGCTGAGCCACCCGGCGACGATGTGTTTCCTTGCCTGGTTTTATTTCTTCGCCCATCGCACGTGGAAAGAGGATCGCTGGTGGGACGCACTGCTGGCCGGCGTATTTTTCTTCCTCGCCTTTCAGGTGCGTTCGACAACCGCGCTGCTGGCGGCCGGTCCGGCCGGGCTGGCGCTGGCGTTCGCGCTGTTTCGCGATGCGAAAAAGCAGTGGCCGAAAATCGTTATTCTTGCCGCGATGGTGGCGCTGACACTGGCGGCGACCTTCGCGTTCAACTACGCGATCAATGGCGACATCTTCAAGACCAATTACCATGCGGCCTGGGGCGAAGGCCGTACGCCATTCAAACATCCCTTCGGTTTCGGCAAGGGCACCTGGCACATCGTGCACGAGCCGACCACCGGTCTGACCAACATGGTCAACAACCTGCTGCGCCTCAATTGGTGGTTGCTGGGTTGGCCGGTCAGCCTGTTGTTCGTGCTCGCCTGGCTGCTCAAACGCGATAAAAAAACGATCGAATGGATCGGCTTTTCCAGCGTGGCGCTGACCTTCGGCGCGTATTTCTTCTACTTCTGGCCCGGCGTGTCCGACACCGGTCCGGTGTTGTATTACGAGTTGAGCTTCATTCTGCTGTTGCTGACCGTCAGCGGTTTCGAGTCGGCCGTGCGCCTGCTGATGAATTGGATGCCGCGCGAGAAGGCTCGGCAGCGCCTGGCGTTGTTCGTCGTGTTTTCGTGCGCGATTTCCTTCATCACGTTCCATCAATACCAGGCGCGGGCGTTGGCGCGGGTCGGCAAGAACGTCGCCCAGTTCGAGCAAGTGCTGGAACAATACGACGTTCCCGAGCGGGCGGTAGTGTTCACCAACTACTACCTGAAGGGCACGAAGGATTACAATTTCCAGGACAGTTGGGTGGTCGGGCGGCCGGCGACGAATCGGTTGCTCAACGACAAGCGGCTGTATTATGTCAACTACGGTCGCAGCCGCGATGAAGAGTTTATGAAAAAATATCACCCTGACCTGCCCGCCTATGTCATCACTTGGATGCCGGCTCCGAAAAATCCGAAAGACGGCGTAGCCGAGGTGGTCAAGCTGGCCGAGTACACGGTCGACTTTTTGCCCGACAATTTCCCGGATTCACGCTGATGCGCAAGCTGTGGCATTACCTGCTGGCGACGCGGCCGATCGAATCGTTATTGATGATCGGTTTTCCGTTGATCGGCTTGCTGATCGGCGCGCCGGACCTCGACGGCTTGGGCCGGCTGGCGCTCAAATTCGTCGTCGCCACCTATCCGCTGGTGATGTACGTGTATTGCCTCAACAGCTACGGCGGGCTGGAGCACGACCGCATCAACCAACGCCTGAACCGCAATCCGGCCGTGACCGGCGAAGTCACCGCCAAGGAAATGATCGGCCTGATTTATTTCGGCGCCTTCGTCTCCGGGCTGTTGTATTTCCTGTGGTTCCCGCACTGCCTCGTGCCTTGGCTGCTGATTATGGGCAACTGGACGCTGTATTCGCACCCGCGCATTTACGCCAAGGCGCGACCGGTGTTCGGCACGACGGTGCACCTGATCGGCGGCGTGCTGCAGTTCGTGCTCGGTTACGCGGCGGTGCGGCCGATCGACGAAAAGGGATTGCTGATCGGCGCTTATTTCGCGCTGGTGTTCGCGGCCGGGCACCTCAACCACGAAGTGAAGGATCACCAACCCGACAGCGAAGCGGGTCTGCGCACCAACGCGGTCGTTTACGGCCCGGAGCGCGTGTTCCGTTTCGCCTTCGGCGTGTTCACCGTGGCGTTCGTTTATTTGTTGCTGCTGGCCGCGACCGGCGTGCTGGGCTGGCGCGAAGCGGCGCCGTATTTGTCGATTTATCCGCCGCACGCGGCGTTGCATTGGCGGGCCGTGCGCGGCACGTGGACCGGCTACGACCGGTTGTACCAGGCGGCGTATCGGCTGCTGTTCGTTGCCGCCGGCGCATGTTTGTTCCTGCTCAAGTTATGGGCGTGAGAGGTTACGCGATGAATTGCGAAATGCATGATGTGGTGGTGGTCGGCGCCGGGCCTTGCGGTTCGACGGCCGCCTATGAAGTTGCCAAGGCCGGTTACGACGTGCTGTTGCTGGAGCGCGATAAAGTGCCCGGGCAGTTCAATTCCTGCGGCGGCGGCCTGGGGCATTTCCTGTTGAAGAAATTCGACCTGCCCGACTCGCTGGTGCACAAACGCATCAACAAGGTTTCGCTCGATATCGGCACGAAAAAGAAGCTCTATCAGGCCGACAAACCGATTTACGTCAGCGTCAAACGCACCGAATTCGATCCGTTCCTTGCCCGTCGCGCGGAATCGGTCGGCGCACAACTGCGCTGCTTTCAGAAAGTGATCGACTACGATCCGTACCACAAGCGCGTCAAGGTGTTGGACCGCGCCGCCGAAACCCATTACCAGGTCGGCGGCAAGATCGTCATTTTCGCCGACGGCGCGCGTTCGATGGCCTGGCAGGTGTGCCGCATCGGGGTGGACAACAAACGCGAGTCGATCATCGGCGTGGCTTTCGAGTTGGATTATCCCGACAATCCACACGAGGCCTTCGAGTTTCTCTTCAACGGGGAAAAACTGCCCTACGGCTATTACTGGGTGTTCCCCACGACCGACACGCTCAACGTGGGCATGGGCGGGCCGACGGCGCAACTGGGCGGGCGCATCGGCAAGCTGTTGCAGGAGTTCATCGACAGTCGCGACGATCTGCGCGGGCGCCAGGTCGTGCGCAAAACCTCGGGATTGATACCCTCGTACGTGGCCGACCAACTGCACGGCGACGGCGTAATGGTCGTCGGCGACGCCGGCGGCTTCGTCAATCCGCTGACCGGCGGCGGCATCTACCTGGGCATGGTCAGCGCGCAGATGGCCGCCCGCGCGGCCTGCGAGGCGCTCGCAGCGCAGACCTTCGACGCCTCCTTTTTGCAGCGCTACACGCATCGCATCAAACTTTCGCCGATCTACGCCGGGCTGAAAACGTTCCACGCGCTGGTGGCCTATTGCGAATGGCACCGTCGGCGCACGGGCAAAGCGATTCTCGGTCGCGTTTTCGAGCTATACTCGGACATCGGCGATTTCGCGTTGCGGCGATTGTAAGCGACCTATTCCGCACACCTCTTTGGGGAAAGCGGCTGATGCGCGTTCGGCATATCCTCTTCTGCCTGGCAGTCGTTCTAGCGACGGCAACCTGTACGCCTCGGCAGGAAGTTTTTTCCACCGTCACTATGGTTTGGAATCGGCACACGCCGGCGGCTATCGTTTTTTACACTTACGCCGCCGGGGGCGACATGGCGCAGACACAGAAATTGGAGATCAAATTCCACCCGTCGAAAAGCGACGAGGAACTACTCGATTCCGTCGCCGTCGAGGAAATCGACGTTGCGTTGCTCACCGCGGCGCAGGCGCTGCTTTTGCTCAACGCCGAGCCGACCTGGCGGATCATCGCCGATCTCGGACCGACCACGCCGTTGGCCATCCTCAGCCGCGAGGCGGAAACGTGGCGCGAACGACGCGAGTGGGTCAATTTCGCCGATCAGGGGGGACGTCTGCAGCTTGCTTCCTGGACGGTGGAGAACCAGATCGACTTTTCCACGTTGACCATTCACGAAGCACTGCCGCTGACGAATCCGGCCGGCAATACCGGCGCAACATTGGTGCAACTGGCTTACACGCCGTTGAGTCGGCCGACGTTGGCGCATGACGATTTGCACACCGTCGCCGCGTTGCCACAGCGCCTGCTGTTGTTGGGCAAGACCGAATACATCAAGCGGCATCCGCAAGGCGTTCGCCGCCTGCTGGAAGTATGGAAGATTTCGCTGCAAAAATTCCGCGAGCAAGCGAACGATCCATTGCCCAATCTCGCGGAGCAGATGAACACCGACGTTGATTATCTGCGTAAGCTGCTGGAAGAGCATCCCTTGCCGAGCGGGAGCATTACCGATGCCCGGAAAGTGCCGACGGATTTCGTCCGATTGTTGGAAAAATTGACGCAGGCGGGCAAGGAGCGAGGCTTGTTGCGTCGTTCATTCAATCCGCGCGCAGCAATTCCTTGAGCTTCTCGAAAATCAGCGGCACAGTTTGCGCGCCCGGCGACATGGCCCGCTCGTAACGATAATTGTGCTGCGCCCAATGGCTCTCGGGCAGCAAATAACCAAGTTCGTCGCAGGCCAGGTTGAGCACCCAGGGATACGGCGCGCCGAGCATCTGCTTGACGGCGAAGCCCACTTCGGGCAAGGCTTCGCCGGGCAATGTCGCCATAACCACCGGTCCCAACCGCGCCAGGTTGACCTCGGTGGTGACGGATTTTCGATCCTGCCCCAGCATCCAACGCGGGAAAATATTGAGCCGCGCAGCCAGGCGGAACATCCTGTTTTCGATCGGCAGTAAAAACGCGGCGTGCTCGGTGACGATCGTGTCCACTTTGATCGGCCGACCATTCTCGCGCAGTCCGCATTCCACATACTCGGCAACGCGTCGCCCGAGACGGCCCACAAACGGAGCGCCGGCGCGCGGTTCGAAGGCGCCGTCGTCACGCGAGACCGCGCCGGTGACCATGCCGCCCAGCGCGTTTTGCAGCAACAGCGCCGTGCCGCCGAACATCCGCTCCAATTGCTCGTTGGCGACACCGGGCCAACCGGCGCTGATACGGCGATGATGATGGCCGAAAAATTCGGGATGGCAGGCGTAATTGTACACGGTGGCGATGACCGGGCCGCTGAGCGCCGTCAATTGGAGAATCTGTATTTCGTCATCCTTCATGCCTTCCTGCCGCACGTTGCGCGACAGACCGATCGACGGCGTGAGCACCTGCGCCGCTGTCGCCGCGGCCGGCGTCAACTCGCGCACCGCTTCCTCAATAACCGTCGCCACACGCTCAATGAGGAAATCCATGTAGTCCGCATCCAGGCCGGTGCGTAGCGGAATTTCGCGGATCATCGGGCCCCAAAAACCGATCGTGTCGGGCGCGTCGTGGGTGTGCGTGCAGCAGATCCACAGGCGGTGTGGCGCGAAATGCGGCAGGCGGGCGCGGATTTTCTCGACATAACCGCGCATCAACCCGACCAGATCCAGCCCAACCAACACCAGCGGCGCACCGCCGTCCGACAGGGCCACGGCCCGCGCGTACAGCGGATCGCGCACGCCCACCGCCACGCGGTTGACCGCATGCCCGCCGAGGCGCAGCCCCATTTTTTCCGGAGTGATGTCCACCTTGGCCGCGCCGGCCAGCAAACGACTCATGACGCCTCCACCAACGAGTTGCCGATCAACGTTGCCAGTAAACGCATGCGTTCGGCGAAATACCCGCAACCGATCATCCAACGGCGTCCCAACGCCCGCGCGACGACGAAAGCGAGAAACGCCCGCTCACATCCCACTTCCTGGGGATGAGCCGCGATTGCCGGCCCGCTTCGCGGTTCGCGCATGAATTTTTCCCGCAAGTTAAACCCTGTTTCAGAATCGGGCCGAGCGGCGCCATTGTCAAGGTCTACCAACATACAATAATAATATATTGGTTCTATTTTCCGACCCTGTTGGAAACCCGGATCGGCAGAACGTCCTTGACAGACAGGATCGTTGATGACAAGTAAGATTGATATATACCGATGAAATAGGCCAAGAACCAATGCAGATCAGCACCGATTTAACGCGCGGAATTCGCCAAATCGAAATCCCGACCCTGACCGAGGCGCGCCTGGGTCCAGTGGATACGGCCTGCCGTTTTCGCGTCAAGAGCGGCGCGCAAATGCTGCTCAAATCGCGCCCCGACGCGATCGTCGAGGAAAACGGCCGCATCGTCATCACACAAATCTGGCGCGGCGCTACGCCGGCGGAACGTTTGGTGTTCACAGCCGAATTCACGCCCGACGCCGACGACAACAGCCTACGGGTCGCCACGCGCGTCAGCAATGAGTTGCACGAGCCGATCGCTCTGGACTCGATCGATCCATTGGTCGTCCGAGCCGATCTGGACGGTAAATTCAGCCTCGGCTTCTCAGCCGGCGAATGGTCGATTTTCCGCAACGGCTGGCAGAGTTGGTCGGCCACGCGCACCTTCCGCTTGATCGAGCGCGATCCGCGCCCGCTGTTCAAGTTCATCCGCGACCAGGAAGAAAATCCGGCAAACCTCAGCCCGAACAAATACGGCGTTTTCGTTTCCGAGCAGGTGCTGGGTTTACGCAACGTGAGCACCGGGCAGTCGATGGCGCTGGGCTGGCTGACCGCCGACCGCGCCTTCGGCGACCTGCGGTTGGAGATCAAACACAAAACGAAACAGTTCATCCTGCTTCGCGCCCGCTGTAACTTCGACGGCCTCACGGTGCAACCGGGCGAAACTATAGCCGGCGAAACGCTGTGGCTGAAGTTTGCCGGGCGCGGCATCGACCTGCTGGCCGAATGGGCAGACCTGCACGGCGCAGCGATGCACGCCCGCCGGCCCGAACGCGCGCCGGTGGGTTGGTGCAGTTGGTACTACTACTACACGAAAATTTCCGAAAGCGAACTCAAGGCCAACCTGGAAACGCTCGCCCCGATGCGCGAGGAACTGGGCCTTGAATTTTTCCAGCTCGACGACGGTTACCAGGCGCAGATCGGCGATTGGTTGATCCCCAACGAAAAATTTCCTTCGGGCTTGCCGGCGATGGCCGAGACGATCGCCGCGGCGGGCTTCACGCCGGGCATCTGGACCGCGCCTTTTCTGGCGCACGCCAAAAGCCGCGTGGCCCAGGAACATCCCGATTGGCTCCTGCGCGACGAACGCGGCAGAGCGCTGCGCGGTTCGTACAATCCGCTGTGGGACAAGCTGCGGGGCATGAAAATTCTCGATCCGACGCACCCGGGCGTTCTGGCCTATCTGACGGAGGTGTTCACCACATTCAAGGCGATGGGCTGGAAGTTTTTCAAGATCGACTTTCTGTACGCCGCCGCTTTCCATGCGCGGCGACACGATCCGCTCACCACGCGGGCGAACGCTCTGCGGCGCGGTCTGGAAACGATCCGCCGCGCGATCGGCGACGACGCGATGCTGCTGGGCTGCGGCTGTCCGCTGGGGCCGGCGGTGGGGATCGTCGACGCGATGCGCATCGGTCCGGACGTCACGCCACGCTGGACCAATCCTTTGCGCTGGCTCAACCGCGACCATCATTGCCTCGCAACGGTGCATGCCATCCGCAACACGACCCATCGCCAGTTCATGCACGACCGTTTGTGGTGCAACGATCCCGACTGCTTGCTGGTGCGCCGGAACAAAAACAAAATGACGCTCGATGAAATCCGCACCTTCACGTCGCTGGCCGCGATATCCGGCGGGATGATGCTGATCAGCGACGACATGACGCAACTTGCCTCCGAACGTCTCGACGTGTTGCGCACCGTGCTGGCCAATCGCGGACGCAACATGCGCGTGCTCGATTCCGACGTAGGCGAATACCCGACGACGATGTTGGCCGAAACCGACGACGGCTATCTGCTGCTGGTCATCAACCACGAACAAGAAGAAAGCAGTTCGATTTTCGATCTCAAGCAGATCCTCGACCTGGGGAAACTCGCCCGCGTCGCCGAACTGCGCGACGTGTGGCAAAACAGCGTTCTGCACGAACACGACGGGCTGGTGCGGCTCGGCGCGATTCCGCCGCACGGTTGCCGCCTGGTGCGCCTCCGCTTGCGGGAGAGCAGCCATGCCTGATTTCGACGACTTTCGCCCGCAAACGCCGCGCCAGGACAACATGGCGCGCAACATTTTCATCGTCACGGTCATTGCGATCTCCGTGCTGGCGTTGGTCTTTGTCCTGACCTCCGGCGAAGAGGAAACCGCCGAGGAGGCGACGCCCGCACCCACCCCCGAGGAAGCGCCGCCGACGCCCGAGCCGACCCCGGAACCGACGCCCGAAGCCACGCCCGAACCGACACCGACGCCGGAACCGAATTTCGCCGCCAGCGGCAACCTGCATGCGGTGGCGTTCCGCGTGGCGGGCACGTTGGCCGGATCGTTGAAAAGCGCTCTGCCCGAGGACGAAAGCAGTCTGGCCACGATTCTCGGCGAACGCTTGGAAAGCGCGCTGCAATGGAAGATCGATCCGCGCCGCGACCTCCGGGCGGGCGACGAGGCGAAGATCGTCTACAATCCGCAGGCGCGCAGCGAACGCGTGCCGCTGTACGGCTTCTGGTACAAGAGCCGCAAAACCGGCAAAGAATATTTCTACATTTATTTCCCGGACAAAACCGCGGGGGATGCCTCCTTCTTCGACGAACAGGGGCAAGGCATCTCCGGCCGGATCGAACGGCCGCCTTTGCCGGAGGACGCACTGATGTCGGCGAACATCCGCCCCCTAGGGAAAAACGGCGTGTCCTTCAGCGTACCGCGCGGCACGACGGTGATTGCGCCGTTTCCCGCCCGCGTCACCCGGTTGAACTGGGAGATGGACAAACTCGGGCGCAGCGTCGAAATCCGCTACCTCGACAGCGGCGCCTTCGGCCAGTTCTGCAACCTGGAAAACATCAGCGACAAGCTCAAGGAAGGATCGCTGCTGACCACGGGCATGCTGATCGGCACTTCCGGATCGTCGGGGCAAACCACCTACTCGCGCCTGCTGTACCGCGTGGAAAAGGAAAACGAAAGCGGAGAGCGCATCGCAGTCGATCCGTTCGAAATTCACGGCCGCAAACCGCACGAATTGCCCGCGGCCGACCGCGTCAACTTCCTGGTTGCTTTTGCCAAAGTGGTCAAGTTGTTCGGCGAAATCGCCGCGCCTCGGGCGAACGGCACGCCGGATTGACTTTTTTTCATGTCCCACTAAACTGCGATAAGTGAGGAGCCAACCGCATCGCCCAGGGGCAAAAAGCACAAATCCGCTTGGAGAACGAAGATGTCCGGACCGAAACTGGCCGCGCTATTTATGGTTATTACATCGATAATTGCGGCGATCTGGATCGTCGGATGCAGCGAGCCTACCGTCATCGATGAAATCGACCAGTGCCAAAACAACGAGGCGCCGGTCATCGGCCGGCTGCAGTACATCGTCAACGATTCCTTGACCGAAGATCCGCAGATCGAGGAAGGCGACTCGTTCGTCCTCTGGTTGCAGTACGAAGACGACGATTGCAACCTTGGCGGCGGCAACGTGTGGTGGTCGCTGGACGGTGGACAATTCTCCATCGTGGACTCGCTCTCCAAAAACCTGCCCTGCGACGGTACGGGCAACAACGACGGTTTTCTTTATGAAGTCGAGTTGGCTGGGCTGAGCGACGGCGAGCATGAGTTTCGCATCGGCGTCACCGACGTTTGCGATGAACCGAGCAACAGCATCGTCGGTACGTTCTCGGTTCTGGGCGACATCCCGGCCGACGACGATGACGATGATGACGACGATGACGACGACACCACGCCGACCGACGATGACGACGACGATTTCGACGACGGCTTCCTGCAGAACGGCGACTTCGAGGACGGCAGCAGCAACTGGAACGAAAATCCAGCCGGCATTATCAAGAATAAAGTGGCCTTGCCCTATTACCCGCCGCCCCTGCCGTCGGGCAATTACGCCGCGCTGCTGACGGAAAATCTGGCCGACACGGTCACGCTGAAACAACAGGCGGTGGTGCCGTCGAACACGGCGACAATTACGGTCAGCTTCAAAATGCTGATGATTTCCGGCGAAGGCGGCGCCGGCCACGATACGTTCTACGTCGCGCTGGCCGACAGCAACGATAACGTGTTGACGACCTTCTTCACTTTCACCGACCAGGATCAATGGAACGGTTGGAAAACGCGCACGGCGCAATTCGACGTCAACGGGTCCCAGGACCTCAAGCCGGTCAAGCTCGTCTTCCGGCTCAACGCCGACGGCGACAACAACATCACCTACGTGATTATCGATAATGTATCGCTGATGCGCGACTGATCGGAACTTCGCACAACCCGCGCCTCGTCGCTCTCGGCGGCGGGGCGTTACTTTTTAAGCACCAGGAAATCGTGAAGCGCCAGCGCATCCAAGCCGGTGCACAAGAAACTGCGGATCGCATCGCGCGGCGAACAGACGATCGGTTCGTCCTTAGCGTTGAAGCTGGTGTTGAGCACGGCGGGCACGCCGGTCAGCGCGGCGAATTCATCGATCAGCGCCGCGTAACCCGGTTGCTCGTTGCGGTCGACGGTTTGCAGTCGACTGGTTCCGTCCACGTGCGTCACCGCGCCCAGACGGTCGCGCCATGCCGGGCGCACCGGGAAGGTCAGCAGCATGTGCGGCGACAGCCGCCCGCCGGTTGCGAACAACTCGTCGGCGCAACCGGCGGGCGGCTGTCGCCGCACATGCTGCTGACCTTCCCGGTG
>DAINPV010000009.1:0-29082 GCA_036743315.1 bacterium | reverse complement strand
GACGACGCCACGCCCGACGACGACACCGGCGACGACGACGACACCACGCCGACCGACGACGATACCGGCGACGACGACACATCCGTGCCCGACGCCGAATGGACTTTCATCGTGTACATGGCCGGCGACAACAGCCTGTACTCCTACGCGTTGGACGACCTCAACGAGATGAAGGCCGTCGGGACCAGCGCCGACGTGAACATCCTGGTGGTCTTCGACGGCACCTTCAACAACGACAGCCGCATTTACAAGGTGACGCAAAACAACCTCCAGGTGCTCAACAACCCGGGCGAATTGAACATGGGCGATCCGAACACGGTGAAAACCTACGTCACCGCGTTGATCAACAATTTCCCGGCGCAGCGCACCGCCTTGATCTACTGGAACCACGGCAGCGGTTGGCACGAGGACGGCGAACCGGCCGTCCCCTACAAAGACGTGTGCCAGGACGGCAGCGACTGGCTGACCAACACCGAGCTCGACGGCGCGATGCAATACGTGCGCAGCAACACCTCGGTGGGCAAGTTCGAGATCGTCGGCTTCGACGCCTGCCTGATGCAGATGATCGAGATCGCCTATTACCTCAAGGACGACGCGAACTACATGATCGGCTCGGAGGAAACCGAAGGCGCGCAGGGCTGGGATTACTCCGCTTCGCTGCAGTACCTGGTGAACAATCCGACGATGACGACCATTGCGTTCGGCACGAAGATCGTCGATTCCTACCTCGCTTCGCCCGACGCCACGCTGTCGGTATTGAAGATGGATCAGCTTTCCAACCTGGCGACCAAGGTCGATGCGTTGGCCGATCTGCTCAACAACGTCGGCGGGGCGAGCAACAGCGACGTGCTCAACGCCTTGCGCGATACGCTGTATTTCTCGGATTACGATTACATCGACCTGTATCACTTCGCCTCCAACATCAAGTCGAAGAACATCTCAACCGCGATCAACACGGCCGCGGACAACCTGATGAGCGCGGTGAACTCGGCGGTGGCTTACGCCGATTACGGTCAATGGGGCTACGGCGACGCCCACGGCGTGTCGATCTACTTCCCGGATCCATACTGGTCCTCGTACGACAGCGCTTACGGCAACCTGTCGTTCGCCCAGGACACCAACTGGGACGACGTGATCGACTGAGCTTCTGTAAAAACCGAAGGCGGAGGAAAAATCCTCCGCCTTTTTTTGGTTAAAGTGAAAAGTCGGTTAGAATAGCGACGGGAAAAGAGAGGGGCTAACCAAATACTAACCGTTTCCTAACACAAGGCGAATACAATTGCCCAACATTGCGCCCATCAATTACGGAGAGGATGATCGTCGGATCGCCGGCGAGCGCAACAACCCGGGGTCGCAACTTAACGCGGAGCTTGATTAATGGCCATGCAGATTCTGTTCTCGGTGTTCGGCGGTCTGGGCATTTTTCTCCTGGGCATGCGGCAGATGTCCAACGGATTGCAGGCGATCGCCGGCGAATCGTTGCGCCGCATCATCAATCTGCTGACCAGCAATCGGATCGTCGCGGTGATCGTCGGGTTCGTAATCACCGGCATCATTCAATCCAGTTCGGTCACCACGGTGATGGTCGTCGGTTTCGTCAACGCCGGCCTGATGACCCTGGTGCAAGCGGTGGGCATCATCATGGGCGCCAACATCGGCACCACCGTCACCGGCTGGATCATCGCGTTCAGCATCACCAAATACGCGCTGCCGATGATCGCCATCGGCGCGTTCTTCAACCTGTTCGCCAAACGCGAAGCTCTGCAGATCTGGGGCCAGGCGCTCTACGGCTTGGGCATGGTCTTTTTCGGCATCGTGCTCATGACCGACGGCTTCGCGCCGTTGAAGGATTCGCAAACCGTCGTCGCGGTCCTGCAGAAGTTCGGCGCCGCCAGCCTGGGCAATCTGTTGCTGACGATCCTGGTCGGCATGCTGGTGTGCATGTTGATTCAATCCAGCTCGGCGTTCATCGGCATCATCATGGCGATGGCCGCGACCGGCCTACTGTCGTTTCCCACTTCGGTCGCGCTGGTGCTGGCCGCGGAAATCGGCACGACGATCACCGCGCAACTGGCGGCGATCGGCACCAACGTCACCGCCAAACGAGCCGCCCGCGCTCACATGCTCTTTAACGTACTGGGCGTGATTCTCATGGTGGCCATCTTCAGCAAGTACGTGCATTTCATCGACTATCTGGTGCCCGAAAATCCCGATCTGGTTTCCGGCGACGGCTCCAAACCGTACATCATGACCCACATCGCCATGGCCCATACGGTCTTCAACGTCACGATGGTTCTGGTCCTGCTGCCCTTGGTCAAACAGTTGGCCGCGCTGGCTTCGCTTTTGGTGCCTAAACGCGGCAAAGAGGAAAAGCACCTCCTGGTGGTCGACGACTTGTTGTTGTCCACCCCGTCGATCGCCGTCGAGCAGGCGCGGCAGGAAGCAATTTTGATGGGCCGGACCGTGCGCGAGATGCTGGCCCAGGGCATCGGCCTGTACCAGATGGAAAAGGGCCGCACGACGCTGGCGCGCGAGATCATCAAAACGGAAATCGAGGTCGATCACATTCAGCGCGACCTGACGATCTTCCTTTCCAAACTCACGCAGACCACGCTGACCAGCGAGGAAAGCGAGGAAGTGCGCGCCCTGGTGCGCATCGCCGACGAACTGGAAAGCATTGGCGACTACGCGGAAAACCTCGCCAAGTATTACATCCGCAGCAAAAACGAGGGGCAGACCTTCAGCGAAGAAGCCCGCGAGGATCTCAAGCGCGTCGGCCGGCACGTGCTGGAATTTTACGATTTCGTTTACGAAGCGCTCAAGAAAAACGATCACACGCTGCTGCCCGAAACCAAAACCAAAGGCGACATCATCAACCAGATCGCTGACCAGGTGCGCGAGGCGCACATCCTGCGCTTCAACGACGGCAACTGCAATCCGATGGCTAGCATCATCTTTTCGGACATCGTCGTCGCGCTGCGCCGTTCGAAAAACCACACGGTCAACGTCGCCGAGGCCATCGCCCGCAAGGTGTGACCGCCGCTGGACACCGCCGCGCCCTTCGCGCGAAGATGCGCCCATGAGCGACCACTTCGTCACCTGGAGCATGGAAACCTGGAACCCGCTTACCGGGTGCAGCAAAATCAGTCCCGGCTGCGACCATTGCTACGCCGAGCGCTACGCCCGCCGTCTTCAGGAAATCGGCCAACCGCTGTACAAAAACGGCTTCGAGGTGACGCTGCATCCGCACAAGCTCGACCGCCCGTTGCGCTGGCGCAAACCGCGCAGCGTCTTCGTCAACTCGATGGGCGACCTGTTCCATCCGCAAATTCCATTGTCTTACATTCGCGAGGTGTTTGCGGTGATGAACCGTGCCGAGCGGCACTTGTTCCAACTGCTCACCAAGCGCGCCAAACGACTGCAGGCGATGAACGCGCACCTGACCTGGACCGACAACATCTGGATGGGCGTCACCGTCGAAAACAACGATTACCTCTGGCGTATCAACTGCCTGCGCGCCACCGATGCCCGCCTCAAGTTCATCAACTGCGAGCCGCTGCTGGGGCCGCTGCCCGACCTGGATCTGACCGGCGTCGACTGGGTGCTCGTCGGCGGCGAAACCGGCCCGGGCGCGCGGCCGATGCGCCCCGAATGGGCGCTGGACATTCGCGACAAATGCCGGCGACACGGCGTGCCCTTCTACTTCGAGCATCACGGCGGCGAGGACCGACGTCGGCGCAACACGCGGCTGGCCGGACGCTCCTATCGCGAAACGCCGCAAGTCGCGCCGCAGAATCTGTCATTTTCGTTTTAACGGTCCCAGGACGAAATTTTGCGCGCAACCGCTCAAACCGCGGCTTTATTCGCCCAGGTTTTTCTTGGCGTTGAACCGCTCGATCAGCCGCTCGATTTTCGGATCGACGGGCGGGAGAACCGTCGGTCCTAACCCTTCCGTCAGGAGCGGCTTGAGTCCCAGCATTTGTAGATAGTCGATGAGTTGGTTGAAATAATCCCTCCAGCCTTCGCGATCCAGATCCGATCGGCCCGGCGGGTCGCCCAGGTAAACGCTGGCGACAGCCTCCCGCCCGAAGGCATCGCCGGCTTCGAGCCTGGCGCTGACCCTTAAATCGCCGGCCCGCCGCTTGGTGTAAACGGTCGCGCGCAACCCAAGAATGGGCGTGCCGATTTCCTCGGGATAGGTCGCATAAAATCTCCATTTCAACGCCAAAGGCTCAATCAAGTTGTATGGCTTGCCCCGCAGATTGATGTGCCAGTATCGGCCGTCGGCGGTTATGCTGCCGATCGCTTTTTGCAGATGTTCGATCGCCGCCGGGCGTTCCGCAAATCCGCTACGCTCGATTTGCCGCAAGGCTTCATTGAGCCGCCGGTTTTCCGCCGGCGAGATGAAGGTCGGCGGCCGGCGGCCGGGAAGCGACGCCGTCTGCACCGGCAGCCATTCGCCGCGCTCGATTTGCAATCCATATTCGTCATCGTTCGTCCACGCGAACTCCGGCAGAGCCAGCCGACCCAACAACCTCAACTCGCCCGGTTTCGGAATGATGTCGATTTCTTTTACTGCAACATCGCTCAACGGCGTGTCGGACAATCGGCTTGCAAGCTCCAGCAGGGAGATGAATTTCTTGCATGCGTGGGATATTTTGTAGACCCATCCCTCGGCGGCAAGAAGATCGCTGCGGAAAGTCTCCAATTGTTCGGTCGGGATATGCTCTTCGGCGGCGATGGCCAAGGTTTGGCTCAGTCGGTAGAAAAAGATATGGAAAATGCCGTGCATCAAATTTCCCGGATCCGGCGGGTCGCTGGCATACTCTTCAGATTCGCCCCACAATATATCGACAATTGGTCCGTTGATTTTCAGACCGATTTCACATTGGGCAATAGTGTAATCGTTCTCGGTATTGATAATGGCGTTGAACTGGAATTTCATGACGCCATCACGAATTGCCGTGAGTCCTGGATTATCAATATATATAAGCGTTCCTGGAATCAGGTCCAGACCGCTTAGTTCATACCACATGTACGGGTTGAAGACGAAGAAGGCAGCGTGATCGATCATCTGTTTGACCAAATCCTGATGCAAGACGATAGCTAAGTTATTCGAACTATTCTCCGGATTGAAAGATAGGGACGCCAGATCAATATTCGGCGTGTTCTGCGATGAGTAGGCGAGGCCCCAACCCGAAAACCATCCGCGAGCTTTAACATCGATTTGAAGGCCGATCGTCAGGTAGCTTATGTCCGCCACTTCGCTGACTTTTATCTGCAACTTTTTAATCATGGTGAGCCAATGCGTCGATTCCCGGAGGAGTGGAATGCCAACAAATCCGATCACTTCCACGATCTTGCCGGCCAACAGGTTTTCGAAATACTTCCAAGGATTGCGCCCCATCGCCTGATAGGCGCCGGGCGCCTTCGTCCGGACGATCTCGTTGAAATCATGCCGGACCGCTTCGCCGGACGCATCGAGATCGAAAGGCAGAGATTGTCTCGCCCCGTCCACATTCACCGACAGAATGATTCGGCGCAACACGCCGGTTTTGACGGTCAGAAAGGGCCGTTCATCGACCCATTTGATCTGCGGCCGTAACAGAACCCCGAAATCGCCGACCAGAAAATGGTTGAAGACGAAATAGGGATCGTCCAGTTTCGTATCCAGCGAAAAAGGAAGCTCAAAATAATATCCTGGGTCGGCACCGCCGACCAGGCGAAAGTTGTGCGGCGAGCGGAAGCGCAGCTCGTGCGCCTCGCCGCCGTAATGGATGGCCGTGGTCGTCATGGGATTGTTCTGATAAACCCACTTGAAATACTCGGTGCATCCGGGCTCCTTCACCTGCATGACGACATCGAATCCCCCGTTGGTCGCATTGTCGGCCGTCTCGCCCGCCGCGGACGGAGGAACGAGATCGGCGGTCGGCCGCTTCGGCTTTTCATGGATGGGACGTTCAGTCAAAAACTGCAGCCGCTTGATGAAATCGAATCCTTGCCCGGTGTGACGCAGGCGATCGTAGGCGGCGTCGTGCTCCGCCGGCTTCGAACGATAGGCAGGCGCGTACGCCGCGTAGATTTTCTCGCTCATTGCCGACGTCGGGAAATAGCCCAACTCTTCGGTCAACACCCGCACCGGATTGAGCAGCATCAGTTTGCCGAGCAGCAAATTGTCGTTCAGCGCCTTTTTGATAGCGGGACCAAAACGATACTCGTCCAACTCGTGATCAATGACGCGCCCGGCGAAAAAGTCGACCATCGCCTGCGCTTTCGCGGCGCCGACGCCCGGAACATCCGCCACCTCCCGTAGCGAACGAAACGGCCCCTGCCGGCGCTTCTCCGCCAACAAGGTTCCCGCCGCCTTTTTGGACAACACGGGCGCGCCGGCGGCGGCGACGATGGCCAGCAGTTTGTCCGGTGCATCGGTTGCCTGCAAATATTTTAGGATAAACAGCTCGACATCCGGCGACACTTCGACGCAAATTTCCCGCTTTCCTTTAGACATAATATTTTCCCCTGCAAGGTGTTGCCCGCAAATCATAAAGCAATGGTTGAAGGTAAGTCAATCTTCTTGTGCAATGAAGTAACTTATTCTTCCCGGCCGCCGGCCGCTTGGCCGCCCGCCAGCAAACACCCTTCGCCGCAGGTGGCGCGGCACTCGCCGTAGCAGGGCTCGATGTGAATGGTCACCCGGCTGCGCGCCAAGCGTTGTTCGATGCGGTCCTCGAGTTGCTCGGTGATCGCGTGCGACTGTTCGACCGACATCGCCGGGTCGACCAACAGGTGAAATTCGATGAAACGGAACGGGCCGGACTTGCGTGTGTGCAGATGATGATACCCGCGCACGGTCGGATTCAGGCTTTGGATCGCCGCAACGATCGCGTCGTGTTCCTCGGGGGGCAGGCTGACGTCCACCAGGTCGCGCGCCGATTCCTTGGTTAGATGCCAGGCGGCGCGCACGATCAACAACGCCACGGCGATCGCCGCTGCCGGGTCGAGCCAGCGCAGGTCGAGCGTCGGCCAGATCCGATCGCCCAGCCAGATAATCGCCAGGCCGGTCATGACGCCCGCCGAGGTGTATACGTCGGTGCGCAGGTGCCAACCGTCGGCCTGCAGCGCCACCGAATCGGCCTCGCGCCCGACTTTGAACAACAGGTGGGAAACAATCAGGTTGACCACGCTGGAAACCAACATGACGCCCACGCCCCACCCCAGCGTATCCAACGGCGTGGGGTGAATCAGTTTGTGCACCGCCTCGTAAACGATCCACCCGGCGGCGAGGAAGATCAACAACGCCTCGACCGTGCCCGAGATGTTCTCAAACTTGCCGTGACCGAAGGGATGCTGACGGTCGGGCGGTTTGATCGCCGCATGCACCGCGAACAGGGCGATAACCGCCGCGAGCAGATCCACTCCGGAGTGGATCGCTTCGGAGATGACCGACACCGAACCGATCGCCAGTCCGATGATCAGCTTGCCCAAGGTAAGCAACGTGTTGGACGCCACCGACAACCAGGCGACGGCTTTTTTCTTGCGCTCCAGCTTCAAAGTGAACCTCCGGAAATGAAAAACCCGCGGAACGTTCAGTCCCGCGGGTCATTTTCCGCTGCCGTTTGTCGGCCCGGCCGCATCCAGTGATGGATCGCCTGCTCAGTGTCTCAATAATACCGGCTTATTGAGTCGGAGTCAACCATTTCGCTTAGCAGCAACCGCTGCCGTGGTCGTGAGCGAACCGCACCAAAAAGCCCAGGTCGCCCCAGAAGCTTTTGGAAAAATCGATCTTCAACCCACCGTATTGATTCATGTATTGCCGCACGTGATCGTCGCCGAGAATCACCAGGTCGCCGTTGCGATGGATTTCGTCTTGCGCCTTTGACTCGTCCAGAGCCAGCCCCAACTTGGGGCCGCCTCAGGCAAAGCCTTGAAACACGATGCGGATCGCCTTGCCCTGATTGGCCGGACTGCTCAGACGTTTATGCAATTCGTCGGCCGCCGACTGGGTAACGGTCACTCGTTGGAGCATCGCCGCTTCCGCTGTGGTCATATTTTTTTCCTTTCATGTTCATAAGTAGCAATATATCTACTTTTATATTTTCGCACATTTTCCCGAACCGATCAAGCATTTTTTTCACCGTGGTCCGAGCTGATAAAAACGGGCGGATCAATCCTGCAATCGGTCGGAGGTGAAAACCGAGTCGGCCGCGACGGGATCGAAGGCCAATTCAACCAACCGCCGGGCCAAGCGCGTCGCGGTCGTCGAGCGGTATTTCTCGCGCAACAGCCGCCCGCCGAAAGAGCCGGCGACCGCCAGCGCGCCGTCGATGAGCTTCGCGCCATAATATTCCGACGTCCGCTTTTCGTCGCGGTCTTTGCCGGTGATGAACGAAGGCTGCGCGATCGTGTAGGGCATGCCCGACTCGATCACCGCGCGCTCGGCCAGGTACCGCGCCTTGCCGTAGGCGGTGCGCGAACGCGGGCTCGCGCCGATCGCCGATAGGTACACCAGCCGCGGCTTGATGCCGGCCCGGTGCGCGGCGTCGACGACCAATTGGGTCAGACCGTAATCGACGGCCATGTAATCGGTCTGTTCCTTTTGCACGCCCGGCTGCCGCATGCGCTGGCGCGTCGTGCCCAGGAGAATGAAAATCACGCTCGGCCGCCGCTTGGCGAACATCGAGCCCATTTCGGCCGCGCTCCAGGGCGTGGCGTCGACCTCGGCGCCCAACGCGCCGAAGGCCTCGCGCCAGTGCGTCAATCGCGCGGAATCGGGGCGCACGTGCGCCACGGTCGGGAGATCCAGTTCGCGCAGCCGGCGCACCACCGCCTGCCCGACATACCCGGTCGCTCCGGCGACGAAAACTTTGGTCGTTTGATTTTCCTTCATGATCGCACTCCCTGGTGACGCCTCAGTATAATCATCCTACGATGATGTTCAAAGGATGACGACAATGGTCAGGAAGGGTATTTGTTGATCCCGGATGCCCGCCTGCGCGGGCATGACGGAACACAAGTCATTTCGACCGGAGCGATAGCGAAGTGGCCAAGTCCGCCAAAGCTTTACGAGACGGCGGAAGAAATCCCTTTTTCATCACTCATGACGCTTCCTCCCCGCCTCTTTTTTTCTTGGTTCGGCGTGCTACACTCGGCCCGCATTCAATAAGGGCAAACGACGGAGGCGCGATGAGCGGCAGGGTGAAATTTCATGCGGCGTACAACCGGTGGCTCAACGACGTGCGCGAGATCGCCGGCTATTTGTGGCAGCGCGGCTGGGCCGAGGCCAACGGCGGCAACTTCTCGGCCGACGTCAGCGAGATGATCGACAAGCGCAACGGCATCGACGACCTGCCCCTGCGCCGTTTGCCGCGCGCCTATCCCGCGCTGGCCGGCAACTATTATTTCGTCACCGGTACGGGCAAGCGCTTCCGCGATCTGGCGGTCGATCCGCCGGGCAACGCGGCGATCGTACACCTCAACGAGGCGGGCGACGGTTACCGGCTCGTGTGGGGCGGCAACGACAACCCCGATTTCCGCCCGACCAGCGAACTGGTTTCGCACCTGCTGATGCAGAGGTGCTGCACCGGCGCGCCGCCGCGGAACGCGTCGTGCTGCACACGCATCCGCAAGAGCTGATCGCCCTGACGCATCTGCCGCAATACCTCGACCAGACCGCGCTCAACCGCGCCTTGTGGGCGATGCTGCCCGAGGTGGTGATTCTCATTCCGCACGGCATCGGCTTGATTCCCTACCTGCGCACCGGCACACAGGAGCTGGCGACGGCCACCGCGACGGCGCTGGAAAACGGTCACCGCGTCACGCTGTGGGAAAAGCACGGCTGCCTGGCCGCCGGCCGCGACATCGTCGAGGCCTTCGACCTGATCGACACGGCCAATAAGGCGGCGCAGATCCTGCTCACCTGCCTGCAGACCGGGCGGGCGCCGCAGGGATTGAGCCGCGAACAGATCGAGGAGTTGATCGTCGCCTTCCATTTGCCGACCAAATGGTAAAAACGGCTTGTTTTCGTCCGCTGGAAACTGCTACCTTTTCTTTCGGATTACCGGATTGAAACGGCAAGACATTCCTGCACGGGACGGAAAGGGGTTTCCCCTGGACGAGGAGGTGGGCCATTAAACAGTTCGCCGTGGCTTTGAACATGAAGGCGCGTAAGGTGCGGCAGAGCACGCTGCGCATGGTCTCGCAACACGTGGACATCGAGGACCTGTACATCACGCAGACGATTGAACAGTCCGATGCCAGCCTCGACGAGATTATCAAAAAGCGCTACCCGCTGGTGTTGTGCGGCGGCGGCGATGGCACGGTCATGCGCATCATCGAGCAGATGCGTCTGAAGGTGAACCGGCTCAACGAGGCCGGCGGCGACTACACCGTGCCGCGCTTCGGCATCTTAAAACTGGGCACGGGCAACGGTTGGGCCTGGCAGTTGGGCGTGCCGCCGAAGGTCGAACCGATCTGGCGGTTGCGCCAGTTGCGCGACGAGGACATGCGCTTTGCCAAATTCAACATGATGGAAGCCGAGGAGCGCATGTTCCACTTCGGCGGCATGGGCGTGGACGCGCTGGTGCTCAACGACTACATCAACCTGAAAAATAAGTTCACCAAGGGTTTCCTGTGGAAGATGAGCAACAGCCTGATCGGCTATTTGTGGGCGATCGCTTTTTCCTCGGTGCCCACCGTGTTGTTCAAGAAATTCCACATCGACATGAAGGTGACCAACCTGTCATCCGAGCCGGTGTACCGCATTTCGCATTCGGAAGGCGTTCGGGAACTGCCGGCGAAACCGGGCGACGTGATTTACGAAGGCAGCAGCTTGATCGCCGGTTTCGGCACGACGGAAAACTACGGCTACGGCCTGAAGGTCTATCCGTTCTCGATGGCCAAACCGGGCTATTTCAATTTCCGCGTCGCCGACGTGACCGCCACCACCGTGCTGTCGCACATTAAAACCGTATGGAACGGCACCTGGGAAGAGCCGGGCTTGAACGATTTTCTCGTTAAGCACATTCTAATCGAAACCCAGAGCGATGCGCCGTTCCAGCTCGGCGGCGATCCAGAAGGTTATCGCCGGCAGGTGGAAGTAAAGCTCTCCGACTTCATGCCCGAAATGCTCGACCTGAACGCCTCACTGGCCGCGATGAACGAACGGGAGGGCGGGGCGTCATAAACGAAAGGACACGGCCGCATGACCGATGCGACGTTTCGCCAGCTCGACAACGGCGAGCAGCGCGGGCCCGGCCCGCGCATCATTTTAATCGGCGGATTTCAAGCCGACGAAGTGATGCTGCTCAAAGAGTTCGTCGATCGAACCTTCCCCGAAAGAATCCGGTTACGCCTGTGTACGGCACAGATGCTGGATAAAACCCTCGGCGACGCGCTGAGCCAACCGGTCGACGACAATCCGGCGCCGCCCGACAAACTGCCGCGTTTTCTGTTGTTGTCCGGCATGTCCAACCGGGAAATCCATGCGCTGATCAACCGCTTCGGCTCGACCGGCCTGCCGCGACCGCTGTTCGCCGCCACGACGTCGGCGAACCTCCATTTCCTTTTGCGGCAACTGCTGCTCGAACTGTTGCAGGAACACAAGGCGATGATGGCCCGCCGGCAGGCGCAGGGGGCGCTGAATCCCGATGAACGATAGAGAGTCGATCGATCAGGCGGCCGATTTGACGTACAGGGTCAGGCGCTGACCCGGCTTGAGCCGCTCGGATCTCAGGCCGTTCCACCGCTTGATATCCTTGACGTGTACGCCATGGCGTCGCGCGATGGACCACAGGTTGTCGCCCGAACGCACCGTGTAACGCACCCGCTTCGTATACGCCTGTTTCTTCACCTTGACCGGCGCGGGCTTGACCGTTGCCGGCTTGGTCGGCGCGGTGACGGCTCCGGTTACATTGGCCGGTTTCACCGCCAGGGACATATGTTCTTCCGGCACGTTCTTGGCGCGCGGTTCGTCTTCGTTCCTGGCCACCATAACCGCATCGGGCGGAACATGGCGCGGCGGCACAACCACCGGAGCCGGCGTGGGCCGCACGCCGCCGCGACGGGGAATGCGATAACTCTTGCCGGCGCGGATGAGGTTGCTGCGCAGGCCGTTGGCGCTTTTGATCGCCGCGACCGACGTGCCGTAGCGGCGCGCCAGATGACCCAGCGTCTGCCCGCGTTTCACCTTGTGATACACGTAGTACGTCGGCGGTTTGATCTTGTTCATCGCCAGCAACGCCCCGTAGGCGCGCCGGCCCATTTCCTGCGCTTTGGGATTGTAAAAACGCACGTGGAAATGCGTGTGATGTCCCCGGGCATGGCAGATGATCCGGCGCTTGTTGCCGTTGGGATACTGAAACACGGAATCGAGAAACGCTTCGTCTTCGCCGTGGGCGCGCGCGTAGTTGTACAACAGAATCTGAATATTGCGGTCGACCAGAATCAACTCGACGTCGGTTCTGGCCAACAACGTCCGCACCAGCGCCCAGTTGCGCGCCAGATCGAGGTTGCCGGAGTTGCCTGGCGTAAACCATGTCGCGGCGTCGGTGTAATAGAAGCCCAGGTCGATGTCGCGCCCGGCTTGATGGCTGACGTGCCGGTTGAGCGGACCTCCATCCGGATCGCTGATGTCGCCGACGATCAACGGCGGCGAATCGGGGTATTGGCGGTTGACCTCGGCGATCGCAAAGGTGACGAAATCGACCGTTTCCTGGGTGCCCCAGGTTTCGCGCGGATTGTTGATTTTCCACAACGGACTTTCCGGCATCGGCACCGAGTTGAACAAGGAGCCGCCGTTGGTGCGGCCCATCGAGATGCTGCCCAACGAAGCCGGGGCTTCCTTTAACATTCTCTTAATATCGTCGTCGGTCAGATCGGCGAAGGGGATCTCGCCCGGCTTGCCTTCGGCCAGCAAGGGCGTTTCGATTTGCACGTCTTCCTGCAACGAGTCGTCCAACTCGTCCTCAACCACCTCTTCGTCTTCGGCGGGCGGCAGGTCGGCCATTTCGTCGGGAGTCAGTTCTGCTTCCTGGAGATCGTCATTCTCGTCGGTCGGCGCTGCGACCGGCGGCGGAGTCGTTTCATTGGCGGGAGGCGTGGTCTCGGTTGTGCGAAGGGGGATCAGACTGCAAGCGCTGATCAACGTGAGCAGAATAATCAACAGGAATATACGCTTCATCTACCCTCACTTTCGCCTTTCTGTGAGTTGGTATTTCCAAAGGATTTTATTTAATCAAACCGCCTGATGCAAGAATAATTTCGCATCACGACAAAATCTGTAGATTTTGCAGTTATTTATTTCTCCTTAGTTGCGCACCTCTCTGCATAAAACCGGCCGATTATCGCCAAAAATATAGGATTAACCAATCCAATCGACCGCGTTTCACGAAAAAAGTTCCCGAAAAGCGCATGACTTTTTTTATTTGTTCCCGAGAATCGGGGCGGTAGCAATGGGTGGGACAGTCCTTGCACTTGGGCTTGGGATCGTAGGGACATTTCTCCAGCCGGCCGAGGCTGTATTGCAGCAAATCGTCGCACTCCGGGCACAGCATCCCTTTTCCCGGATGATGATGGGCGCGGCAGTACACCTCGATGAACCGCCGCAGCACCCGTTCTTCCCGCGCCTTTTTTTTCCCGATGTCACCCATGGGAATTACTCGTCCCAGTTGAGCAACCGCCGCGCGCCGGATAAGCCGCGAATGTCGGTAACGTCCTGCATCATCTCCAGCGTGCCGCGATAGGCGCCTTGCTCGTCGCGCACGGCGAAGTACCGAATGTGCAGAAATTTCCCGCCCAGTTCCAGCCAGAACTCGGCCGTATCCTTTCTGCCTTCACGGAAGGCCGTCAGGATGCGCTCGACCACCTGCACGCTGTCGGGCGGATGACAATGTTGCACCTTACGGCCGATTACGCCCGGGCTGCGCGGAAAAATACGATGGGGTGAGTCGGTATAAAACCTTACGCGGTCGTCCTCGTCGACGAAGGAGATGTCCACCGGCAAATGGGTCAGCAACAGTCGCAGTTGCTCCGGCGTCAGATTTCCGGTCGCCAGCGCCACCGTCGCGCCCGCCCCTTCGCCGGGCGCGGCGGCCTCGGTCGCCTCCCCCGTAGGCCAGGACGCGGCGGGCGTGACGTAGGCGAAACCGATTTGCGCGTCGCCGCGCGCGATCTCGATCCACTCCGCCTCCTCCAGCGTCGCCAGCGCCAGCGGGAAGAGAATGCGGTCCTCTTTAAAAACCATTTCCACCACATCGCGACACAAGCCGGGCGCCAGGTCGCGCACCGCACCGGCGTCCTTGGCGTCCACCGCCGC
Organism: bacterium; assembly: GCA_036743315.1. Taxonomy (GTDB): domain Bacteria; phylum Lernaellota; class Lernaellaia; order Lernaellales; family Lernaellaceae; genus CALBTQ01. The sequence continues at coordinate 14,771 of DAINPV010000009.1, read as the reverse complement.
CCGCAACCGCTTGAGCTGGGCGCGAATCTGGTCGTGCACTCCCCACATCACCTGCGGCGGACCGGTGACGCCGTGCTTCTCCAGGTAGGGAAACAGTTGATTCTCTTTACGCAGGTAATGAATGTCGAGCGGACGCAAATCCTCCACGGCCGCGTTCAGCTCCGGCCAATCGAGAACCGGCGCTTTGGCCAGTTGGTCCAAGCGCGCCGCGCGCGCTTCGATCGCCCGGTTTTCCAACAGATAGGTGTGCACCGGATGTCCACCGGGCAGTGCAGCGGTCGACTCATCGGCCAGGCCGTCGCGCACCATGTCCACGTGCAGCGAACACATCCGCTGCACCTCTTTGACCGGCAATCCGCCGCGAATGAGCTCCTCTTCCATCTCGGCCAGTTCGCCCGGGGTGATTTCGGCGATCACCGCGTCAAAGCGCGCCTTGAGCGCGGTAAAATCGCCTTCGTCGTGCAGCGCGGCGATGATCTCGCGCAACGCGGCGATCCGCTCGGTGCGGGTCATGGCGGTTTGCGTCAGATCGACCGTCACCGGCAGATTGCGTCGCCGCATCTCCGCCGCCAGATCCTCCAGCAATTGCGCCGGCGGAATTTCGGCGATTTCGGCCATCGAGGCGATCGTCGCCGCGCGGCCGATCGACCGCCGCATGGCCTCGCTGCGCAAAATGGAAAACTTATCGCGGTAGGCGGCCAGGTAATCCACCAGCGCCGGGTAGGCGGCCAAAATTTCGTTGATCTTGCTCTTCGCCGATATCTTCATGAGCAGCTCCCTTAAGCCCGAATCATCGTGAGCAGCATTTTACCGGCTTGCTCAGCCCGCAACGCGTGCGGCACTTCGGCGGGCAGCAGGACAACCTCCCCCGCCGTCGCCGTCACCGTGGCGCCGCCGACGGTCAATTCCAAGCTGCCGTCCAACACCTGCACCAGCGCATCGAAGGGCGCGGTGTGTTCGCTCAGCGACTGCCCGGCGTCGAAAGCGAACAACGTGACCGTGCCCTTGTCCTTGTTGATCAACGTACGGCTGACGATGGCGTCGGTTTGATAATCGATCAGCGCGGCCAGCGTCACGACGCGACCGGCAGCCAAGCCCGACGAACTGCTTTTAATCATTGTTTTCTCTCCTTCCATACTTTTCCTTGCGGTTCATAGTTGATCGATGGTCGTTTCTTCCAACAGCGCGAGAAAGCCTCGTTGCACGGGCAACCATTTTTTATGCAGGCGACAACCGCCGTCGCATTTGCGCCCCAAAAAACAATGACGATAATCGTCCAGGTTCACGAACGGCGTCACGACCTCGGCCAGCGTGATTTCCTTCGCCGACCGGGTCAGCGTAAAACCGCCGTGGGTGCCGCGCGCCGAGGCGATCAGCCCGACCTGCACGAGCCGATGCAGTATCTTCGATAAAAAATTCTGCGGGATGTCCATTTCGTGGGCGATCGTCTTGGACAACACCGGCGATTTCTTCCCTTCGCGGGCGATGAAGCCCATGGCGCGCACGGCATAATTGGCGGTTTGGGTCAGCATGGCGGTTCCTTATTTTTCTCTCGCCACCAGAATAATAGACTTCTTCATCCATTTGTCAAGAGTTGTGAAAAAATTCCCCGCCTCTAGCATGGACGCCCTTTGCGGTATGATTACCTTGTTCATGAATGCGGTTCGCCGCGACCAATCAAGCAAAGGATCCGGCCATGATCGCCCGGTCAGTCGTTATGTTGCTCGCCCTCGCGATGTTGCCGGCTACCGCTTGCCTGGACAGCGGCCACGCCGCCAAACAAGAGGATCGAACCATGCCGCATACCGATACCGCCGTCGCGCTGCCTCCGCCGCTGGAGTTGTCCCTGTCCTTGTCGCAGGCCCTCACCCAACGCCGCTCGGTGCGGGCTTATGCCAAGCGGCCGCTCTCTGGGCAGGAACTGGCTACGTTGCTGTGGAGCGTCCAGGGCGTTACCCACGAGGGATCCTGCCGCACCGCACCCTCGGCCGGCGCGCTGTATCCGCTGGAAGTGTTCGTCGCCACGACCGACGGACTGTTCCGCTACCTGCCCGACGGCCACCGCTGGCGGCGCGAAAACAAGAACGACCTGCGCGCCGCGCTCGCCGACGCCGCCTGGGGCCAAGGCGCGGTGGCGACCGCCCCGGCCGTCTTCGCCGTCACCGGCGTGGTCGCGCGCACGGCGGGCAAGTACGGCACGCGCGCGGAACGCTACGTCTTGCTGGAAATGGGACATGCCGCGCAGAATCTCCACCTGGCCGCGGTCGCCCTCGGGTTGGTCAGCGTGCCGGTCGGCGCGTTCAACGACGAGAGGGTGTTGAAAATCCTCGGCCTCGACGACGAATATCTGGCCGGGTATCTGATCCCCGTGGGCGCACGGTAGTATTTCCGCCCGGCAATATCACCGCCCCGACCAAAGACTACTTCGCGCATCGGTTCGGGCAACAGCCGCGTGCGGTAAAATACAGGGATTATTTCCGGCGGTCATTCCGCATTCGAAATTCCACATTCCGCCTTTGTCAGCACCCGCATCCGTCGTCATCGTCGTCATCGTCATCGTCGCCTGCGTCGTCATCCACGGCATCGTCATCCGCCACATCGTCGTCGTTGTCGTCATCGGTTGCATCGTCATCAGCAGCGTCGTCGTCGGTCGTGTCGTCATCGGGCGTGTCGTCATCGGGCGTTTCAGGGATGATGCCCGCCTGCTCGCCGAGGGTAGCGATAACCATCCGTGTGACGTTGGCGCATTGCTCCAGATCGAGCTTGTCGAAATTGTCCTCGGGCGTGTGCATGAAGCCGGTGAGCGAAAACAGGCTGCCGACGATCAACGCCCGGTAGCCGTATTCCCAGAAGGACGCATGGTTCGACGAATCCAGCGACGGCGCCGGCACGCCGATGATGCCCGAGCCGCAGGGATACTCGCGCACGATCTCGTTCATGCGGTTCATCAGCGGCCAGCTCAGCCAGTCGGAATTGGCGAACGCCGCGTTGAGCGGCGCGGTGCGCCATCCGGGCAGGTCGAGGTTGATCAGCAGTCGGATGTCGTCGCCGCGTAGCCGAGCCCGCAACGCATGACGGGCGCTGCCGACCAGGCCGCCCTCTTCGGCGTCAAAGAGGATGAACCGGATCGTATCGCGGAAGCGGTAGGCACGTAGCGCGTTGAGCGTCTGCAGCACGACGATCGCCCCCGAGGCGTTGTCCACCGCGCCCTGCGTGTTGTGTACCGCATCGTAATGCCCGCCGACGACCCAGATCGTTTCCGGATTCTCTTCCCCGGTGATTTCGGCGATGACATTGGCGCACGTTTCACCGGCCCAAGGGAACGGCTCCGGCACGGCCTCGATGCCCATCGCCTCGATGCGCTCGACCAGGAACTCGGTCGCCAGATCGTGCGTCTCGCAGCCGACGGCGCGGTTGACGATCGTCTCCTCGCCGAACGGCTCCAGGCCGACCAGCACGCGGGCGTCGTGCTCCAGCTCGGCGTCGCTCACCCGGGCGAAGGCGGCGAGGATCGTCTCTTCGACCGTCTGCGCCGCCGCGGACGAAAACCAAACAAGCGATACACAAAATAGAACAAAAACATTGGAGAATCGCTTCATCTTCCCTCCCCAAACTGGATGAACAATACTCCAATGGAGTTATTCACACAAATTAAATCTCTTATCGATTGCCGACATTCAACCATCGAAAAGTGAGGAATACTTGCATAAACCGGCAACAAATCGTTCATTATCAAACAAATTTTAAACAATGGTTTTTCGTCGCATATCTGATCGATGAAGGTATAAATACTTTCTATTAAATGGCATTAATTATATCTATTAATATTGACATGTAAAATTGGTGATATATAGTCAAGGTTGTTAAGCAAACCACATTTGGGGAGGGAAACATGTTGGAAATGGAACACAAGAAAGCGAAGTCGAGAGTACTGGCGCTGGAATTGTACGATCACTGGGTTCGCGAGCGTCAGGAACGGCCAAAGATCGAATTTCCGGATCCTAAAGACGGAATAAAGAAAATCGGCTTGAAAAACTATGTAAATCATTATATCGAGCCGCGCCGGAAGCATCTTGCCGAGTTGAAAAAAGTGGCTCCGAGCATGACCATGGCCGACAAAACCGCCCTGCTGGTCATGCAGGAATTTCCCGCGCTGGAGATCTCGTCGCTCTTACACAAATTAGCCAGACAATTGGCCGCCGACCCGAAGGCTCCCTACTTCAGCAAAGTCAACCAGGATGACAATTGCGGCTGCGGCTGCGGCTGCGGCTGCTCGGGCATTCCGTGGGAGACCTACGTCGATAAAATACAGGGCCATAAGATGATCAAACCTTTTTCGATCGATCCGTTCAATGAAGTCGGCATTCCGGCTCGGGAACGCGACGCCTTGTTGATCAAGGATTTCCTGGAAAGCTACGAGACTCTCTCGAACGACGTTGCGTGCAAAGTTAACCAGCGGTACTTCCACATGGGGCGTGACTTTAGCTGAACGATTCGCTTGCCTCACCAGCTCGGGATATAGCAATGCCCGGAAGCCGCTTTTCGCTCCTATAGGATTGGACTATCCCGATTCTCACGTTGGACAAAGACATGACCAAAACCCGCATTATTCGACTTGCCGAGCCGAGCCAATACGTAGCCGTATACAACGATGCGACGATGACTTTGTCCTTTCGTTCGCCGGAAAAGCCGGATGACTCGTTTACGCTCGCCGGTCCGGCCCACCGGGAAAATGCATCGCCCGACCAACCACCCGTCGGCTTGAGCCGCCTGTCGCTGGTTGTCAGCAACGCCTGTAATATGACTTGCGCTTATTGCTATGCCAACCTTGGCGCCTACTACTCGCCTGGTCGCCTAATGCCCGCAGACATTGCACTGAAATCGATCAATTATTTACTCCGACATTACACGGGCATCGGTCACCTCAATTTTTTCGGCGGCGAGCCGACGCTCAACGAAAAGATCATCGGCATGGTGTGCGAGTATTGCCGCTTTCTGAAACAAAAAGGGAGAATCGCCCGGACGCCGGGATTCGGGCTGACAACCAATGGTCTGCATCTGAGCGACTCTCTGCTTTCACTTCTTTCGGAATATCGATTCAGCGTCAGCGTCAGTCTCGACGGGCCGCCGGAAATCCACGATCGTCTGCGCACCAAGCCGGACGGTGCGGCAACGTTCGCCCTCATCGACCACAACGTCGAACGGCTGCGGGAATTGGGATTCGACGTCGAATTCGAGTGCACCTACACGATGGAACATTATCATCAAAATATCTATATCGATACGCTAATGGACTTCTTTTACGATCGTTACCGGTGCAAAACCCTGCACTGCCCGATGGTCGTCGTTCCCCCGGGCGATCCCCGAAGCGTGCCGCTGGAGCTGCGCGAGGCCCTTTACGCCGAGGCGATCCGTGCGTCGGTGCGCAACCTGACGGCCGGTACGCCCAAGGCGATCTCCCCGGTCAAGCGTTGGCTGAATGCGATGACCGCGGGTCGGCCAATTCGACATTATTGCCCGGCGGGCGATTCCACCCTGGCCGTCAACGCCGACGGTCGGATCTACTCTTGTTTCATGTTGATGAACGATCCGGCAATTAGTATGGGTCGTATCGACGATGATGCTCCGCCCCAGTTGCCAGCGAAACTGAATGACTATTTGCAGCTGGCCGACAAATGGCGCCATGCACAATGCAATGATTGTTGGATTCAATCGCTTTGCTACGGATGCCTCGGAGAAGATTCCAGTCGCTGTGGCAAAAGCGACTATCGCTCTTCAATCACCGGGACGTCCGCCTGGTGCGATTATCGACGATCCTTGGTGGAAACCTTCTTGCGCACTCTGGCCGAAGAATACTTCGCCCTCGGTCGCTCGTCGGCGCCGTACCTATACGAACACGTCGATTAACCCTCCCCTACTGCACGAGCCCCGGCAAAAACAGCGAGAGCGCCGGCCAGTAGGTGATGATCAGCACGACGGCCAGCAGCAGCACGAGGAACGGCAGTGCGGCCCAGTAGAGTTTGACCACCGGCTGATCGAAGCGGTAGCTGGCGATGAACAGGTTCATGCCGATCGGTGGGGTCGAGTAGCCGATCTGCATGTTGGCCAAAAAGATGATGCCCAGGTGCACCGGATCGATGCCATAGTTGGCCGCCACCGGCAGCACCAGCGGGACGACCAGCACGATCGCCGAAAAGATATCCAGGATGCAGCCCAGGATCAACAGAAAGACGTTGAGCAGAATCAAGAAGGTCAGCTTGCTGGAGATGTGCGCGCTGATGAAGGTGAACAGTTTCATCGGCACTTCCTGATCGATCAGGTAACTGGTCGACGCCATGCTCACGCCCAGGATGATCAGGATGCCGCCGACCAGCGTCATCGACTTGACCATCACCGCGGGCAGTTGGCGCAGCGGCACCTCGCGGTAGACGAACACTTCGACGATCAGCACGTACAGCGCGGTCACCGCGGCCGCTTCGGACACGGCGAAAAAGCCCGAGTAGATGCCGCCCAGCACGATCACCGGCAGCGGCACTTCCCAGATGCCGCCGCGCAATGCCCGCCCCAGCGCGGCCCAATTGAATTTCTGTGTGGGCACCTGCGCGCGGTGCGCCACGATCATGCTGTAGCCCCCCAGCAGCACCACCATCAACATGCCGGGCAGAATGCCGGCGGCAAAGAGACCGTCGATCGACGTTTGCGCGATGATGCCGTAGAGGATCAGCGGGATCGCCGGCGGAAACAGCAAGCCCAGGCTGCCGGAGGTGGTGATCGTGCCGAGGCTGAATTTCTCCGGATACTTTTCCTGAATCAGCGCCGGATACAGCAGCGCGCCCATGGCGATGATCGTCACGCCCGACGCGCCGGTGAAAGCCGTGAACAGCGCGCACACGGCCAGCGTGACCACGGCCAGCCCGCCGGGCATCCAGCCGAGCGCGGCGCGGGTGATGTCGACCAGCCGCTGCGGCGTTTTCGATTCGCCCATCAGGTAGCCGGCGAAGGTGAACAGCGGAATCGACAACAGCACCGGCGTGTCGACGATGCGGTTGATTTCGATCATCACCGCCGACAGGTCCATGCCGCCGCGATGGAAACCGCTCAGCGCGCTGGCGGCGATCACCGCGAACAGCGGCGCGCCCAGCAAGGCGAACAACAACAGGAACGCGGCGATAATCATGAGGCCGCCTCCTGCGGTTCGTCCTTGCCCGTCAGCGCTTCGTGAATGTGCAAACCGGCAAAGATAAGGTAGCGCAACGCGATCGTGCCGAAGGCGACCGGCAGAATCAACTCGGCGATCCAGGTCGGCACCTTGGCGAAGGCCATCGCGCCGCCGGCCATTTCGTCGGCGATGAAGTTCACCGCCGCGTGGGTCAGCAATCCGGCGACCAGGGCGGTGAACAGATCGACCGCGACTTTCACCCCGGCTTTGACGCGCTTTTTGAGAAAGTAGGAAACGACGTCGATCGTGATGTGGTTGTAATCGCGCGAGGCGACCATCGCGCCCAGCAGTCCGACCCACAGCACGCCGTAGCGCAGGAACGGATCGATCCAGATGAACTTGCCGACCAGACCTTGTGCCCATTCGATGCGCAGGCCGGCGAGGTTGCGCAACACGATCTGCCAGACGGCCAGCAGAATCATCACCGACAACAACGCTACCAGGCTGCCGTTTTCCAAGCCGTGCAGCACGCGCCGGACGATATGGGGCCGCTTCGTTTCGCTCATGGCGCGCTTAACGCCCCCGGCGCATCGGCTCGACGATGCCGCGAATGCGCTGCACCAGCGCGGGGTCGAAATTGCCCTTGGCGATCAGCTTCTGGATCGACCGGTCGGCGATGTCGACCATCTTGGGCCAGTTGGCCTGATTGAACGGAACGATCTGCACGCCCTGCTTTTTCAGCGTGGCCATCGCCTGCTCGTTGGCGCGACGCGTATCCTGGTCCATGGTGCGGAAACGCTTGGTCAGCGCCTCGCGCACGATCGCCTGGTCTCCGGCCGACAGTTGCTTCCAGGCGCGATCGGAGAAGGCGAAGGTGCTGTACGTGTAAATCAACGGCACCTGCATCAGGTATTTGACCTTGGTGAACCACTGCAGCGCGACCGTGCCGACCGGCGAGTTGGCCACCGTGTCGATCAAGCCGGTGTTCAGGCCGGTGAGCACGTCGGTCAGCGGCAGCGGCACGGGCGGCACGCCGGCTTCCTCGAAAACCACGCGGCTGACCGGGTCGCCCTCGGGCACCCACATCTTGCATGCGCGCAACTGTTCGACCGAAGCGACCGGCCGGTTGCTCAGCAGGTACGCGAAACCGATTTCGTTGATCCCCATCGAAATGAAACCCTGCTCGGCGAGCTTGGCGGTCAGCAGCGGTTCGATCTGCGCGCGCACCGCGTCGGCTTCCTGATAATTGCGGATCATCAGCGGCAGGCTCATCACCTGGTAGTCTTTGTAGATCTGCGAGATGCCGCCGGCGGTGAACGACGAGCCGTGCAACTGCCCGGTGCGGAACTTGCGCAGAATGACCGCGTCGTTGCCCATCACGCCGCCCGGGTAGATTTTAAAGCTGACGCGACCGGCCGTCTTCTGTTCGATTTCCTTGCCGGCGTCGCGCAACGCCACCACGAACGAGGTGCCGTCGGGCGCGATCGTCGCCAGCTTCAAGGTCGTTGGGCCGCCCGCGAAAACGCTCGCGGCCAACAATGCGCCGCTCAGCGCCAGAACCGCCAACACACCGATTAAAATTCGTTTCATCAACGATGCTCTCCTTTAGAAATAATCGTCCGCTTCCGCCAACATCTGCTCGGCCTGGCGCTTGGCCAGGGTGTTGATCAAGGTCAGCTCCGGCTCGATATCGGCCGGGGTGTCCAAGACCTGCTGCAACAAGCGATCGTGCAACGGACGATCGAACACCAGCCGCGCGTAACTGCCCGCGTACATCACGTACGCCGACAGCAGCTTGCCCCGGGAAATTTCCAGCGCCCGCTCGAAGTGCTCCCGGGCCAACTCGGGTTTGCCGCCCATCTGCTCGGGCAGCAGCGAATACAACGTGCCCAACGCCAGGTGCGGCGCGCCATAATAATAGGTTTCATCCAATTCCAACAGCCGTTTGGCCAACAGCTCGACCTTCGAGATATCCGCGATGTTGTCCCAGTCGTCGCGGTGCGTCCGGATGAAATTGGCCCAGGTCGTGATCACCAGAAACAGGAATTGCTCATCGCCGGCGGCGAAGGATTCCGGCGTCTTGCTGAATTGTTCGAACGGCGCGTTCCAGTTGTCGGCGAACGTCTCGTTGACCAGCGAAGTGGCCCGGATCGCGTAGGCGAACGACTTTTCGCTCATCAGCCGGGCGCGGGCCGGATCGTCGTCCATCACGAACGCCGACAGGTAGGCGCTGTACAACTGCGCCGCCGCCGCCAGCACGTCCGGATCGTCGGGGGAATTTTCCACCAGGCCGTCGATCATCAGCAGGTAGGCCGGCGCGCCGTCGCGCACCAGTTCGGGGTCGGACTGCTTCATCACCGAGCTGACCATGTTTTCCATCAGCGGACGCGTCGCGCGCTTGACCATCACGCCGCAACCCGACGACAGCAGCAGCAACACCGCCAACGCCGGCAACGCGAAGATGGACGCACGTTTGCTCATCGCTCTCGTTTTCCTTCCGCCGGGAAAATCACCCCGAAAATATCCACCGATCCGTTCAACGCACACCGACATTAATAAGATTTCGCTGTTTTCGCAAGGAACTTTCCTTATAATGCCCCGCAAACGGGAGAGACGCAATCATGGAGCGCCCAGAGTTCCAGGCGATGGATACGGCGGTCGTCGGCGGCGGCGTGGTCGGCCTGTCTTGCGCCCATGAGCTGGCCACGGCCGGCTACCGGGTGGTGCTGCTGGAAAAACGGGGTCGCCTCGGCGAAGGACAATCCACGCGCAACAGCCAGGTGGTGCACCGGGGCATCTATTACGAGCCGGGTTCGCACAAGGCGCGCCTGTGCGTCGCCGGTTGGGAAATCATGACCGAACTCCTGCCCGCCTGGGGCGTCGCCCATCGCTTTGGCGGCAAGTTGATCGTCGCGGTGAACGATGAGCAACTGCCCATCCTTGAAACGCTTCTCCAAAAAGGTCGCGCCAACGGCGCGGACGACCTGACGTTGGTCGACGCGGCCGTCGCCAACAAACGCGAGCCGCACATCGCGCTCAAAGCCGCGCTGCTTTCGCCGCGCACGGGCGTTTTCGACGCCGCCGAGTATTTGCATCAGCTCGCCGGACGCGCGCAGGCCGCCGGGGCGCTGTTGCTGGCCGACGCGCGGGTCGTCGCCGTCGACCGCGACGGGCCGGCGCTGACCGTGCACACGCAAGCCAAAGGCGCGGTGCTGGCGCGCACGGTCGTCAACGCGGCCGGGTTGTACAGCGACGAAATCGCGCGCCTGTGCGGCGACGGGCGACACACGATTCACCCCTGTCGCGGCGAGTACGCGACGGTCATTCCGGCTCGGGCGGGGCTGATCGAAGCGCTGGTCTACCCGGCGCCGGCCGCGGTGGGTCTGGGCGTGCACCTGACCAAGACCGTGCACGGCGAACTGTGGGTCGGGCCGACCGCGCGCTTCATCGACGACAAGGAAAACTACGAAGGGGAGCGGCAACAACCGCATGAGCTTTTCGCCGCCGCGCAACAATTGTGCCCGGCGTTGCGTGCGAGCGACCTGCGCCTGGGTCACACCGGCATCCGCGCCAAACGTTACGGGCCCGGCGAAGTGGAGGCCGATTTTTTCATCGAGCGGCAGGAAGACGATCCGCGCCTTGTGCACCTGGTGGGCATCGAATCGCCCGGCCTGACCGCTTCGCCCGCCATCGGCCGACTGGTGCGCCAACTTATCGCCGAAGTTCTCGGCCCGCCGACGTCCGCTTAAAGAAAAAGGCGGGAGCAACCGCTCCCGCCGGTAATCGCCAATTCAGTTTGTCGCCGATTTACTTTTTGGGCGCCGGGGGAACCACGGCGTCTTTGAAGTTCTTCGACAGGCGAGCTTTGACCACGGTCTTCGCGGCGATCTTGATCGTTTCGCCGGTTGCCGGGTTGCGGCCCACGCGGGCCTTGCGCTTATTCTTCACCAGCTTGCCGATGCCGGGCAGCGTGAACGCGCCGATTTTCTTGGTTTCTTTGGCGGCCAAGTCGGCCAGTTCGTCGAACAGTGCGTTGACGGATTTCTTGGGCAATTCAAACTTTTCGGCGAAATGAGTCACGATCTGAGCTTTGGTCATGGGTTTCTTGTCGGCCATAGCAACATCTCCTCTTATGGCTTACGTTATGGGAAGACTGTTGTCTTCAGAAAAAACCTTCCATTACCGGGGCGAAAAACTACCCTTATAGAAATTGTTTTAATCGCTTCCGATGTCAAGTCCTTTTTCGCTTAAGCAAAAAGAAAAAAACGCTTTTTTCTCCCAAAAGCCCCTTTTTAAGCGGTTTCTGCGCGTCGGCGATTTTTCTCCGACCGCATAGCCCCTTTTAAAATTGGCGTTTGCGCGCCCGGCGTCTCGCAAAACCCTGCCTGACAATGCTTTTGGCCTCCGCGTAATAGTAGAATTTTAACTTTGCCTTGGTGGACCGCATAACTTCTTTCCACTAGAATTGCTAACGGAAACGCTAAATATTCCGATAAAAGAATCATCTTTGAAATCAACCGCCGAGAAGAAATCATGAAAAACCGACTCGTTTCGATCTTGTTTCTCGTGTTCATCGCCATGATCGTTCTCATCGTCGTTTCCGCCTGCAACGGCACGATCAAATCGGACAAGGAACCCGATGACGACGACGACGAGTGGGACGACCACAACGACGATGACGACGCCACGCCCGACGACGATGACGATGACGACGATGACGACGACGATGACGACGCCACGCCCGACGACGACGATGACGATGATGACGACGACGACGATGACGACGACACCTACGCGCCGCCGGAAGGCTTCCAGGTCGTCTTCTATGACATCGGCCAGGGCGACGCCATGCTGCTGCGCTTTCCGCAGGGCTCAACGATGCTCATCGACGGCGGCCCCAACGAAGCGGGCGACGACGTCATCGTGCCGCACTTCGAGGAACTGCACCTGACGCACCTGGACTACATGGTCGTCACGCATCCTGACGCCGATCATTGCGGCGGATTGGACGACGTGATCGAAGCGGTTGAGGTCGGCGAACTGTGGGAAAACGGCGAAACCAACTCGACGATGACCTACGCGGAATTCGACGAGACGGTCGACGAGGCCGGCATCCAACGGCGTATCGTCGAGCGCGGCGACGAAGAAACCGTCGACGGCTGCGCGGTGCGGGTGCTTAACGCCGACCAGAGTTGGAACGAGCTCAACGACAACAGCATCGTGCTGGCGGTCGATTGCGAAGGCGCCGTCTCGCTGTTCACCGGCGACCTCACCGAACGCAGCCAGGCCGAAATGATCGGCGTGTACGGCGACGATCTGGCCGCCGATCTGGCCAAGGTGCCGCACCACGGCAGCGCCGATCGCGACGAGGATTTCGCCGGCTACGTGTCGCCGTTGTTCGCGGTGATCTCCGTCGGCGCGGACAATCCCTACGGCCATCCGACGGCGGCGGCGATGCAGGATTGGGAAGACGCCGGCGCGGAAATCCTCCGCACCGATCTGCTGGGCACGATCACCGTCGACATCGCGGACGGCGCGCTCGACGCATCCTATTGACGTTCGTTCGTTACCGCCAGGGACCAAAGGCGGCGACGTCGACCGCGGCGGCGTTCGGTCCGCGCCGGCCGGCGAACGTCAGCCGTTCGCCATCGCCCGTGAAGAGCAGTTGTTCGCCGTAGAACGGCACGTGAATCCGCGCGGCGTCGGGCCGCTGCGCGGCCAGGGCGAGAAATTCCCGGCGCGGTTCGTGCGGCGGATCGGTGCTGTGAATGAACGTGGAATGATGCACGGCGACGAAGTGCCCGGCGCGCAGATCGTCGAACACGCGCAAGGCGTCGGCGGGGTCCAGGTGGTTCATGCGCATCGCCCAACGCGGGCGCGCCGGTCCGAGCGGAAGGAGCGCGATGTCCGGCGGTTGCCCGCGGCCGATCTCCGCGAACAGTTCCGCGTCGTAGCCCGTGTCGCCAGCGTAAAAGACCGTCCCCGCCGCGGCCCGAAAAGAAAAGCCGCCGCAGGCGCGATCCCACAGGCCGTCCACCCCCGCGCGTCCGCCCCAGTGTCTTGCGCCGGTGACGGTCACGGTCACGCCGCGATGTTCGTAGCTTTCGCCGACCTTGCGTTCGATGATTTGCGCAAACGGCAGGTCGCGCGGCAGGTGTTTGGCCACCCCGTGCGGTGCGACGATCACGCCGCGTCCGGTCACGAGGCGCAGGCTGGGCAAGTCGAGATGGTCCAAGTGGGCGTGGCTGATCACGACAATGTCGATCGGCGGCAGGTGCGCGGGGTCGACGCCGGGCTCGACCAGCCGCCGCTGCACCGTGCCGATCCGGTCCTTGAGCACCGGGTCGGTGAGGATGAAGGCGTCGCCCAGTTGCACCAGCGCCGTGGCGTGCCCGAGCCAGGTCACCGCCGCCGGTTGCTCGACGCGCAGGACGGTCAGCCGGTCCGGCACTTTACGCGCCGAACGCAACGACAGCACCGCCGCCCGCCAGGCAATCCGCACCATGAAGATCCGTGAAAAAAGCAACAACCCGGACGCCAACGCCGGCCAGAACCACCAATCGACAGCCATCGATATGCTCGGGCAAAAGGTTACGCGCCGAACGACGACTTTAGAAACTGCAACAGCCGGCGGACCAGTTTTTCGTCGCCTTCGTCGTCGAACGGAATTTCGGGCAAATAGGTTTTGGAACGCGCGTGGTAGATGGCGTTGGCGCGGCGCGACAGCACGATGCGCATGGCTTCCTGAAAGGCCAGCGCCATCATGGTTACGTCCAGGTCGTCCCGCAGCGCGGCTTCCTGCACGCCGGTCAGCACCAGGTTCTGATAAAACAAACCGGCGCGGCTTTCGAAACGGTCGTAGGTCGCCTTGGCCAGTTCGGGCGCGCCGAAAGCGTCCAGGTGGTTGTACACGTTCAGGTACGCGCCCAGCGTGCGGACGCGCCGGGCGACCACGCGCAAGAGGTACTCGACGCGCTCCCAGAACGGGCGCTGCATGTTGCCCACTTCGATGTACACCTGGTTGAAATACTGCGCCGCGCGCCCCAGCACCGAGGCGATCAGATCCTGCTTGCCGTCGAAGTACATCGATAACGTATCCGGACTGATTTGCGCCTGCTGCGCCACGTCGGCCATGGTCACCAGCCGCAATCCTTTTTCCGCAAAGGTCTCGGCGGCCGCGAGCAGAATCTTGTCCTGCGCGATTTGCGGAATTTGCATAAACACCGGTTTGGGCAAGACGCCCTCCTTACTGATTCAACCGCAGCCTTCCGGCCTTTAGTCGCTCGGATGTTCGCATCGCTCGATGCGCCGTGCGGTCCGCAGCAGCTGGAGTGATTGTACGAGCGCTACTTTTCTTCCCCGGCCTCCTCGTGCGCGGTCGCCGGCGTTTCGGCGGCGGCGCTCTCTTCGCCGGCGGGCGCCGGCGCGGGAAGTTCGCGTGGATTCTCTTTCAGCGAAGCCAGGAGGATCAACTCCCACAGGTTGTTGTCTTCCAACGGGGCTTCGGTGCGCGAAATGGCCGCCGTGTGGCTCTGCACCAGCAGACTGCCGGCCATCGCACCGCGATAATCCTTCTTGAACCCCTTCTTGGTGACCAGCAATTTCTTGAACA